>NZ_JBEXLA010000029.1:0-137742 GCF_040609715.1 Streptomyces sp. NPDC004610 | reverse complement strand
GGAGGCCGCGGCGGCGGCACGCTGAGGGGCCGGCGCGAGCGACGGAGCGACGACGCGCGTTCCGCGTTCCGAGCCCTCCACACCCCGGCCGGCCCCCGCCGCACCGCCCCCGGCGCATTCCACTCCTGCCGCTTCCGTGCCCGCTGCCGGGCCGCCTCCGACGACTCCAGCTGATACGGCACCGACGTCACCATCACCCCCGGCGTGAACAACAGCCGCCCCTTGAGCCGCAGCGCGCTCTGGTTGTGGAGCAGTTGCTCGTACCAGTGCCCGACCACGTACTCCGGGATGATCACGGACACCGCGTCCCGCGGCGACTCGCGCCGCAGGCTCTTCACATACTCGATCACCGGCCGGGTGATCTCCCGGTACGGCGAGTCCAGCACCTTCAGCGGGACGTCGATCCCGCGCCGCTCCCACTCCTCGCGCAGCGCCTTCGTCTCGGCCGGGTCCACATTGACGCTGAGCGCCTCCAGCGTGTCCGAGCGCATCAGCTTGGCGTAGGCCAGAGCCCGCAGCGTCGGACGGTGGATCTTGGAAATGAGCACCACCGAGTGCACCCGCGAGGGCCGCACGCTGTCGTCGCTGGGCTCCTCCGGCGCGGCCAGCTCCTCCGAGACCCGGTCGTAGTGGCGCCGGATGACGGTCATGACGCCGTAGAAGAGGACCATGCCCAGCAGCGCCACCCAGGCTCCATGGGTGAACTTGGTCACCAGGACCACGACCAGCACCAGCCCCGTGAAGAACGCGCCGAACGCGTTGATCGCGCGGGAGCGGATCATCCGCCGCCGCTTCGCCGGGTCCTTCTCGACCGCGAGGTGGCGGTTCCAGTGCCGGACCATGCCGGTCTGGCTGAGGGTGAAGGAGACGAAGACCCCGACGATGTAGAGCTGGATCAGCCGCGTCGAGTCCGCGCCGTAGATCCAGACCAGCAGTCCCGCCGCGCCCGCCAGCAGGACGATGCCGTTGGAGAAGGCGAGCCGGTCGCCGCGGGTGTGGAGCTGGCGCGGGAGGTAGCGGTCCTGGGCGAGTATCGAGCCGAGCACCGGGAAGCCGTTGTACGCGGTGTTGGCGGCGAGGAAGAGCACCAGCGCCGTGGCCGCCGCCAGCACCAGGAAGAGGAAGCTGCCGCTGCCGAAGACCGCCTCGGCGACCTGGGAGATCACCGGGTTCTGGACATAGTCCGAGCCGACCGGGACACCGTTCTCCAGCAGATCGTGCGCCGGGTTCTCCGCCATCCGTACGTTGCTGGCCATGGCCAGCCCGATGATCCCGCAGAACATCGTGACCGCCAGCAGCCCCATCAGCGCCAGCGTGGTCGCCGCGTTACGGGACTTGGGCTTGCGGAAGGCGGGCACCCCGTTGGAGATCGCCTCCACACCGGTCAGCGCGGCGCAGCCCGACGAGAACGCCCGCAGCAGCAGGAACACCAGGGCGAAACCGGCCAGCCCCTGATGCTCCGCCTCGATCTCGAAGCCCGCGGTCGGCGCCCGCATGGTGTCGTCCAGGACCAGCCCCCGGTACGCCCCCCACGCGATCATGATGAAGACACCCGCGACGAAGACATACGTCGGGATCGAGAACAGCGTGCCCGACTCCCGCACCCCGCGCAGATTCATCACCGTCAGCAGCACGATCACGGCGACCGCGCAGGCGACCTTGTTCTCGACCACGAACGGGATCGCCGAGCCCAGGTTCTCGATGCCGGAGGAGATGGAGACGGCGACGGTCAGGACATAGTCGACGAGCAGCGCGCTGGCGACCGTCAGCCCCGCCTTGGGACCCAGATTGGTGGTCGCCACCTCGTAGTCGCCGCCCCCGCTCGGGTAGGCGTGCACGTTCTGCCGGTAGGAGGCGACCACGGTGAACATCAGCACCACGACCGCGAGCGCGATCCAGGGACTGAACTGGTACGCCGACACACCCGCGATGGACAGGACCAGCAGCACCTCGCCCGGCGCGTACGCCACCGAGGACAGCGGGTCGGACGCGAACACCGGGAGGGCGACGCGCTTCGGCAGGAGCGTTTCCCCCAGCCGGTCACTGCGCAGTGCGCGCCCGATGAGGATCCGTTTGGGCACGTCGGTCAGTTTGGACACGACTGAGCATCGTACGGGCTCGAACGCCCGACCGCCCGCATCGTGCACGAGATCCAGGCCACAGATCCGGCACCCCCCGCACAGCCGCCCCCGATCTGCCCCACGGGTGAATCACACCCCCGATTCGGCGGCACCGCCGACGCCCCTTCCGGTACGACAACCATGCCTGTACGACGATCCCCCCACCAGCACGATCCTCCCGCCAGCGCCGGACAGGCACCGACCGCCCTTCCGGCGTCTCCCCTCACAGAGCCCGCCCCATCCGTCCCTCCCCATCCATCCCGCCCGATCGATCCCGCCCAGAGCCATCCCGCCCCTCGGACGCCCGGAGGTCCCATGCCCGCCACCGCAGAGCTGATCGGCGCCACCGCCGCCCTGATCGGCCTCGGCATCCTCACCCTGCTCAGTGTCCGGAGGATCAGCCGGCGCTGACCGTCCGCCCCGCGCCGGACGGGACTGCACAGGGGTGCCCTCCGGCCACCGTGCGTGTGTAGCTTGGGCGACGGTCTGAGACCCTAGAACCAGCCACGTCAACAACACCCCTGACCTCGGAAGGACGGTCGTGCACATCGTCATCATGGGCTGCGGCAGAGTGGGTTCCGCTCTCGCCCAGACCCTGGAGCAACAGGGGCACACGGTCGCCGTGATCGACCAGGACCCCACCGCCTTCCGACGCCTTGGCTCCTCCTTCGGCGGTCGCCGGGTCACCGGCGTCGGCTTCGACCAGGACACCCTGCGCGAGGCCGGCATCGAGGAGGCGGGTGCCTTCGCCGCCGTCTCCAGCGGCGACAACTCCAACATCATCGCCGCCCGGGTGGCCCGCGAGATGTTCGCCGTGGAGAACGTCGCCGCCCGGATCTACGACCCCCGCCGCGCGGAGGTGTATCAGCGGCTCGGCATCCCCACCGTCGCCACGGTCCGCTGGACCGCCGATCAGATGCTGCGCCGGCTGCTGCCGTCCGGCTCGGAGCCGCTGTGGCGTGATCCCACCGGCGGTGTCCAGCTCGCCGAGGTCCACGCCTCGCACGCCTGGGTGGGCCACAAGATCAGCAGACTCCAGGAGGAGACCGGTGTCCGGGTGGCCTTCCTGACCCGGCTGGGCGAGGCGATCCTGCCGTCGTCGCAGACGGTGCTCCAGGAGGGCGACCTCGTGCACGTCATGATGCGCACGGACGAGGTCGAGAAGGTCGAGGCGGCCTTCGCAGAGGGCCCGAAGGAGGGCGGCAACTGATGAGGGTCGCCATTGCCGGGGCCGGCGCGGTGGGCCGCTCGATCGCGGGCGAACTGCTGGAGAACGGCCATGAGATCCTGCTGATCGACAAGGCCCCGACGGCGATCTCGGTCGAGCGGGTGCCCCAGGCGGAGTGGCTGCTGGCCGACGCCTGCGAGATCACGTCCCTGGACGAGGCCGCGCTCCAGCGCTGCAATGTCGTCATCGCCGCGACCGGCGACGACAAGGTCAACCTGGTCGTCTCCCTGCTCGCCAAGACGGAGTACGGGGTTCCGCGGGTCGTCGCCCGCGTCAACAACCCCAAGAACGAGTGGTTGTTCAACGAGGCGTGGGGCGTCGATGTCGCCGTCTCCACCCCGCGGCTGATGTCCGCGCTGGTGGAGGAGGCGGTGAGCGTGGGCGACCTGGTCCGGCTGCTCCGCTTCAGCCACGGTGACGCCAACCTGGTCGAGCTGACCCTCCCCGAGGAGTCCGCCCTGGCCGGCACGCAGGTAGGCGATGTGGACTGGCCGGAGGACACCTCCCTGGTCACCATCATCCGCGGCAACCGCGTCCTCACCCCCACCCGTGAGGACTCCCTGGAGGCCGGCGACGAACTCCTCTTCGTCGCCGCCCAGGCAAGGGAGGAACAACTGGAGGACCTGCTCTCGGAACGCCGACAGGAACCGACGACCTAACAGACCCCCGGCGAAGCCGACAAACGGAGGGGCCCCGCTGCCATCGCGGGGCCCCTCCGGTCTTTGTCCGTCTCTCCCCAGCCACTCCCAACAACCCGAGACAAGCGCCCACCCTTCGACACCAACCGACCCCACCGGGGCGACCGACCGCCTTTCGGCGCCGCTCTATCCCCCCGAGACGAGGGACCGCCTTTCGCCGCCGACTAATCCCCCCGAGACGATCAGCCGCCCCTCCGGCACTGATCCATCCCACCGGAACAAGCGACTGTCCTCCGACGCCCATCCGCCCCACCAAAACAAGCGACCGTCCTCCGACGCCCACCCATCCCACCGAGACAAGCGGCTGTCCTTCGACGCCGACCAATCCCCCCGAACGGGGCGACCGCCCTCCGACGCCCACCCATCCCACGGAGACGAACGGCTGTCCTTCGAAGCCGACCAATCCCCCCGAACGGGGCGACCGCCCTCCGGCACCGATCCATCCCACCGAGACGAACGGCTGCTCTTCGAGGCCGACCAATCCCCCGCCGAGCGGGGCGACCGTCCTCCGACGCATACCCATCCCACCGAAACGAGCAGCTGCTCTTCGAAGCCGACCAATCCCCCCGAGACAAGCGACCACCCTCCGGCTCCGACCAATTCCCCCCGAGCAACCGACCGCCCTTCGGCACCGATCCATCCCACCGAGACGGGTGGCAGGGTGGGCATAGGTCGGGGGTCCGGGGGCGGAGCCCCCGGCAGGTGCACCGGAACGCCGGGCCCCAAAAGCCCAAACCGACCCGCCCCTACTTCACGCCCTCCTTGGCGGAGCCCTCCGCCTCCATCTCCGCGAACACATCAATCGGCGCGGGCGCCTTCGCCAGGAACACCCACGTCAACCACACCGCCAACAGGAACGGCGGGATCTTCAGCGAAACGAGCACCCACCCCAGCTGCGTCGTGTCCGCCCACCAGTACAGCGGGAACAGAATCGCCGACTTGCCGAGCAGAATCAGCCCCCACGCCCAGCTCGCCTTGGCGTACGCCTTCTTCCGCCCCGGGTTCCGGGTCCGCCAGGACAGGTTCTCCTTGAACACCGGCCCGAGGATCAGCCCGATCAGCGGCACCCCGCACAGCGTGGTGACGATATAGGCGAGGCCCAGCCCCACCGTGTAGAGCATGCCCGGCAGATAGAAGTCCTTGGCGTTGCCGGTCATCATCGCGAAGACCACACCGAAGGCGACCCCGAAGACGCCGCTGAAGGCGTGCTTGACGGTGTCCTTCATGGCGAGGCGGACCACCACGAGCACCAGGGACACGGCGAGCGCGGCGATGGCCGACAGATGCAGGTCCTTGTTGATCGTGTAGATGCTCACGAACAGCAGGCCCGGGACGACCGTCTCGACCATGCCCCGGACGCCACCGAACGCCTCGAACAGTGCGGCCTCGGTGACCGCGCGGGAATCGTGCTCCCGCTCCCGCTCCTGCTGGGCGTCTTCGGTCGGCTTGTCGAGCGACGTCACCGGCTACTCCCGTCCGAGGGGTCTCAGTTCGTACTTGGGATTGAACAGCACTCTGCGGCCCCGGCTCATCGAGATCCGGCCCGACGCGATCATCCTGCGGCCCGGCTCGATCCCGACGATGGAACGCCGCCCCAGCCACACCACGTCCAGCGGGGCGGAGCCGTCGAACAGCTCGGCCTCCAGGGCCGGGACACCGGCCCGAGGACGCAGCGTGACCGTGCGCAAGGTACCAGTAACCGTGACTATCTGTCGGTCGTGGCAGTCACAGATGCGGGTGCAGCCGGTGACGTCCGCGTCCTCGCGCAGCTCCTCGGACTCCAGGTCCTCCTGCGACGAGGAGAGCCGGTCGAGCATGCGCCGGAACCGGCCCACCGGCTTGTCGGAATCAGGAACAGCACTCATGTCTGAAGGGTACCGGGGCACCCCGACAGCCCAGTACCCCTCATTTCTCGAAGCGGTATCCCATCCCCGGCTCGGTGATGAAGTGCCGGGGGTGCGAGGGGTCCGCCTCCAGCTTGCGGCGCAGCTGGGCCATATAGACCCGCAGATAGTTGGTCTCCGTCCCGTACGAGGGCCCCCACACCTCCTGGAGCAGCTGTTTCTGGCTGACCAGGCGCCCGGTGTTGCGCACCAGCACCTCCAGCAGATGCCACTCGGTGGGGGTGAGCCGTACGTCCTTCCCGGCCCTGTTGACCTTCTTCGCGGCGAGGTCGACGGTGAAGTCGTCGGTCTCGACGGTCACCTCGTCCTCCCCGGCGCCGGTGGGCTCGGCCCGGCGTACGGCCGCCCGGAGCCGGGCGAGGAGTTCGTCCATGCCGAAGGGCTTGGTGACGTAGTCGTCCGCGCCCGCGTCCAGCGCCTCGACCTTCTCGTCGGAGGAGTGCCGCGCGGACAGCACCAGGATCGGTACGCGGGTCCAGCCCCGCAGCCCCTTGATCACCTCGACGCCGTCCATGTCCGGGAGGCCCAGGTCCAGCACGACCACATCGGGGTGGCGGGCGGCGGCGAGCTGGAGGGCGGTGGCCCCGTCGTGGGCCGCGTCGACCTCGTACTTGCGGGCCTTGAGGTTGATCACGAGGGCGCGCACGATCTGCGGCTCGTCGTCGATCACGAGCACCCGGGTCATGAAGCCCGCCTTTCGGTTCGTACGGGGCCCTCGGCCCCGGTGCGCGGACGGTCGGCCCGCGCTGTCGTCGTCACATCCACCGGCTCCCCGGCGCCATCCGTCTCGGCCGGTTCCCCGCCACCGGGCGCCGTCGCCCGGTCCCCGTCCTCCTGCTGGTCCTGCTCCCGCCGGTCGGCGTCGCGCCGGGCCGCCCTCAGGGTCAGCACCATCGTCAGGCCGCCGCCCGGGGTGTCCTCCGCGGTCAGTGTGCCGCCCATCGCCTCGGTGAAGCCGCGGGCGACGGCGAGGCCGAGCCCGACACCCGCGCCCCGGGGTACGTCCCCGTGCCGCTGGAAGGGCTCGAAGATGCGTTCCTTCGCCTCGTCCGGCACGCCCGGCCCCCGGTCGACCACCCGGACCTCCACCCGGTCCGCCATCGCGCTCCCGGCGACCAGCACGGTCTGCTCCGGCGGGCTGTACTTGACGGCGTTCTCCACCAGATTGGCCACCGACCGCTCCAGCAGCCCGGCGTCCACGGACACCATCGGCAAGGTCTCCGGAATATCCAGTTCCACGCTGTCCTCGGGCACCCCGCCGAGCGCCATCGGCACCACCTCGTCCACGTCGATGTCGCGGATGATCGGGGTGACGGTCCCGGTCTGGAGGCGGGACATGTCGAGCAGATTGCCGACGAGATGGTCGAGCCGGTCGGCACCCTCCTCGATGCCCTCCAGCAGCTCGGCCTGATCCTCCTCCGACCAGGCCACGTCGTCCGATCGCAGCGACGAGACCGCCGCCTTGATCCCGGCGAGCGGGGTCCGCAGATCATGGCTGACGGCGGCCAGCAGCGCGGTGCGGATGCGGTTGCCCTCGGCCAGCGCGCGGGCCTGGTGGGCCTCCTCGCGCAGCCGGCGCCGGTCCAGGACCACGGCCGCCTGCGCGGCGAACGCGGCGAGCACCCGGCGGTCGGAGGCGGGCAGCACCCGGCCGGTGAGCGCGAGCGCCATATGGTCGCCGACGGGGACGTCCACATCGGCGTCCTCGGGCCGCTCGGGGGCCGGTCCGACGCCCGCACGGCCGACGCAGGTCCAGGGGTCGACGTCGCTGGACCGCTCCAGCATGGCCGCCGACTCCATGCCGAAGGTCTCCCGGACCCGTTCCAGCAGCTCTTCGAGGCTGGTCTCGCCGCGCAGCACATTGCCCGCGAGGAAGGAGAGTATGCCCGCCTCGGCTCTGAGCCGGGCCGCCTGATGGGTGCGCCGGGCGGCGGTGTCCACGACGGACGCGACCGACACCGCGACCCCGATGAAGATGACCAGGGCGACGATGTTCTTGGGGTCGGCGATGGTCAGCCGGTGCAGGGGATAGGTGAAGAACCAGTTCAGCAGGAGCGAGCCGAAGGCGGCCGAGGCGAGCGCCGGATAGAGCCCACCGAGCAGGGCGGCGGCGACCGTCACGGTGAGGAAGAGCAGCATGTCGTTGGCGAGGCCGATGCTGACCGTGCTGAGCAGCAGCGTCAGCAGCGGCGGTCCGGCCAGCCCGACGATCCAGCCCCACAGGATCCGGCCCCGCCCCAGCCGGGCGCCCCGGGCGACGGGCAGCCCGCGCCCCTTGGCGGCCTCCTCGTGGGTGACGATATGGACGTCCAGATCGGGCCCGGACTCGCGGGCGACGGTCGCCCCGACCCCCGGCCCGAAGACGTACTGCCAGCTCTTGCGGCGGGAGGAGCCCAGCACGATCTGGGTGGCGTTGACGCCCCGCGCGAAGTCGAGCAGGGACGCGGGGATGTCGTCGCCGACGACATGGTGGAAGGTGCCGCCGAGATCCTCGACCAGGGTGCGCTGGACGGCGAGTTCCTTGGGCGAGGCGCCGGTGAGACCGTCGCTGCGGGCGATGTAGACGGCGAGGACCTCGCCCCCGGCACCCTTCTCGGCCAGTCGCGCGGCCCGGCGGATCAGCGTCCGGCCCTCCGGACCACCGGTCAGGCCGACCACGATCCGCTCCCGCGAGCCCCAGATCCGGGACACCCGGTGGGCGCTGCGGTACTCGGTCAGATACTCGTCCACCCGGTCGGCGACCCAGAGCAGGGCGAGTTCGCGCAGGGCGGTCAGGTTTCCGGGCCGGAAGTAGTTCGACAGGGCCGCGTCGACCTTGTCCGGCTTGTAGATGTTGCCGTGGGCCATCCGGCGGCGCAGCGCCTCCGGAGACATGTCGACCAGCTCTATCTGATCGGCCCGCCGTACCACCTCGTCCGGCACGGTCTCCTGCTGCCGGACGCCGGTGATGGACTCCACGACATCGCCGAGTGACTCCAGGTGCTGGATGTTGACGGTGGAGACGACATCGATCCCGGCGGCGAGCAGTTCCTCGACGTCCTGCCAGCGCTTGGGGTTGCGCGAGCCGGGGACATTGGTGTGCGCCAGCTCGTCCACGAGGGCCACCTTGGGATGGCGCGCGAGGACCGCGTCCACGTCCATCTCCGTGAACGTCGTGCCCCGGTACTCCAGCTCTCGGCGCGGGATCTGCTCCAGGCCGTGCAGCATCACCTCGGTCCGGGGACGGGCGTGGTGCTCCACGAAGGCGACCACGCAGTCCGTGCCCCGCTCGACCCGGCGATGGGCCTCCGAGAGCATGGCGTAGGTCTTGCCGACGCCCGGTGCCGCACCGAGGTAGATCCGAAGCTTGCCGCGTGCCATGTCCCTATTGTCTTCCCGTCACTGCCGCGTACGCAGCGTAGACCTTACGGCCAACGATGCCGACAAAGGGGACGAGGGTGAGCCGAGGGGACGTCTTTGACAGAACCCTGATGCGCCGCCCTACGCGCCGACGGCCCCACGGTGGCCCAGGTCACGCCTCCACGATCGTCCCGTCGCTCAGCTCCAGCACCCGGTCGGCGAGGTCCAGCAGGGTCGCGTCATGGGTGGCGACGAGCGCGGTGACGCCCTCGCTGCGGACGACCGCCTTGAGCAGTTCCATCACCGCGTGGCCGGTCTCGGCGTCGAGCTGGGCGGTGGGCTCGTCGGCGATGAGCAGGGCGGGGTTGTTGGCGAGGGCGCGGGCGATGGCGACCCGCTGCTGCTGGCCGCCGGACAGCTCGCCGGGCCGCTGGGCGGCGTGCTCGGCGAGGCCGACCAGGGCGAGCAGCAGCGCGACGCGTTCATCGCGCTCGCGCGGGTCGGTTCTGCGCAGCCGCAGCGGCACACCGACGTTCTCGGCGGCGCTCAGGATCGGGATGAGGCCGAAGGACTGGAAGACGAAGCCGATCCGGTCCCGGCGCAGCTCCAGCAGGCCGTTCTCGCCGAGCCCGGTCAGCTCCCGCCCGTCGAGGGTGATCCGGCCCCGGTCGGGGGCGTCGAGCCCGCCGACGATGTTGAGCAGGGTGGTCTTGCCGGACCCGGAGCGGCCCTTGAGGGCGACCAGCTCGCCGCGCGGCACGGCGAACGACACCCCGCGCAGGGCGTGCACGGCGGCGGCGCCCTGCCCGTACGACTTGTGGACGTCCTCGACACCGACCATGGTGTCGGTGACCACCTGGTTCATGCTCTTCCTCCCCCGTGCCCGGCCCTGGAGCGTTCGGAACCTCCCGCTGGGCCGGGCGCCAGTATTGCCGGAGGCGCCCGGCCGATCAACGGATAAGACGCGCCGGAATCAGTTGGGGTTGTCACCGTGAGTGAGGGTCTCCCAGGCGACGAAGAGGTTGTTGCTCCCCGAGGGACGACCCCGCAGGGTCAGCGCCTCCGTGTTGGACATGGCGATGCCCAGCCGGTTGTGCAGGGCGTTGTAGCCGACCTCGGTGATCGGGCCGAGGCCCCGGTGCAGGGTGCCGCCGCACAGCCAGCCCGGGGCGGCCTCGCCCAGTTCGTAGCGGGCCTGGAAGCCCAGGGCGTGCCGCAGCCGCTCGCCGACATCGGTGCCGTAGAGGTCCTGGCCCTGGATGCGGCTGGTCTCGGCGACATGGGAGATCGCGGAGATGCCGTATCCGGTGTGGGTGAAGTCGCGGCAGGTCTCCTGGGTGAGACCGGTGACGAAGGTCGACTGGCCCTGCCAGTAGCTGACGATCTTGTCGCGGGTGTTGAGGTTCTGGCTGGGCACGGTCCTCGGCAGCTCCCCGTCCGACGCCAGATACACGAAGGCGGCGGTGCGGGTGCGGAACCTGGCCATGGCCTGGTCGTAGGACGCCTTGTCCTCCAGGAAGACGGAGATGCCGAGCGCGGCCTCCATCATCGACAGCTCCCAGTTCCCGTTGGAGTTCGAGCCGTTGATGATCTCCGGGAGGTAGACCGTGCGGAGCATGGTGGCGAACCGCCCGGAGTTCGGCCAGCCGCCGGTGTAGGTGTACTTGATGATCTCGGCGGCCTTGGGCCAGGAGGAACCGGCCCAGCCGGTCTGGAGCGGGGCGTTGCTGTTGGTGTGGTCGGTGAGGGTGCCCGACCAGGCGTCCATCAGCTGGATGGCCTTCTGGGCGTAGCGGGCGTCCCGGGTGATGTACCAGGCGAGCGCGTTGGTGTACGCGGCGATGGCGTCCTCGCGCTCATCGGTGCAGCCGTTGTTCGGGTTGGAGTACGAACCGCACTCCACGACCGCGCGGGGCTTGGGCGTCCGGCTCTGGACGGCGTACTTGCTCGCCATCATCTGGTCGTAGGCGCCCTTCCAGGGCTGGGCCCCGGCCAGGACCTTCTCCCGGGCGAAGTCGAGCTGGCTCTTGGAGACGGTGACGCCGGGGTGGGTGAAGGTGGCGGGGGCGGCGTTCGCGGGTCCGGCGAGCAGTCCGGCGACGAGCGCCGCGGTGGCGGTGAGGGACGCGGCTCTGCGGCGGTGCCGTGTGGGGGTGTTCGGCATCGTGGAGGTCCATCCGTTCTCGACTACGAATACCCTGGCGAGCATTCTCGTATATGAACGACGACTCCCTCCATGAACAGGAGGGTTGTTGGCCGGAGACGATAGGTATGGACCAAGAGGGCGTCAAGGGGTGCCACCACAGAAACCGGACCCGGGTACGGCGATGGGCCGCGCCCCTCTCGGGAACGCGGCCCATCCTCGTACGACGGTGAATCGTGCGGTGTTCGGTTTCGCAGGGGGCTGCGGATCCTGCGAAACCCCTGGTTGCCGTTGCCGTGACCGCTATCGGACCTCGGTGATCTCCGGTCCGCGCTGGAGCTGGCCCATGCCGCCGGAGAAGCGGGAGCCGGCCTGGTCCTCCTGCTGCACGCCCTCGGGGACCATCTGGGCGTCGTTGGGCAGCTTCAGGACGATCGGGTCGCGAGGCGCCATCGGGCCCTCGCCGCGCACCACCACCGTGTCCCGGAAGATCTGCTCCAGGAGCCCGGCGGCCTGCGGCTGCACCGCGCCCTGCCCGGAGATCACTCCGCGCAGGAACCAGCGGGGGCCGTCCACACCGACGAACCGGACCACCTGGAAGCCGCCCGTGCCGTCCGGCAGCTGCACCGGCACCTGGGCCCGCAGCTCCCAGCCCAGCGGCCCCTCGACCTCGTCGACGATGCCGCCCTGCTGGGTGATGCCGGTGGCGATCTCCTCGCGCACCTCGCCCCAGATGCCCTCGCGCTTCGGCGCGGCGAACGCCTGGAGCTGGACCGCGCTGTCGCGCAGGACGACCGTGGCCGCGACGATCGCGTCACCGGCGACCTCGACCCGCAGCTCCATGCCGTCCACACCCGGGACGAAGATGCCGCCCAGGTCGACCCGGCCCTCGGCCGGCTCGGTCACCTCAGTGCTGTCCCAGGGCCCGTCGGGCCGGGGCTCGGGCTCCAGGCGGACGCGCTCGCGCCCGCCCTCGCCGTCCGCTGCGTCGTCCGCCTCAGTGCCGACACTGTCGACGACCTGCTCGGCCTCGCCGGCCGCGCCCTCGGCGGCATCCTTCTTCTTGCGACGTCCGAACACGTCACTGTCCTTCCCGGTCGGATACGACCGATGCGTATCGATTCCCACCCGTCGTGCCGCCTGCGGCGACATGACCGTTTGTGCCGCTTGTTGTGCCGCTTTTGTTGCCGCTGGCTGTCCCGCCGGCTGCGCCGGTCGTGCCGGTCGTTCCGCCCGTCCCGGCGGCACCCACGGCGGCATGGCCTCCGGTGGACCCGAAGCCCCCCTCGGCCCGCGCCGAGCCGGGAAGCTCCGCCACCTCCTGGAAGCGAACCCTCTCGACCTGCTGGACAACCAGTTGGGCAATCCGGTCGAAGCGCTCGAACCGCACGCACACGCGCGGGTCGAGATTCACCACGATCACCTTGATCTCCCCACGGTACCCGGCATCAACCGTCCCCGGGGCATTCACGAGGGCGACGCCGCAGCGGGCGGCGAGCCCGGACCGGGGATGCACGAAGGCCGCGTACCCCTCCGGGAGCGCCACGGACACTCCGGTGGGCAGCACGGCCCGCTCCCCCGGCTTCAGCTCGCACGCCTCGGTGGTCCGCAGATCGGCCCCGGCGTCCCCGGGATGCGCGTACGCGGGCAGCGGTACGTCGGGATCGACACGGCGGACGAGAACGCCGAGCGGTTCGCGGCTCACGGGTTCACCTCGAAGGCGCGGGCACGCCGGATCTGGTCGGGATCGTTCATGGCGGCCCGGATCTCCTCCTGACGGCCGTTGTCGACGAAGTGGTCCACCTTGACCTCGATGAAGAGGGCGTCCGCGCGGACCGCGACCGGCCCGTCGGGGCCGCCGATCCGGCCGGTGGCCGTGGAGTAGATCTTCCGCCCGGCCACCGCGACGACCTCGGCCGCCAGATGCAGGGTGGTGCCGACCGGGACCGGCCGGACGAAGTCCGTCTCCAGACGCCCGGTGACGGCGATGACCCGCAGCAGCCAGTTCAGCGAGCCGAGGGTCTCGTCCAGGGCGGTGGCCAGCACCCCGCCGTGGGCGAGGCCGGGGGCGCCCTGGTGGGCGGCCTGGACGGTGAACTCGGCGGTGATCGACACGCCCTCACCCGCACGGGCCGCCAGATGCAGTCCGTGCGCCTGTTCGCCACCGCAGCCGAAGCACTGGCCGTAGTGCGATCCGAGCAGCTCACCGGGGGCGGGAGCGTCGGGATGCCGCACCGGCGGCACGGCGTCGGCCGGGGGCTTCGGACTCGGGGAAGTACCACTCACAGCCGCAGACCTTACCCGCCCGCACTGTGACCTACGGCTCTCCCTCCCAGGGTCCCCTCGTCCGGCTTCCGGTCCGGCTTCGCATCGGGCTTCCCGTACGGCTTCCCGCGAGGCTTCGCATCAGGCTTCCCGCGAGGCTTCGCGTCCGGCTTCACATCCGGCTTCCCGTGCGGCTTCGCATCCGGCTTCCCGTACGGCTTCTCGTACGCCTTCCGCGGCGGCCGGGGCGGGGCCGCCCTGGCGACGGCCCTTTGGGGCCCCCGTGCCAAGCTAGTGCGCATGGAGCAGCTCTCGGCGACCCCGTACGAAGAACGCCTCACCGCGCCCAAGACCTGGTGGGGGATCTCCCTGCTGGTCGGGATCGGCCTGGCGCTGACCCTCCTGCCGTTCGGCACCCTGCCGCTGCTGGGCGGTCTGGTCGGCGGCACCGCCGTGGCCGCCGTCGCGGGCAGCTCGTACGGCTCGGTGCGGATCCGGGTGGTCGGGGGCGCGCTGGTCGCGGGGGAGGCGAAGATCCCGGTGACGGCGCTCGGTGAGGCGCAGGTGCTGGACCGCGAGGAGGCCGCCGCCTGGCGGACCCACAAGGCGGATGTCCGCGCCTTCATGCTGCTGCGGGCCTACATCCCGACCGCGGTGCGCATCGAGGTCACCGACCCGGAGGACCCCACTCCGTATCTGTATCTGTCGACCCGCCACCCGGAAGAGCTGATCGAGGCGGTACGCGGCGCACGGGCCGCGGTCGCCTGAGGGCCGACTTCGGCTTGGGCTCGGGGGTCGGCATGGGCTTGAGGGTCGGCCGACGGCCTGGCGGTCGCTTGACGGCTCGGGCTTGACGGTCGGCCCGCGGCCGGGAAGTCGGCTGTTGCCTGACGGCCAGCGGCGGAGGCGGGACGGTCGGCTGTCGCCTGACGGTCAGCGGGGTTCCGGTGATCGGCGGTCGCCCGGCAGTCGGCGGCGGCCGGGAGGTCGGTTGTCGCCTGACGGTCAGCGCCGGGGGCCGGGCTCACCGGGGGCTTCCCGAGGGGCGTCTCCAGGGGCCTCCCCGGGGATTTCCCCGAGGGCTTCGCGGAGCGGCAGGGGCAGCGGCTCGGTCGGCTGGTCCAGCGTCGGCAGCTCGGTGAGCTGGTCCCAGGGGATCTGCATCCGGCGCAGATCGCCGCGGATGCGGTGGGCGAGCTTCTTGGTGTCGCGGCGGTTCATGACCGCGCCGACGGCGGCGCCGACCATGAACGGCATCAGGTTCGGCATATTGCGCACCATGCGCTTCATGATCTGCTGGCGCAGCTCGCGCTTCATCTGGCCGCCGAGCGCGGCGTTGACCGACGCGGGTTTCATCACGTCGATACCGCGCTCACCGGACCAGGAGCGCAGATAGGCCGTGCTGCGGTCCTTGAGGGTGCCGGGCGGTCTGAGGCCGTACACCTCATGCAGCTCGGCGATCAGCTTCAGTTCGATCGCGGCGACCCCGGTGACCTCGGCCGCCAGCTCCGCGGGCATGGCGGGCGGTACCGGCATCATCGCGGCGGCGCCCACTCCCGCTCCGACGGTCGCCGAGGCGTTGGCGGCACCGGCCACCAGCTTGTCGGCGATCTGCTCCGGCCCGAGCCCCGGGAACTGCCGGCGCAGGGTCGCCAGATCCCGTACGGGGATCCGCGGTGCCAGATCGATCAGCCGGTCGGCGAGAAAGGCCAGGGACGCCCTGGCCCGGTTGCCGCCCTTGCGGGCGCCTTCCACGGCCAGGTCCCTGGCCCGGTCCCTGATGACCGCCACCCGGCGACGGGCGACGGGCGCGGGCCCTTCCAGCGGTGCCGGGAGGTCGGCCCCGGCCGCCGGTTCGAGCGAGGCCGAGCCAGGGCCGGGTTCCGTACCGGAATCAGCCATGGAAGGGCCCCGCTCGTCGTGTAGCTCGCCGTACGAACCGTCCTCGGACGGTCCCGAGTCCGCCTTCCGTCTTGGAAAGCGGCGCTTCCAGGGGGAGGTCGAGCCAGTCATGCCCGACCCCTCCTCAGTCGCAGTCGCGGCAGATCGGCTGGCCGTTCTTCTCGCGGGCCAGCTGGCTGCGGTGGTGGACCAGGAAGCAGCTCATGCAGGTGAACTCGTCCTGCTGCTTGGGCAGCACCCGGACGGCCAGCTCCTCATTGGAGAGGTCTGCTCCGGGCAGCTCCAGGCCCTCCGCGGCCTCGAACTCATCGACATCGACGGCCGAGGCGGACTTGTCGTTCCGCCGGGCCTTCAGCTCTTCGAGGCTGTCCGAGTCGACGTCGTCGTCGGTCTTGCGTGGGGTGTCGTAATCGGTTGCCATGTTCGCTCTCCCCCTCCGGGTGTCTGCGGTGTCTCCAGCGCACGTAACGCGTGAGAGGCCGGACTTGTGCCCGACCCGAGGCGGAGATTTTGCCTCACATCAAGGTCTGTTACTCAATCGACACCCAACCGGACTCCTCAAGAGTGATCGGCTGGGATGGCGAAGGGGACCGTACACGGTCCGCATGGTGCACTCCAAAGGCGTCTCACCGTGTACTTCCCGTGATCAAGCCCCTGGAAAACCAGGACTTTCCCGGCCTACCCTTGGCCGAAACAATTACGGAGAGTATATGGCCGGAAATTCGCCCCTGTGATCGATCACACAATGGTCTACTCCGCTCGCGGCTCAAAAATTCAGCGCAAAGCGAACAACCCCGCGTGTGTCGCCACTCAGGCCCGTCATGATCTCAGACGGGCAGGGTCACTCTCATCACCAGCCCACCCCCTTCACGGGGCTGCGCGGCGATGTGCCCGCCGTGCGCCCGCGCCACCGACCGGGCGATGGAGAGCCCGAGGCCCACGCCCTTGTCGCTGCCCGTGCGCTCGGTCCGCAGCCGCCGGAACGGCTCGAAGAGATTGTCGATCTCGTACGCCGGCACCACCGGCCCCGAGTTCGCCACCACCAGCACCGCGTGCCCGTGCTGGATTCCCGTGGTCACCTCGACCCACCCGCCCTCCGCAATGTTGTACCGGACGGCGTTCTGTACGAGGTTCAGCGCGATCCGCTCCAGCAGGACGCCGTTGCCCTGGACCACCGCCGCCTCGCGCGTACCGCGGATCGCGACGCCCTTGGCCTCCGCCTCGGCGTGCACCTGGTCGATGGCCTGCCCGGCCACCTCGGCGATGTCCACGGGCTTGCGCTCGACGATCTGGTTGTCGCTGCGGGCGAGCAGCAGCAGGCCCTCCACGAGCTGCTCACTGCGCTCATTGGTGGCCAGCAGCGTCTTGCCGAGCTGCTGGAGCTCCACCGGGGCGTTGGGGTCGGAGAGATGGACCTCCAGGAGCGTGCGGTTGATCGCCAGGGGCGTGCGCAGCTCGTGGGAGGCGTTGCCGACGAAGCGCTGCTGGGCCGTGAAGGCCCGCTGGAGGCGCTCCAGCATGTCGTCGAAGGTGTCCGACAGCTCTTTCAGCTCGTCGTCCGGGCCGTCCAGCTCGATCCGCCGGGACAGGTCCGAACCGGCGACGGCGCGGGCGGTGCGGGTGATCCGGCCGAGCGGCGAGAGGACCCGGCCGGCCATCGCGTAGCCGAAGGCGAAGGCGATCACCGCGAGGCCCAGCAGAGCCAGCAGGGAACGGCTGAGCAGATTGTCCAGGGCGTGCTGACGCTGTTGGTTGACGCAGGCGTTCATGGCGTCGTTGAACTCGCTCGCCTGGCCCGACTCCGGGAAGTTGCAGATTCCGCTGGAGATCTTGCCCTCGACGATCCGGAATGGCAGCTCACTGCCCACGTTGAGCGCCTGCGCGGCCAGCAGATAGATGATCGACAGCAGCAGGATGCCGGCGATCAGGAACATGCCCCCGTACAGCAGCGTGAGCCGTATGCGGATGGTGGGGCGCAGCCAGGGCACGGGCGGCACCGGCCTGCGGGGGTCCCAGGTGGGCTTCGGGGGCGCCTGGGGAGGCGCGGGTGTGGCGGCCACGCTGGATCAGATCCGGTATCCGGAGCCGGGCACGGTGACGATCACGGGGGGCTCGCCCAGCTTGCGGCGCAGGGTCATCACCGTGACCCTCACCACGTTGGTGAAGGGGTCCGTGTTCTCGTCCCACGCCTTCTCCAGGAGCTGCTCCGCCGAGACCACTGCTCCCTCGCTGCGCATCAGCACCTCCAGCACGGCGAACTCCTTCGGCGCGAGCTGGATCTCCCGGCCGTCCCGGAAGACCTCGCGGCGGTTGGGGTCCAGCTTGATGCCGGCCCGCTCCAGGACGGGCGGCAGCGGCACGCTGGTACGCCGGCCCAGCGCGCGCACGCGCGCGATCAGCTCACTGAAGGCGAACGGCTTGGGGAGATAGTCGTCGGCACCGATCTCCAGGCCCTCCACCCGGTCGCTGACATCGCCGGACGCCGTCAGCATCAGCACGCGGGTGGGCATGCCCAGCTCCACGATCTTGCGGCAGACGTCGTCGCCGTGGACCAGGGGGAGATCCCGGTCCAGGACGACCACGTCGTAGTCGTTGACGCCGATGCGCTCCAGGGCGGCCGCACCGTCGTACACGACGTCGACGGCCATGGCCTCCCGGCGCAGTCCGGTGGCCACCGCATCGGCGAGCAGCTGCTCGTCCTCGACGACGAGTACGCGCACGTCGCTTGTCCTTCCTGTGTCCGCCCGGCTGCGCGAGGGCGCGGCCGGGCAGGGGTCGCTGGGGAGTGTTGACCTCCATCCTGCCCTTTTCGGTCGTAAGTCGGCGGTAAGTCGGTCCCACGGCCGTCCCGCGGGGGCCTGTGGCGTGACCGGGGGCCATGACGGCAGGATTTCCGCCGGGCCCGGGGAATGCCGGATTTTCTGTTCCGGTTCAGGTTTCCGCGGAAGGGAGCGGGGGGAGGACGGCTTTACACCCCGCGATCACGCTCTGCACGCACCGTCGCATCCGTCGGTGCTCCGCGATCCGCTTGCGGGTGTCCGGCACCGTCGCCGCCCGGCACGGCAGCGCCGGGCATCCACATCGGCGTGATCGCCCCTTCCGATCGGCACACCCCCGTGCCACCGACCCACGACCCAGGACGAGGGGGCGCAGCATGGACGCATTCACCGCAGGGCTTTTGCAGCGCATAAGGGCTACCGAGTCCGACCTGACGCGGGCGCAGGACGAGGGCGACGACTTCCTCGTCGAGGTTGAGCAGGGCGAGCTCGACGATCTGCGCCGCCTCGCCGCCGAGCATGGCGTGGAGGTCAGCGCGACCAGCGTCTGACCAGCGGCAACCGAGCAGGATGACGAAGCCCCCGGCGGTCCAGGGCCGGGGGTTTTGTTGTGGGGTTTTTCGGGGGGGCGGCGAAGGCTCCCCGTGTCAGTCGGCCTCGTCGGCCCGGCATGGGGCATGCGAGGCGGATCCGGGGTGAGTCGTGCCGGGCGGCCCTGCACGAGCCGTGGGGGGCGACTCAGCCTGCATCGCACCAGGACGCTCGCTTCAGCCGCGCCGGGTGGCCCGGCTTCGGTCGGACCGGGCGTCATGCCGGGCGGAGCGGCCTGAGGCGGGCGGGGCGGCCCCGAGTGAGGCGCACCGGGTAGGTGGGGTGCGTCTCAGCCTGAGTCGTGAGAGGCGCACCGAGGGTCCTGCGTGAGGCATGAGAGGCGGTTCGGTGTGCGTGGTGCCGGGTGGCACGCTTCAGTCGCGTCGCGTCAGACGCGCCAGGCAGGCCGACGGACGTCGTCCCGGACGGATCGACCTGAGGCAGGCACCGCGGCGGCCCGGCATGAAGCGCGTCGGTCCGCCCGGCGTGAGTCGTGCGGGGCGGCGCGGTTCAGCCGCACCACCTGGCCCGGCGTCGGTCGAGCCAGGCGACCCGGCGGGTGTCATGCCGCGCGGCACGGCCCGAGCCGTGCGAGGCAGCGGCCCGGTGTCAGTCGTGCGAGGCAGTTCGGCCCAAGGCGTCCCCGGGCGCCCGGCCCGGCCTCGGTCGACCTGCTCGGCTTGCTCTGACGCCACCCCGGCAGCTCGGCACCGGTCGTGCCGGGCAAGCCGGGCGGCATCGTGCCCGGCGTCTCGGCCTCAGCCCTGCCGGACGACCTCGCGGCCCCGCGCCGGACGGCCCCCTCAGTCGTGCCAGGCGCCGAAGTCCTCCAGCAGGCGCTGGAGGGGCTCGAAGACGCCGGGGGTGCCGGCCACCGTCAGGTCGCGTGCGGGGCGTTCTCCGGGGCGTCCACCGGTCAGGGCGCCCGCCTCCCGGGCGATCAGGTCGCCCGCGGCCACGTCCCACGCGTTGAGGCCCCGCTCGTAGTACCCGTCGAGCCGACCGCAGGCCAGGTCGCAGAGGTCGACGGCGGCCGAGCCGCCCCGGCGGATGTCCCGCAGCAGCGGGATGAGCCGGGCGGCGACCTCGGCCTGGTGGGCGCGGACCTCGGCCACGTAGTTGAAGCCCGTGGAGACGAGGGCCTGGTCCAGCGGTGGGGCCGGGCGGACGGCGAGGCGGCGTTCGCCCTCCCAGGCGCCGGTGGCGTGGGCGCCGGCGCCCCGCACGGCGTAAAAGGTCTCGCCGCGCAGAGGGATGGCGACGACCCCGGCGACCGTCTCGCCGTCCTGTTCGGCGGCGATGGAGACCGACCAGGTGGGCAGGCCGTAGAGGTAGTTGACCGTGCCGTCGAGCGGGTCGATGATCCAGCGGATGCCGCTGGTGCCGGCGGTGGAGGTGCCCTCCTCGCCGAGGAAGCCGTCGTCGGGGCGGGCCTCGGAGATCAGGCCGGTGATCAGTTTCTCCGCGGCGATGTCCATCTCGGTCACCACGTCGATCGGGCTGGACTTGGTGGCGGCGACGGCGAGGTCGGCGGGGCGGCCGTCGCGCAGCAGGGCACCCGCGCGCGTGGCGGCCTGCCGGGCGAGGGTGAGCAGCTCGGTGTGCAGGGGGTCCGTCACGGGGGTCCTCACGCGTAGGGGCTGTCGGCGCCCGCGGCGGCGGGGCGCGGGGTGCGGGCGGGGCAACAGCCGACGGGGCACAGGTTGTGGCTGGCGCCGAGGGCGCCCAGGGCGCAGGGGGTGACCGGCTCGCCGCACTCGGTGCGGGCGCGTTCGAGGATCAGGTCGCGGACGGCGGCAGCGAAGCGGGGGTCGTCCCCGACGGTGGCGGAGCGGCGGTAGGGCAGGCCCAGTTCGGCCGCCTTGTCCCTGGCCTCGGTGTCGAGGTCGTAGAGGACCTCCATGTGGTCGGAGACGAAGCCGATGGGGGCGACGACGACGGCCGGGGCGCCCGCGCCGTGCAGGTCCTCCAGGTGGTCGCAGATGTCGGGCTCCAGCCAGGGGATGTGCGGGGCACCGGAGCGGGACTGGTAGACGAGCCGCCAGGGGCGGTCGACGCCGGTGCGCTCGCGGACCGCGTCGGCGATCACCCGGGCCACGTCCAGGTGCTGGGCGACATAGGCGCCGCCGTCGCCGTGGTCCTCCACCGGGCCGGAGGTGTCGGCGGCGGTGTCCGGGATGGAGTGGGTGGAGAAGGCGATGTGGGCCCGATCACGGACCTCGGCGGGGAGGTCGGCCAGGGCGGCGAGCACACCGTCGGCCATGGGCTCGACGAAGCCGGGGTGGTTGAAGTACTGGCGGAGCTTGTCGACCGCGGGGAGGTCGAGGCCCTCCGCGCGGAGCGTCTCCAGGGCGTCGGCCAGGTTCTCGCGGTACTGGCGGCAGCCCGAGTACGAGGTGTAGGCGCTGGTGGCGAGGACCAGGACGCGGCGGTGGCCGTCGCGGACCAGCTCGCGCAGGGTGTCGGTCAGATAGGGCGCCCAGTTGCGGTTGCCCCAGTAGACGGGCAGGTCCAGGCCGTGGTCGGCGAAGTCCTTGCGGAGGGCGTCGAGCAGGGCGCGGTTCTGCTCGTTGATGGGGCTGACGCCGCCGAACCGGAAGTAGTGCTGCCCGACTTCCTTGAGGCGTTCTGTGGGGATGCCTCGCCCGCGGGTCACGTTCTCCAGGAACGGAACCACGTCGTCCTCTCCTTCGGGGCCGCCGAAGGAGAGCAGGAGCAGGGCGTCGTACGGGCTGGCATCGAGCGCGTCTGGCATGACTTCGATCCTGCCACCCGCCTCTGACAGCCGGGGCACCGGCCGCGCGGGGTGCGGTGGACCGGCGTCGGCACGGGTGCATTAGGGTCGGCTCACTCGTAAGCTGTATCGGCCATCTTTGCGCCTGACCGCCGAAAGGCACCGCACCGGCCGCGGCGGAGCCGTCCCCGGCTGTGCGCGACCCCTGACGGCCCTGTCGGCCCCCGCAGCACCCACCGAACCGCCGGAGACGCACGTGCCCAGCCCCTACCGCGCCTTGTTCGCCATACCCGGCACCAAGGCGTTCGCCGTGGCCGGGTTCCTCGGCCGGATGCCGCTGTCGATGATGGGCATCGGCGTGGTGACCATGGTGTCGCAGCTCACCGGGCGCTACGGGCTCGCGGGCGCGCTGTCGGCGACCATCGCCCTGTCGGCGGCGCTGGCGGGCCCCCAGGTGTCCCGGCTGGTGGACCGGCACGGGCAGCGCCGGGTACTGCGCCCGGCCACGCTGGTGGCGCTGGCGGCGGCGGCCCTGCTGCTGCTCGCGGCGCACTTCTCCTGGCCGGACTGGGTGCTGTTCGTGGCCTGTGTGGGCATCGGCTGTGTACCGAGCGTGGGCGCCATGGTCCGGGCCCGCTGGGCGGTCCTGTACCGGGGGACGCCCCAGTTGCACACCGCGTACTCGTTCGAGTCGGTGATCGACGAGGTGTGCTTCATCTTCGGGCCGATCATCTCCATCGGGCTGTCCACGGCCTGGTTCCCGGAGGCCGGGCCGCTCCTGGCCGCCTGTTTCCTCGCGGTGGGCGTGTTCTGGCTGACCGCGCAGCAGGCCACCGAGCCGGTGCCGCACCCGCGCGAGCAGCACACCGGCCGGTCGGCACTGCGCTCCCCCGGCCTCCAGGTGCTGGTGACGGCCTTCGTGGCGACCGGCACGATCTTCGGCGCGGTCGACGTCGTCACCGTGGCGTTCGCCGAGGAGCAGGGCCACAAGGCGGCAGCCAGCCTGGTCCTCGCGGTGTACGCGGCGGGCTCGTGCCTGGCGGGCATCGCCTTCGGCCTGGTGCACTTCAAGGGCGCACCGGAACCCCGCTGGCTGCTGGGCGTCTGCGGGATGGCCGTGAGTATGATCCCCCTCCTACTGGTCGGGAACTTGCCGTTTCTGGCCGTGGCGCTGTTCCTTGCGGGTCTGTCCATCGCTCCGACGATGATCACGACGATGTCCCTCATCGAGCAGCACGTACCCCGCGCGCAGTTGACGGAGGGCATGACCTGGACCAGCACGGGACTGGCGGTGGGCGTCGCCCTCGGCTCCTCCGCGGGCGGCTGGGTGATCGACGCCTCCGGGGCGCGCGCCGGGTACGTGGTTCCGGCGGTGGCCGGGGCCGTCGCGGTCGCGGTCGGTTTCCTCGGTTACCGCCGGCTCAAGCGGCCGGCTCCGGGTCGGGGAGGGTCCGTTGAGCAGCACGACGAGCCGCAAGAACGGCACGTGGCGTAACTGGGGCGGCAATGTGGTCGCGCGTCCCGCGCGGGAGGTCACCCCTGCCTCGGTGGAGGAGCTGGTCGCCGCGGTACGGGCGGCGGCCGAGGACGGGCTGCCGGTGAAGGCGGCCGGCAGCGGCCACTCCTTCACCTCGATAGCGGCCACCGACGGCGTATTGATCCGCCCTCAACTGTTGACCGGCATCCGCAATATTGACCGGCAGGCCGGGACGGTCACGGTGGAGGCCGGTACCCCGCTCAGGAGACTCAACCTGGCCCTGGCCCGCGAGGGTCTGTCGCTGACCAACATGGGCGACATCATGGAGCAGACGGTCTCCGGTGCCACCAGCACCGGCACCCATGGCACCGGCCGCGAGTCCGCCTCCATGGCCGCCCAGATCACCGCCCTGGAACTGGTCACGGCGGACGGCTCCGTACTGACCTGCTCGGCCGGGGAGAACGCCGATGTCTTTGCCGCCGCGCGGATCGGGCTCGGCGCGCTGGGCGTGGTCACCGCGATCACCTTCGCCGTGGAGCCGATCTTCCTGCTCACCGCGCGCGAGGAACCGATGCCGCTCACGCGCGTGCTCGGCGAGTTCGATCAGCTGTGGGCCGAGAACGAACACTTCGAGTTCTACTGGTTCCCGCACACCACCAGCACCAACACCAAGCGCAACAACCGCAGCGCCGGACCCGAGCGGCCGGTCGGGCAGTTCGCGGGCTGGTTCGAGGACGAGTTCCTCTCCAACGGCGTCTTCCAGGCCGCCCAGTGGATCGGCCGCGCGGTGCCCTCGACGGTGCCGGCCATCGCCAAGGTGTCCAGCAAGGCCCTCTCCGCCCGCAGCTACACCGACATCCCCTACAAGGTCTACACCTCCCCCCGCCGCGTCCGTTTCGTGGAGATGGAGTACGCCGTTCCGCGCGCGGCGGTGACCGAGGTGCTGCGGGAGCTGAAGCAGTTGGTGGACCGCTCCCGGCTGCGGGTGAGCTTCCCGGTGGAGGTGCGCACCGCCCCGGCCGACGACATGACCCTGTCGACCGCGTCCGGCCGGGACAGCGCCTATGTCGCGGTCCATATGTTCCGGGGGGCGCCCTATCAGGCGTACTTCACCGCCGCGGAGCGGATCTTCACCGCCCATGAGGGGCGCCCGCACTGGGGCAAGATCCACACGCGTGACGCGGAGTACTTCGCGGGCGTCTACCCGCGGTTCGGCGAGTTCACGGCGTTGCGGGACCGCCTTGACCCGGAGCGCCGGTTCCAGAACGACTATCTGCGGAGGGTGCTGGGGGCGTAGCGGGCGCGCTGGGGACGGCGGGGTCGGGGGTGCCCGTCCCGCTGCCGGGGGTGCCGCTGGGGGTGTCCGTGCCGTCCGGTGCGCCCGAGCCGGGAGGCGTGCTTGCGCCGGGGTCGTCCTCGGGGGCGCTCGGGGTGGGGGCGGGGCTGCTGCCGTCGTTCGGGGCGGCGGGGTCGCCGCTCGTGCCGGGCGCGGGGGTGGTCGTACCGGAGTCGTCGCCCGGGACGGAATCGCCGGGGGTGGTGGAGGACTTGGTTTCGCCGGTGAAGGCGTCGCCGACCGTGGTGCCGCCTCCGCCGCTGAAGTTCTCGCCGGAGGTCAGTTCGTAGGCGGTGATCCCGCCCATGGTGACGCCGAAGACCAGGACCGCCGCGAGGAGCGGGCGCTTCCAGGTGCGTTTCCGCGGGGCACGGGCCCGCGCGCGGTAGACGGTTCCCTCGGTGAACCCGCCGGACGCCGGGGGTTCCCAGGGCGGCGGGTCGTGCGCGGTGACGCCGGTGGCCGCGGGGGCGGGGGGCGCGGTCGTAGGTGTGTCCCTGAACTGTTCGCCGGTGCGGGTGAAGAAGTGCTGGAAGACCGAGCCTCCGCAGGTGGCGACCACACTGACCAGACCGGCGCCCAGGATGGTGCCGTAGACGCCGAAGGACGAGGCGAGCTTCGCGGCGAGCACCGCGGCGATGGCGCTGCCCGCGACCTGGGGCACGCTGAGGTCGAGGCGCCTCTTCCTCACCCCCTCCCCGCTGTCCGGTTCCTGCACGACTTCGGGCCTTTCACGCATTCCGGGATCTTGCCTGCCTTTCCCGTACTTGGTCGGTCAGTTGTACGAGTGGGGGACGTACCGGCAAAACCGATAGTTCCGTTTCCGGGGTTTCCGTGAAGTTCGCCACGTTCATGATCACCACGACCGCCTGTCACGGGGACGCGGCACCCCTTGCGGGAAGTTGGGCGGCGTGCCCATCCACGCACATGGTCCAAATGGAGTACTGTTGCGAGCCCTGGGCCCGGCCTCCCTTCGGGGTGTCCGGGACCGGGAAGAACCGCCGGGAGGGGGCTTGTTGCACAGGGTGACAGCGTTGGTCACTTAGCGTTGCGAATAGGTAACCGTGCCATAACGGCGACCAAGGGCCCGTGCCCGACACGCCGGGCAACTCGGCAAGGTTGTGGCAGGCTGCACCCGGGCAGGCCACACTCGACTAGCGGAAGCAGCGACGCAGGTGACGTCGGCAGGCACCACCCGGGAGGTTCCCATGCCCGAACTGCGTGTCGTGGCCGTCTCCAATGACGGCACACGGCTGGTGCTCAAGGCTGCCGACGCAACGGAGTACACCCTTCCAATCGATGAGCGGCTGCGTGCCGCCGTGCGCGGCGACCGCCCCCGTCTCGGCCAGATCGAGATCGAGGTCGAGAGCCACCTCCGCCCCCGCGACATCCAGGCGCGTATACGTGCCGGCGCGACCGCGGAAGAGGTCGCGCAGATGGCAGGCATCCCCGTCGACCGCGTACGGCGCTTCGAGGGTCCCGTGCTGGCCGAGCGTGCCTTCATGGCCGAGCGCGCCCGCAAGACCCCCGTCCGCCGCCCCGGCGAGAACTCCGGGCCGCCCCTCGGCGAGGCCGTGCAGGAGCGGCTGGTGCTGCGCGGCGCCGAGAAGGACACCGCCCAATGGGACTCCTGGCGCCGCGACGACGGCACCTGGGAAGTGCTGCTGGTCTACCGGGTCGCGGGCGAGCCCCATGCCGCGAGCTGGACCTACGACCCGCCGCGCCGTCTGGTCCAGGCCGTCGACGACGAGGCCCGCGCGCTGATCGGCGAGTCCGACGACCTCGGCACCCCCGAGCCCAGCTTCCCGTTCGTGCCCCGTATCGCGCGGCTGCCGCGGGACCGCCCGCTGGACCGGACGGCCGACCGGGAGCGGCCGAGCCTGCCCCCGGTGCCCGTTCCCGAGCCCCTGGACGAGCCGGTCGCCGAGCGGGACTCACTGACCAGCCTGCTGGAGGCCGTACCCAGCTTCCGCGGCGATCTGGTGGTCCCCGAGCGCCCGGCCGAGCCCGCGCCGGAGGAGCCCGCGGTCCAGCCGGAGCCCGAGGAGCCCCCGGCGCCCGCCGCGTCGGCCGGGTCCGCCTACGCCGATGTCCTCATGCCGCGCTCGGTGGGGAGCCACCGCGACCGGCTGGTCGGCGCGACCGACCGCCAAGCCGAGGCCGACGGCGTCCGCCCCGGCCGCCGGGCCGCCGTCCCCAGCTGGGACGAGATCGTCTTCGGGACGCGGCGCAAGAAGCAGGAGTAGCGCCGGGCGGCTGGCCGAACGGCTCCGTCGGCGATGTTCATTTGTCAGGGCGATGTTCGTTTGCCAGAACGTGAGGGCCCGTGTCCGTTGGTGGACGCGGGCCCTTCGCCGTGTCGAGACGTGCGGATCCGGCGCTACTGGGGGTCCGGGCCCACCGCCACCGGGCGCTCCGGGTCCGAGGACCACTCCGACCATGAACCGACGTACAGCGCGGCCGGAAGGCCGGCGACCGCGAGCGCCAGGACCTCATGGGCGCCGGAGACGCCCGAGCCGCAGTACACGCCGACCTCGGTGCCGCCGTCCGCGCCCAGCGTGCGGAAGCGCTCCGCCAGCTTGTCGGCGGGCAGGAAGCGGCCGTCCTCGGCGACGTTCTCCGAGGTCGGCGCGGACACGGCACCCGGGATGTGGCCGCCGACCCGGTCGATCGGCTCGACCTCGCCCCGGTACCGCTCCCCCGCGCGGGCGTCGAACAACACGCCGGACCGGGCCAGGGCCGCCGCCGCGTCGGCGTCGAGCAGACCGGAAGCGCCCGGGACCGGCCGGAAATCGCCCTCGGCGGGCGAGGGGACGTCCGACGAGAGGGGGCCCTCCCAGGCGGGCAGCCCGCCGTCGAGGACGCGCACGCGCGGGTGCCCGGTCCAGCCGAGCAGCCACCACGCGCGGGCCGCCGCCCAGCCCTGCCCTCCGTCGTAGACGACCACCGGGGTGCCGGACGAGATCCCGGCGCGGCGCATGGCGGCGCCGAAGGCGGCCAGGTCCGGCAGCGGGTGCCGGCCCCGCCCGGCGGGCGCCGAGGCCAGTTCCTCGTCCAGGTCGATGTACACGGCGCCCGGGACATGGCCCGCGGCGTACTCGGCACGGCCGTCGAAGGGCGGCTCACCGGCCGCCTTGGCCACGCTGAGCTGCCAGCGGACATCGAGGACGACCGGCGGCTCGGCGCCCGCCAGGTCGCTCGCGAGTTCGGATGCGGAGATGATGGCGTTCATGGCCACCATCCTTGCGCACGGGGTGGCCGGAGCGCGGGTGACCGACTACTCTCCCCCGCCGGGCGGACCCGGTCACCAGGCGTATGGAACCGACCACCCATGGTGCGGGACGCGGATGGTCTGAGAGTGGGCCGGGGCGCTGCGCCGTGGACCTGTCCCGGGTCCGGCCCGGGTCCGGCGACACGCCCGAGGAGCGGGCTCCCGCGCGCGGGGCGCGCACCGGCACGGACATCCTCGTACGCACCGGGTTCCTGGAGCTGGGCACAGGGTTCCGTGGGCGGACTTGGGGTACGGAGATGGGCACGGGGTGCCGTGAAATGATCTCGGTGGCCCGGATGATGGGCACGGGGTGCCGCGCGGATGGACGGGAGTCCGGGCGCGGACAGGGGTGCTCCACGCGGATTCGAGGCGGCCCCAGGTGGGGCCGAGGAGAGAGTGACGATGACCGAGGCACAGGGCTCGGCCGGCGCGGAACACGCGCGGTACGCGCCCGGCACGCCCTGCTGGGTGAGTCTGATGGTGCACGGGCTGGAGGCGACGCAGGACTTCTACCAGGGTCTGTTCGGCTGGGAGTTCCGTCCGGGCCCGCAGCAACTCGGCGCCTATGTGCGGGCGCTGCTGGACGGATGCGAGGTGGCGGGCATCGGCACGCTGCCCCCGGACCGCCATCTGCCGGTCGCCTGGACGCCGTATCTGGCCTCGGACGACGCGGACACCACGGCCGAGACGGTACGGCTGTGCGGGGGCACGATCGGGGTGGGCCCGCTGGACGCGGCCGAGGCGGGCCGGATGGCGATCGGTTCGGATCCCGCGGGCGCGGTGTTCGGAATCTGGCAGGGGGCGGCACATGTGGGCGCGGCGGTCTCCGGGGTGCCCGGCACGCCCGCGTGGAACGAGCTGCGGACCTTCGACACGGTGGGCGTGACCAAGTTCTACGAGATGGTGTTCGGTTTCGAGGCGGAGGGAGCGGGTCCGGCGGACGCCGACTATGTGACGCTGCGGGTCGGCGGACGGCCGGTCGCCGGGATCCTCGGCATGGGCGACGCGCTGCCCCGGGACCGGGGGCCGCACTGGACGACGTACTTCGAGGTCGACGACCCGGACGCGTCGCTCGAACGGGTGATCGAGCTGGGTGGGCAGGTGCTGGGCCCCGCGCGGGACAGTGAGCACGGGCGGGTGGCACTGGTGACGGATCCGGAGGGGGCGCGGTTCGCGCTGGTGCGGTCCGTGCGGTGAGGCACGGCCGGGCGCCTGCGCGCGGGGGCGGCGGTCCGGTGAGGCTCCATTGGGTGCCAGCGCGGGGTCAGTTCGGCGGGACCGGGAGGACGTCCGGGGACAGGGCCGCGGCGTGGGCGGAGGCGGCCGTCATCCGGCGGCGGTGGTGTCTGCGGCACAGCACCTCGTAGCCGGTCTCGGCCGCCGGATTGACATCGCCGACGACGACCTGGGCGCCCTCCACCACCATCGCGCCGCCGATCGTGCGGGCGTTGTGGGTGGCACGGGCGCCGCACCAGCACAGGGCCTCGACCTGGAGCACCTCGATCCGGTCGGCCAGCTCCACCAGCCGCTGGGAGCCGGGGAAGAGCTTGCTGCGGAAGTCGGTGGTGATGCCGAAGGCGTAGACGTCCAACCCGAGGTCGTCCACCACGCGCGCGAGCTGGTCGATCTGCTCCGGCGCCAGGAACTGGGCCTCGTCCGCGATCACGTAGTCGGCGCGGCGGCCGTGCGAGAGATGGTCGACCAGATGCGCGTACAGGTCCATGCCGTCGGGTGCCTCGACGGCGTCGGTCACCAGGCCGAGGCGGGAGGAGAGCTTTCCCTCGCCCGCGCGGTCGTCGCGGGTGAAGATCATGCCCTGGAGGCCCCGCGCGGAACGGTTGTGCTCTATCTGGAGGGCGAGGGTCGACTTTCCGCAGTCCATCGTTCCGGAGAAGAAGACCAGCTCGGGCATGGGGTGGGTGCGTGCCTTTCGGGGTGCCGCGGCGCGGCTTCGCGAGCGGAGGGCGGGGCGGGTGACGGGCCTCAGGAGCGTACTTCGAGCAGCGGGACGAACTGCTCGGCGGGGGTCAGGGAGCCGTGGTTGCCGACCATGGCGGACTCCTTGGGCTCCCGCTCGGAGGCGATGATCAGCACGTCGTCCCGCGCGGCGGCGAGAACGTCGCCCACGCGCGCGTAGACCCGATCGTCGATCTGCGGGCCGAACCAGCCCGCCTCGATGGCCTCGTCTCGGGAGGCCACCCAGAAGCGGTCCCCGAGCACCTCGCGCCAGCAGGTCAGGACATCGGTCTCGGCACCGGGGAGGGCGTAGACGTGTCGGGCGCGGCCCTCGCCGCCCAGGAGGGCGACTCCGGCACGCAGTTCCCAGTCGTGGTCGAAGTCGACGCGGTGATCGTCGTCGAAGGGGACATCGACCATGCCGTGGTCGGCGGTGACGTACAGCGCGGCGCGCGGGGGCAGTTGTTCGGCGAGTCGCTGGACCAGCCGGTCGACGTACATGAGCTGGCCGCGCCAGGGGTCGGAGGCGACGCCGTAGCGGTGGCCCGCGCCGTCGAGTTCGGCGTAGTAGGTGTAGACCAGCGCGCGGTCGCCCGCGGCGAGTTGCTGGGCGGCGAGGTCCATGCGCTCCTCGCCGGTGAGCCGTCCGTGGAAGGTGCCGCCGCTGAGCGCGACCTTGGTCAGCGGGGTGTTCTGGAAGACCGGGGAGGACACCTGGGCGGTGTGCACACCGGCCGCGTCGGCGCGTTCGAACACCGTGGGGTACGGCTGCCAGACGGTCGGCTCCGTCCACGGCTGCCAGCGGAGCTGGTTCATCAGCTCGCCGGTGGCCGGATCACGCACCGTGTAGCCCGGCAGGCCATGGGCGCCGGGGGGCAGGCCGGTGCCCACGGAGGCCAGGGAGGTCGCCGTGGTGGCCGGGTAGGCGGTGGTGAGGGGGGTGCCGGTGCCGCCGCGCGAGGAGGCGAGCAGCGAGGTCAGGTAGGGGGCCTCGTCCGGGTGCGCCTTGAGCTGCTCCCAGCCGAGGCCGTCGATCAGGAAGACGCAGGCCCGGTCGACCGGGGTCAGCTCGCTGATCGCGGCGGTCGTCCCGGGGACGCCCAGACCGGCCGCCAGGGTCGGCAGCAGATCGGCGAGGGAGCCGCTGCCGTAGGCGGGGCGGGGCGCCGAGCCGACGGCGAGCGGCTCGGGGTGGTCGTCCCAGTCGGCGGCACCGGTGGTCGCGGGCGCGGCCATCAGCGGGTGATGCCTGCGGTCGCCTCGGAGATGGCCTGGGCGAAGACGAGGGCCTCACGGACGGTCTCCGGGCCGTCCCCGGCCTCGCTGACGCGCAGGCTGAGGTCGTCGGCGGTGGAACTGCCCGTGTAGCCGTGGTCCGCCTCGCAGTTCGGGTCGCCGCAGGCGGCGGGCTCCAGGTCGAGCCGGGAGACGGCTCCCCAGCCGATCGTCAGCACCACCTCACGGGGCAGGGTGCCCGGACGGTACTGCTCCGGATTGGCGACCACCCGGCTGACCACGACCGACGAGATCCGGCCGAGCTTGACCGACTCCGTGGAGGTGGTGGCGTAGGGGGTCGGGGAGGTGCTGTCGGCCGTTTGCTCGTCGGTGTGGCTGACGATGAAGCGGTTGTCCGTGAGCACCAGCACCGTCACATGCCGGCGGACCTCGTTCTGGTCGAACGTGGTCTCCTGGTGGACCAGGTACGACCGCATGGGCTCGCCGCCCACGGCGGCCTCCACCGCCTCGGCCACGAGGGCCGGGTAGTAGCCACTGCGCTCGATCGCCGCACGCAGCCCCTGGGTCGTCGTACTGGTCTTGGCCATGCCGTCCATCCTAATCCCCGGGTCGGGCCGGTCCGGCCCAGTCAAGACCACGGCCGGGCAATCGAACAACGGGTTGGACGGGGTGGGTCTTGCGGGGGTGTGGGTGAGGGGTGGGGTGGAGAGGGGTGGGACATGGGGTGGGGGGCGGTACGGGGTGTCGCCGGGCGGGGGCTCGACGGGGCGGGGCGCGTGGGGGGAGGGCTGTCTCCGGCTGCTTCGGAGGCGGGCGAGGGCTCGACTTCTGAGCCGGGCGGGGGCTCGACAGGGGATGGGACGCGCGCGGGGAGGTGGTCGGAAGATCCACACACGGTCACGCCCGAGGCTGGGGGATGGGACTCGCGCGGGGAGGCGGTTTTCGGTGGGTGCTGGGGGACGCGCGCGGGAGGGCGGTTCGGCGGGCGTCTGGGGACGCTCGGGAGGGCGGTTCTGGGGGCTCGCGGAAGGGAAGGGCGGTTCTGGGGGCGTCGGTCTGGTCAGTACTCGGGGAGGGTACGGGGGCCCAGGTCGTCGCGGGCCGGGGGCGGGGCGAGGCTGACGGAAGCGCCCAGGACGGTGAGGTCGTGCGGGGCGACGACGACGGGTTCCAGGGTGACCGCGACGACCTCGGGGTGGTCGTCCACCAGACGGGAGACCCGGAGCAGCAGCTCCTCCAGCGCGGGCGTGTCCACGGGCGCCGAGCCGCGCCAGCCGAACAGGAGCGGGGCCGTGCGGATGGAGCGGATCAGGGAGGCCGCCTCGCGGTCGGCGACCGGGATCAGCCGGTGGGCCGTGTCGCCGAGCAACTGGGACGCCGCCCCGGCCAGCCCGAACGACAGCACCGCGCCCGCCGCCGGGTCGATCACCGCGCGCACGACCGTGTCGACCCCGCGCGGGGCCATCCGCTGCACCACCGGCCGCAGGTCCTCCGGCGTCCCGAACAGCTCGCTCAGCTCGGTGTACGCCCGCAGCAGTTGCTCCTCGTCCGCGAGGTCCAGGCGTACGCCGCCCAGGTCCGCGCGGTGCCGCAGATGCGGGGCGGTGGCCTTGAGGGCGACGGGGTAACCGAGGTCCCGCGCGGCGGTCACGGCGGCCTCAGGGGTGGGCGCGGGCAGCGCGCGCTGGACGGCGACGCCGTAGCGGCCGAGCAGCTCGCAGGTGTCCTCCGTGCCGAGGGTGAGGCCCTGCCCGCGCGCGAGGAGCCCGTCGATCAGGCGTGCGGCGCCCCTCTCGTCGATGTCGTCGTACTCGGGCACCCTGCCGGGGGCGGCGGCCTCGCGCCGCCACTGCCCGTAGCGGACGGCCTCCGCGAGCGCGCGGACAGCGCGTTCGGCGGCGGGGTAGGCGGGGAGGGGGCCGGGGGTGGGGGGCAGGGGTTCCGGCGGGGTGGGGGGTGCTTCCTTGAGGGGTGGGGCGCTGGGGGTTGGTGTCGTCGGGGTGGAGGGCTCGGTGAGGGCTCGGGGGGCGGTGGTGGGGGCCTGCGGTGCCGTGGGGGGCGGGGTGGCGACCTGGGGGGTTGTGGGGGGCGGAGCGGCCGGGGTGGTCGCTCCCGGTGGCGCCGTCGGGGTCTGGGCGGCTCCCGGTGGCGCCGTGGGGGCCGGAGCGTCCGGCGCGGTGGCCGGTGGTGTCGTCGGGGGCGGGGCGTCCGGGGTGGCGGCTCCCGGTGCTGTCGTCGGGGCCTGGGCGGCAGCCTGCGGTGCTGTGCTGGTCGCGGCCGAGAGGGCCTCCGCGAGGCCGCCCAGCTCGACGTGCACGACCAGCACGGGCTTGGCGGCGGTGCCTGCCGCGGCGGACCTCAGCGCCTCCGCCAGGGCCTCGTCCCCGGCCGGGGTCTCGCCGATGGCCGGTATCGCGGTGACCACGACGGCGTCGCAGTCGTCGTCGGCCAGCGCGCGGGTCAGCGCCCCGCGGAAGTCCTCGGGCGACGCGGCGGTCGTCAGGTCCTGGGGCGGGGCCGGGCGCAGCCCCTCGGACAGACAGGCGTCGTAGGTGAGCAGGCCCAGGGACTCGGAGTTCCCCAGGATCGCCACGCGCGGGCCGGCGGGCAGGGGCTGGCGGGCGAGGAGCAGTCCGGTGTCGACCAGCTCCGTGATGGTGTCGACGCGGATCACACCGGCCTGGCGCAGCAGCGCGGAGACCGTCTCGCTGGGCAGCCGGGTCGCGCGTACGGCGTGTCCCTGGGGTGCGGCTCCGGCGTGTCGGGCGCCCTGGACGACGACCAGCGGTTTGGCGGCGGCGGTGCGGCGCGCGAGGCGGGTGAACTTGCGCGGGTTGCCGATGGACTCCAGGTACATGAGGGCGACGTCGGTGTCGGGGTCGTCGTACCAGTACTGGAGGACGTCGTTGCCGGAGACGTCCGCGCGGTTGCCGGACGCGACGAAGGTCGACACGCCGGTGATGCCGGTGACTCCGCCGCCGCGCCGCTCCAGCCGGGACAGCAGGGCGATGCCGATGGCGCCCGACTGGGCGAACAGCCCGATACGGCCGGGGCGGGGCAGTTCGGGCGCCAGGGAGGCGTTCAGCCGGACCCCGGGCGCGGTGTTGATGATGCCGAAGGCGTTGGGCCCGATCAGCCGCATGCCGTACGCCCGTACCTGGTGGAGGAGTTCACGCTGGCGGCCCTTGCCCTCGGGCCCCCTCTCGGCGTACCCGGCGGAGAGCACGACCAGCCCCTGGACGCCGTGTTCGCCGCACTCCGCGACGACCTCGGGCACCTGCTCCGCCGGAACGGCCACCACGGCGAGGTCCACGGGCCCGTCGATCTCCCGCACGGAGCGGTGGGCGGGCACCCCGTCGACGTCCCCGCGCCCCTCGGGGAAGGCGCGGTTCACGGCGTGCAGCCGGCCGGTGAAGCCCGCCTCACGGAGGTTGTCGAGGACGCTGCGGCCGACGCCCCCGGGCGTGCGTCCGACGCCGATCACGGCGACGGAGCCGGGGGTCAGGAGCCGTCGTACGGATCGGCCCTCGGCGCGCTGCTCCCGCGCGCGTTGCACGGCGAGCGAGCGGTCGGTGGGTTCGAGGTCGAACTCCAGGCGCACGACACCGTCCTCGAAGCTGCGCTTCTGGGTGTATCCGGCGTCCGTGAACACCTTGATCATCTTGGTGTTGGCGGGCAGCACCTCGGCGGCGAAGCGGCGGATGCCGCGCTCGCGCGCGACGGCGGCGATGTGCTCCAGGAGCGCGGAGGCGACCCCGCGGCCCTGATGGGCGTCCTGCACCAGGAAGGCGACCTCGGCCTCGTCGGCGGGCGCGGAGGCGGGCAAGCCCTCGGGGCCGATCCGGTCGTAGCGTACGGTGGCGATGAACTCGCCGCCGATGGTGGCCGCGAGGCCCACCCGGTCCACGAAGTCGTGGTGCGTGAAGTGGTGGACGTCCTTGGCGGAGAGCCTGGGGTACGGGGCGAAGAAGCGGTAGTACTTCGACTCGTCCGAGACCTGTTCGTAGAAGCTGACCAGGCGCTCGGCGTCATCGACGGCGATGGGCCGGACGCGCGCGGTGCCGCCGTCGCGCAGCACCACGTCCGCCTCCCAGTGGGCGGGGTACTCGTGCCGGTCCTGCGGATCCGCCGGGGTCTGCATGGGCCCAGCGTACGGCTCACCTACGACAACGGCCCGAGGCGGTCCGCGGGAGCGAAGCGCAGGCCGACGAGGGCTCACAAGGGCCGACGGGAGCCGGCAAGGGGCCCTGCCCAGGGGCCCATGGGACGTGACGGGGACGTACGGACACACGGACACACGGGCGAGTGCCGGATCGGGGGCGCGGCCCGGGGACACTTCGGGAGAAGCATCGAGCGGGCCGCGGGGCCCCCGGGTTCGGGGCCCGGCCCCGAGGGGCACCTGTGGGCCGCATCCGGGCACGCTCCACGGTATGGGACACTGGTCTAGACAACCCTGAGACACTGAAGGGCAGCATCACATGGCTGAGCGCCGCGTCAACGTCGGCTGGGCCGAGGGCCTCCATGCCCGCCCCGCCTCCATCTTCGTCCGGGCCGCCACGGCCTCCGGGGTTCCCGTGACGATCGCCAAGGCCGACGGCAGCCCCGTCAACGCGGCCTCCATGCTGGCCGTTCTGGGCCTGGGCGCCAAGGGCGGTGAGGAGGTCGTCCTGGCCTCCGAGGCCGACGGCGCCGACGCGGCCCTGGACCGCCTGGCCAAGCTGGTCACGGAGGGGCTGGAGGAGCTTCCCGAGACCGTCTGAGCCGCCGGGGGCGGCCGTACCGCCGTGCCGCCGTGCCAGCTGTTCGGCATCCCCGCTTCGGACGAAGGAGCCGCGTCACCCCGTGCCGGGGGGCGCGGCTTCTGCGTTGCGGGGTGGGTGTTCGGAAGGGGGGTGGGTTCGCGGGTTCGCCCGGGTGTCTTGCGGGGGCCGTTCCTGGTCGTCCCGGAAGCGGCGGCGTGGGTCGTGCAGGGCGCCCCAGGAACCCTGCCGGGGGCGTCCCTGTACGCCGCAGCTGCCTCGCCGGGGGGCGTCCCCGTACACCCCAGGCACCTCGCCGCGGGGCGCCTGCACCCCGGAAGTCTTGCCGGGCCCGTCCCTCTAGGCCCCAGGAGCGGGCCTCGCAGGGGCCGCCCTCGTGTGCTCCAGAAGCCTTGCCGGGCACCGTCCCCGTTCGCTCAAAGGCCTGCCCGACCCCGCCCGGGAAACACTCAACGCCCGGAGTCTGGGCACAACATGCCGGGTGACCGGCGGCAGGCGGGTTGCCGCTCCCGCCCCACGTGCGACACGCAGGAGTCGGCCCCGGCAGGCCACCACCAGACCACCACCAGCCTTCAAGGGACCCGCACCCGACCGGCACCCGACCCGCGCGCGTACCCGCCGTCCCGCCTCGGCACCCCTACAGCGCCCCCGCGCCCCCCGGCGCCCCTGAACCCGGACACCCGACGGTCCGACCGACCGCCGGACCGACGCCCCCGCCAGCCGAATTCCCCGCCCCGTTTCCCCACTGTTTCCCCACCACCGCGCGCCGAATTGACCGCCCGGCGCACACCGAAGCGTTTCATGGGCAGCCGTAGGCGCAAGCGCACCGAAATACACCGGAGCCGCATGAAAAGAATCCGTCGCGCACCGGAAAAGGGCAGCTGAAATTCCCGGCCGCCGATTAATCTCTTCTTTGTATACGGCGCTTTTGTTAAAGCCGCTGGCCCGACATGTTTACGGCATGTTGCGAAGTCCTCACACGCTCCGTGCCGCCGACGTTGAACCGCAGCCGGAACACGGACGTGGCACGCTCGGTGTGCAGCGCGGTGAGCGCCCGCGCGCGTTCCGCGTCGCCGCGGACCACCGCGTCCACGATGGCGCCGTGCTCGGACCAGGACTCGACCGGCGCGGACGGCGCCTCCACCGCGTACATCCAGGCGATCTTGTGGCGGAGCTGGGTCAGCATGGAGACCAGGGACGGGCTGCCGGACGCCTGGGCCAGCGTCTCGTGGAACCAGCTCCCCAGGGAGCGCAGATCGTCGCTGCTGCCCCGGCGGGCCCGCTCCTGGCCGAGGCGGACGAGGCCGCGCAGCACCTTCAGATGGGCCTCCGTGCGCCGCTGGGCGGCCCGGGAGGCGGCGAGGGGCTCCAGGAGCACCCGCATCTCCAGCAGGTCGGCAGCCTCCTGCTCGGTGGGCTCGGCGACGCAGGCGCCCGCGTGCCGCCGGGTCACCACGAAGCCCTCGGCCTCCAGGGTGCGCAGCGCCTCGCGGACGGGGACGCGCGAGACGCCGTAGCGGCGGGCGAGGACTTCCTCGGTGAGCCGGCCGCCGCGTTCGTAGACACCGGCGATGATGTCGTCCCGGATCGCCGTGCACACCGAGTGCGCCGGAATACGCATGACCGACCTCCGCCTTAATCCCCGTGAAACGTCTCCGATTGACGTCGGAACAGTGACTCTATTGCAATCGGCCGGAATTTCCGACGGGGCCCCTGATTCCATGGATATTTTTTGGACAGGTAGTGCCTGAAAGGGCGAAAGCCCCGGCCGGGTGGGCCGGGGCTTGTCGGTGGGGGTGGAACTCACCGGGGTGCGGTGGGACGCGGCGGGGCGTGGCCGGGCGCGACGGCCGTCCGCCGTCAGGCGGGCACGGCGGGTCAGATGCCGACGCCGTGGGCGCGGAGGTAGGCGACCGGATCCAGGTCGGAGCCGTACTCGGGGCTGGTGCGGGCCTCGAAGTGGAGGTGCGCGCCGGTGACGTTGCCGGTGGCGCCGGAGAGCCCGATCCGCTGCCCCGGCGTGACCGTCTGGCCGGCCGACACGTCGATGGACAACAGATGCCCGTACTGGGTGTATGTACCATCGTTCATCTTGATCACGACTTGATTGCCGTACGCCCCGCCCCAGCCGGCCTCCACGACCGTGCCGTGGCCGACCGCGTGCACGGAGGTGCCGGAGGCGGCGTGGAAGTCGATGCCGGTGTGGCTGCCGGAGGACCAGGTGGCGCCGCCCGCCTGGTAGCTGGTGGAGACATAGGAGCCGGGTATCGGCGACACGAAGGTGTTGAGGCGCTTGCGCTCGGCCTCGCGGGCGGCGCGCTCCTCGGCCTCCCGCTGCTTCTCGGCCTCCTCGGCGGCGCGCTTGCGGGCCTCCTCGGCGGCCTTCTTGCGGGCGGCGTCCTCGGCCTTCTGCCGCGCGGCCTCCATCTGGGCCGCGGCCTGGGCGTCGATCTGAACGGCGACGTCCTCGCCGATGCTGACGACGGGGGTGAGACCGGTCTGCTCGGGGGCCGGTTCGGTGGCGAGCGCCGGGGCGGCCAGGGTGCCGACGACACCGGAGGTGGTGAGCGCCGCGACACCCGCCGCGCGGGCGGTGGTGCGGTGCGTGCGGGTGGGACGCCGGTGCTTCCCGGTGGCGCGCGTGAACGCCATGGAGTGGCTGGTCCTTTCCTTCCCTCTCGCCTACCGGGTTAGCTGACGGGTTCGGAGCAGGAAGGTCTCCTACGGCTCCCCGTACGCACGCGTGCGGGAGGCCGATTCACCCCAGGGACCTGGGTCCCCGGCTCCCCTGGCTCGCGCCGTACGGGGACTCGGCGATGACTGTCCGGTGCCGCGGACGCGGCGCACTGCCTGACGAACAGCCTCGGTGACGCTAAGCGGGAGATCTTTCAATCCCCAAACGGATCGGGGATTTTGTTGCGCATGCCACAGGGCAGACAGGCAACCTCTCCCGCAATCCGGACATAGCGCTGCGGGCACGGCACTTCAGACATGGCGCTTCCGGCACGGCACGTAGAACACGGCACTTCAGGCATGGCTGTGCGGGCACGGCACGTCGAACGCGGCGCATCGGGCATGGCGATCCGCACAGCGGGAGGGCCCTGGCGACCTGTCCGTCGCCAGGGCCCCGCGCGGGTGCGCCCCGTTCAGCCACTCCTGCCCGCACATCCGGCGGAAACCAGGGCCCGCGCGCGGGCCCCGCCCGGCGCTACTCGGCGGCCACCACCGTCACCGGCCCGATACCGAGGGCCTCCACGGGCTCCTTGATCTGCGCGGCGTCGCCGACGAGGATCGTCACCAGGCGGTCCACCGGGAAGGCGCTGACGACGGCCGCGGTGGCCTCGACCGTGCCCGTGGCGGCCAGCTGCTGATACAGCGTCGCCTGGAAGTCGTCGGGCAGATACTGCTCGACCTGATCGGCGAGGGTGCTCGCGACGGCCGCGGCGGTCTCGTACTTGAGCGGCGCCACGCCGACGAGGTTCTGCACGGCGGTGTCCCGCTCGGCATCGGTGAGCCCCTCCGCAGCCAGCGTGCGCAGCACCGTCCACAGGTCGTCCAGCGCCGGACCGGTGTTCGGCGTGTCGATGGAGCCGCTGATGGCCAGCATGGACGCCCCGGCGCCGTCCGGCGCGGACCTGAGGACCTGCCCGAACGCGCGGACGCCGTAGGTGTAGCCCTTCTCCTCGCGCAGGACGCGGTCCAGCCGGGAGGTGAGGGTGCCGCCCAGGCAGTAGGTGCCGAGCACCTGGGCGGGCCATACGCGGTCGTGCCGGTCGGCGCCGACGCGGCCCAGCAGCAGCTGCGTCTGGACGGCTCCGGGGCGGTCCACGATGATGACCCGCCCGGTGTCGTCGGCGCTGATCGGCGGCACGGGCCGGGGCGCGGCCGAGGAGCCCGTCCAGGCGCCCAGCGTGTCGCCGAGCAGCGCGTCGAGGTCGACGCCGGTCAGGTCGCCGACGACCACGACGGTGCCGGTCGCCGGGCGGACGTGCTTCTCGTAGAAGCCGCGTACGGCCGCGGAGTCGATGCCGGCCACGGACTCCTCGGTGCCCTGGCGCGGGCGCGACATGCGCGAGGTCGCCGGGAACAGCTCCTTGGACAGCTCCTTGGCGGCGCGCCGCGAGGGGTTGGCCAGCTCGTGGGGGATCTCGTCGAGCCGGTTGCGCACCAGGCGCTCGATCTCGCTGTCGGCGAACGCGGGCGCGCGCAGGGCGTCGGCGAGCAGCCCGAGGGCCTTCGACAGCCGGGAGACCGGCACTTCGAGGCTGATCCGCACGCCCGCGTGGTCCGCGTGGGCGTCCAGGGTGGCGCCGCAGCGCTCCAGCTCGGCGGCGAACTCCTCGGCGGAGTGCTTGTCGGTGCCCTCCGAGAAGGCGCGGGCCATGATCGTGGCCACGCCTTCCAGGCCCGCCGGTTCGGCGTCCAGCGGGGCGGCCAGCAGCACCTCCACGGCCACGACCTGCTGGCCGGGGCGGTGGCAGCGCAGGACCGTGAGCCCGTTGTCGAGCGCACCGCGCGTGGGCGCCGGGAAGGCCCAGGGGCGGGCCTCGCCGGGCTGCGGCTGGGGGTGGAAGTCCATCGGGGCCAGCTCGCTCACTTGCCCGCCTCCTCGTTCTCGTCGGTGGCCGCGGCCCCGGTGCCGTCCGCGTCCGCCGGATCGTCCGCCTCGGGGGCCGTCGGCTCGTAGACCAGCACCGCGCGGTTGTCGGGCCGCAGACGGGCCTTGGCGACCTCCTGGACCTCTTCGGCGGTCACCTCCAGCACGCGCTGTACGGCGGTCAGGGCGAGCTGCGGGTCGCCGAACAGCACCGCGTACCGGCACAGTTCGTCGGCGCGGCCCGCGACCGTGCCGAGCCGGTCCAGCCATTCGCGCTCCAGCTGGGCCTGGGCGCGCTCCATCTCCTCCGCCGTCGGGCCCTCGGCGGCGAAACGGGCCAGTTCCTCGTCGATGGCGGTCTCGATGACCGGCACCTCGACGTCCCCCGAGGTCTTCACGTCCAGCCAGCCCAGGGAGGGTGCCCCGGCCAGCCGCAGCAGGCCGAAGCCCGCCGCCACGGCCGTACGGTCGCGGCGTACGAGCCGGTTGTAGAGCCGGGAGGACTCGCCGCCGCCGAGGACGGTGAGCGCCAGGTCGGCGGCGTCGCACGCGCGCGAGCCGTCCTCCGGGAGGCGGTAGGCGGCCATCAGGGCGCGGGCCGGGACCTCCTCCTCGACGACCTCGCGCAGCTGCCCGCCCATGGTCACCGGGAGCGTGCCGTCGCGCGGGGCGGGCTTGCCGTCGTGGGTGGGGATGGAGCCGAAGTACTTCTCGATCCAGGCGAGCGTCTGCTCCGGGTCGATGTCGCCGACCACGGACAGCACCGCGTTGTTGGGCGCGTAGTAGGTGCGGAAGAACGCGCGGGCGTCCTCCAGGGTGGCCGCGTCCAGGTCGGCCATGGAGCCGATCGGCGTGTGGTGGTAGGGGTGGCCCTCCGGGTAGGCGAGGGCGGTGAGCTTCTCGAAGGCGGTGCCGTAGGGGACGTTGTCGTAGCGCTGGCGGCGCTCGTTCTTGACCACGTCCCGCTGGTTCTCCATGGACTCCTCGTCCAGGGCGGCCAGCAGCGAGCCCATGCGGTCCGCCTCCAGCCAGAGCGCCAGCTCCAGCTGGTGGGCGGGCATGGTCTCGAAGTAGTTGGTGCGCTCGAAGCTGGTCGTGCCGTTCAGCGAGCCGCCGGCGCCCTGCACCAGCTCGAAGTGCCCGTTGCCCTTGACCTGCCCGGAGCCCTGGAACATCAGGTGCTCGAAGAGGTGGGCCAGGCCCGTGCGCCCCTTGACCTCGTGGCGCGAGCCGACGTCGTACCAGAGGCACACCGCCGCGACCGGGGTCAGGTGGTCCTCGGAGAGCACCACGCGCAGACCGTTGGCAAGGCGGTGCTCGGTCGCTGTCAGGCCGCCGGAGCCTGCCTCGGCTGTGGCCGTGTGACCCATGGGCATGTACGTCCCTTCGATCGCGGAAGCGGTCGTTCCGACCGCGGTTGTCCCGTCGGTCCTGTCACTGTATGCAAGTGTGCGCGGCACCGGCGAAGTTCCCGGAGCGCGTACGCCGAGAGCGGATCGCGTAGCCTGCGGGCAGCCGTGCCTCCCCCGGAGGGGACCCCAGGCGGCGCAGGCGGCCCCCCAGGGTGTCCGTCGGCCCCGGGCGGACCTCCGTTCCGGGGGCACGATCCGGGTGTGCGGTCCGGGTTGTCAGTGCCGCAGTCCACAATGGTCCGCGTCAGATCCCGTTCCACGCTTCAGCAAGAGCGAGCCGCGGGGCGGGTCGGTGTCGGCAGGACGAGCGGGCGGATCCCGCCTGGCCGTCCTGCCCGCACCGGCTTCGACGCCCCCAGGCGAGCGACCAGAAAAGAGGAGCCAGGCAGCGATGGCCCGCCGCAGTACGAAGACCCCGCCGCCGGACGACTCGTACGAGGAGCGCATCCTCGACATCGACGTCGTCGAAGAGATGCAGGGCTCCTTCCTGGAGTACGCCTACTCGGTCATCTACTCCCGTGCCCTGCCCGACGCGCGCGACGGCCTGAAGCCCGTCCACCGCCGCATCGTCTACCAGATGAACGAGATGGGCCTGCGCCCCGAGCGCGGGTACGTCAAGTGCGCGCGGGTCGTCGGCGAGGTCATGGGCAAGCTCCACCCGCACGGGGACTCGTCGATCTACGACGCCCTGGTGCGGATGGCCCAGCCGTTCTCCATGCGCCTGCCGCTGGTCGACGGCCACGGCAACTTCGGTTCGCTGGGCAATGACGACCCGCCGGCCGCCATGCGGTACACGGAGTGCCGGATGGCCGCCGCGACCGGCCTGATGACCGAGTCCATCGACGAGGACACGGTCGACTTCGCGCCCAACTACGACGGCCAGGAGCAGGAGCCCGTCGCCCTTCCGGCGGCCTTCCCGAACCTGCTGGTCAACGGCGCCTCCGGGATCGCCGTCGGCATGGCCACCAACATGCCGCCGCACAACCTGTCCGAGGTCATCGCCGCCGCCCGTCATCTGATCCGGCACCCGAACGCGGATCTGGACACCCTGATGCGGCACATCCCGGGCCCCGATCTGCCGACCGGCGGCCGGATCGTCGGCCTGTCGGGCATCCGTGACGCCTATGAGACCGGCCGCGGCACGTTCAAGATCCGGGCCACGGTCGCGGTGGAGTCCGTCACGCCCCGCCGCAAGGGCCTGGTGGTGACGGAGCTGCCCTTCGCGGTCGGCCCCGAGAAGGTGATCGCGAAGATCAAGGACCTGGTGGGCTCCAAGAAGCTCCAGGGCATCGCCGACGTCAAGGACCTCACCGACCGTGAGCACGGACTGCGGCTGGTCATCGAGATCAAGAACGGCTTCGTGCCGGAGGCCGTCCTGGAGCAGCTCTACAAGCTGACCCCCATGGAGGAGTCCTTCGGCATCAACAATGTGGCCCTGGTCGACGGCCAGCCCCTCACCCTGGGCCTCAAGGAACTGCTGGAGGTCTATCTCGACCACCGCTTCGAGGTCGTCCGGCGGCGCTCCGAGTTCCGCCGCACCAAGCGCCGTGACCGGCTGCACCTGGTCGAGGGCCTGCTCACCGCGCTGGTGGACATCGACGAGGTGATCCGCCTGATCCGCTCCAGCGAGAACTCGGCACAGGCCAAGGAGCGCCTGATCGAGCGTTTCTCGCTGAGCGAGGTGCAGACCCAGTACATCCTCGACACGCCGCTGCGCCGGCTCACCAGGTTCGACCGGATCGAGCTGGAGTCGGAGAAGGAGCGGCTCAACGCGGAGATCGCCGAGCTGACCCGGATCCTGGAGTCCGACACCGAGCTGCGCAAGATGGTCTCCGGGGAACTCGCCGCGGTCGCCAAGAAGTTCGGCACCGAGCGGCGTACGGTCCTCCTGGAGGCGTCCGGCACCCCGGCGTCCACCGTGCCGCTCCAGGTCGCCGACGACCCGTGCCGGGTGCTGCTGTCCTCCACGGGGCTGCTGGCCCGTACGGCGAACGGCGCGCCCCTGGAGGCCGACGAGGACGCCAGACGCGCCAAGCACGATGTGATCGTGTCGGCGGTACCGGCCACCGCGCGGGGCGAGATCGGCGCGGTGACCTCCGCCGGGCGGCTGCTGCGGATCAATGTCGTCGACCTGCCCCAGCTCCCGGAGACGGCGTCCGCGCCGACCCTGGCGGGCGGGGCCCCGCTGACGGAGTTCGTGTCCCTGGAGGGCGACGAGACACTGGTCTGCCTGACCACGCTCGACGAGTCCTCACCGGGCCTGGCCCTCGGCACGGAGCAGGGCGTCGTCAAGCGCGTGGTCCCCGACTATCCGACCAACAAGGAGGAGCTGGAGGTCATCACGCTCAAGGACGGCGACCGCATCGTCGGCGCGATCGAGCTGCGCACCGGCGAGGAGGACCTCGTCTTCATCACCGACGACGCCCAGCTGCTGCGCTACCAGGCCAACCAGGTGCGTCCCCAGGGGCGGCCCGCGGGCGGTATGGCGGGCATCAAGCTCACCGACGGCGCGAAGGTGATCTCCTTCACCGCGGTCGACCCGGCGGTCGACGCGGTGGTCTTCACGGTCGCCGGTTCCCGGGGCACGCTCGACGACTCGGTCCAGACGACGGCCAAGCTGACGCCGTTCGACCAGTACCCGCGCAAGGGCCGCGCCACGGGCGGCGTGCGCTGCCAGCGGTTCCTGAAGGGCGAGGACTGCCTCGCCCTGGCCTGGGCGGGCCCCACCCCCGCCCGCGCGGCCCAGAAGAACGGCACCCCGGCCCAACTCCCGGAGATCGACCCCCGCCGCGACGGCTCGGGCGTGTCGCTGGTGAAGACGGTGGCGGTGGTGGCGGGGCCGGTGTAGGTAGGTCGGCGGGGGCCTGTGGGGGCCCTGGGGCGGGTACCAGGGGCGGGGCCCATAGGTCGGTCCGGGGGCCGTTTCAGGGGGGCGGTCCAAGGGGGCCGATCCAGGGCGGCGTGTCCTGGGCGGCGTGTCCGGGGGCCGGGCTGGAGAACGGGCCCGGGGGGATGGCCTAGGGGGGCGGTCCCGGAGGCCGTCCCAGGGTGGTCGTCCGCCTACGGGCGAGGTTCGTCGCCGTCCGGCGAGTGCGGCGTCGCGTCGGCACCTTCCTCGGAGGGGTCGGGAGCTTCGTCGCCGTCCGGCAGGTGCGGCGTCGCGTCGGCCCCGTCCCCGGAGGGGTCCCGGACGTAGCGCAGGACGCCCCACATGCCGTACTCGTCGGCGTGTGGGACGTCGCTCGTGGACGCCTCCAGTTCCTTGCCGAGGGCGTCGGCGTCGATGCCGGAGCCGATGAGGACGAGTTGGGTGCGGCGCGGCTCCCGGGCGGGCCAGGGCTCGGGGTGGAAGCGCAGAAAGCGTCCGACGGCGTGCACGGAGTAGCGGTTACGGGGGTCGTACGGGCCGAAGTCGACGTAGCCCTTGATGCGGTAGAGGCCCTCCGGGCGGCTGTCCAGGAACGTCATCAGGCGGCGGGGGTCCATGGGCGTGTCGGAGGTGAAGGAGAGGGTGTCGTAGGCGGCGTGGAGGTGGGGGGTGCCGTTGTCGCCGGGGTTGTGGCCGGTGTCGTGGCCGCGGCCGTGCTCATGGTCATGGTCATGGTCATGCGGATGGTGATGCAGGTCGTCGAACGACAGCTGCCCGATCCGTTCCTCGCTCGGCCGACAGTCGAAGAGGAGTTCGGGGTCGATACGGCCGTAGCGCGTGGGGACGACGGCGGCGCGGTCGGTGAGGGTGCGGATGAGGGCGAGCAGGCGGTCGGCGGCGCCGGGGTGGACGGTGGACGGGGTCTCGGTCGCGGCGCGGTCGAGTTTGTTGACGACGACCAGGTCGGCGAGCGCGAGATGCCGGTCGATCTCGGGATGCCTGGCGCGGGTGGCGTCGAACTCGGCGGCGTCGACGACCTCGACCAGGCCGCCGTAGACGACACCGGGGTGCTCGCTGGCGAGCACCATGCGCACGAGTTCCTGGGGTTCGGCCAGTCCGCTGGCCTCGATGACGATGACATCGATCCCGGCGGCGGGGGCGGCGAGCCGTTCGAGGTAGAGATCCAGCTCACTGGCGTCGACGGCGCAGCACAGGCAGCCGTTGCCGAGGGAGACGGTGGAGTCGCCGAGGGCGCCGGCCACGGCCATCGCGTCGATCTCGATCGCGCCGAAGTCGTTGACGATCGCGCCGATGCGGCTGCCGCCGCTGTGGTGGAGCAGATGATTGAGCAGGGTCGTCTTTCCGGAACCCAGGAATCCGGCGAGGATGACGACCGGGATCTGCCGCGGACCCGGACTGTGGCGCACCGTGCGACCTCTCTCACGCCTGTGGCACACCGGCTCACAGCCGCGCGCACCACGCTCGATGGAATGCCGCCCCAGGATACGAGGCGCCGCAAACGGGCCGAGGTGAACGATTGTTAGCACCATGCAGGGGGCAGACGTCTGTCGAGGCGCCGGTCCGTGCGACCCTTGCTGCCTCCCTGAAGGGGCCTGCTACGACGCTTTTCCTCCGCCCGACCGGCCCCTCCGCAGCGTCAGAGCAGTCCGCTCCTGTCCTGTGATCGGCGGCCCGCTGCGGCTCTGGGGAACATCGGTGAGAAGTGGTGGGCGGTGGAGCCTCACACGAGGTTGATCCGTGGCACTTGAATCGCGCCGGGTTCCGTCGATCGCGCATTGCGCACCGCGCCAGGACATCCCGGCGGGGATCCCGGGGAGTGGGAGCCACGTCCAGGATTCCTTCCGAACGAATCCTCAGGAACACCTTGGAGGGCCTCAGGAGGACCTCAGGGAGGACTTCAGGAACGCCTTGGAGCCCCGGTTTCCCTCCCCCTCTCGTGGGCAGTATCCCGCTGGCTTGGGGGGGGTCATGACGCGTCGACGGTTGAGGCCATCGTTGATCTCGGCCTGCGCATGGGGAGCGGCTGTCATCGCCGGAATGGCCCTCGTAGGCATCGCGTCCATCGCCATCAGCGGGTGGCTGCTCTCCGGCGTCGAGGAAGCCAACGGCGGGCGGCAGACCGCCGTGGAACGCAGCGCGATCGGCGACTACTTCGGAGGGATGAGCGCTGTCTTCTCCGGGCTGGCGCTCATCCTTCTCGTGGTCACTCTGCTGTTCCAGCAACGGGAACTGCGGATGCAGCGTCAGGAACTCGCCCTCCAACGGCAGGAACTGATCGCCTCGCGGGACGAATTGCGGCGTAGCGCCCAGGCCGATCTCCGCTCACTGCACGTGCAGCTGACGCAGCTGGCGATGGACGACCCCCTGCTCGCGCGGGTCTGGAACGACTACCCGGACGAGGAGCCGGAGGTGGTGCGCCAGTTCCTCTTCGCCAACCTGATCTTCGGTCACTACCTCCTGTTCCGCAAGTGGGGCGATGTCACCGACGCCGACCTGCTGGCCCATACGCGTTCACTGGTCAGGAGCCCTGCGTTCGTGCGGTACTGGGCGGCTTCGCGCGAGGCGAAGGCAGCCCTGTCGCCGGACAGTGACGAGGGAAAGATCTTCAGAATCATCGACCAGGCGATAAGGCAAGCCGAGGGCGACGGCACCCAGGGACGCTCCTGACGTCACCCCGCGGCCGGCACCGCCACCGGCGACCCCGGCCCCACATACCGCGCCACTGGACGGATGATTTTCGAGTCCCGCGCCTGTTCCAGCACATGGGCGCTCCACCCCACCACCCGCGCGGCGGCGAACGTCGGGGTGAACATCTCCCTGGGCAGCTCGCAGAGTTCCATCACCACCCCGGCGTAGAACTCGACATTGGTGTGCAGCTCACGGCCCGGTTTCAGTTCTGCCAGGATCGCCTCGACCTGCCGCTCCACTTCGACGGCGAACGCGACCCTGGGCCCCCCGAACTCCTGGGCGATCTCCCGCAGCATCCGTGAGCGCGGGTCCTCCGTCCGGTAGACAGCGTGCCCGAAGCCCATGATGCGGTCGCCGGCGAGGACCCGTTCCCGGATCCAGGGGTCGATGCGGTCGGGGGTGCCGATGGCGTCGAGGGTGTCCAGGGCGCGGCTCGGGGCGCCGCCGTGGAGGGGACCGGAGAGGGCGCCGACGGCCCCGACGAGGCAGGCGGCGACATCCGCGCCGGTGGAGGCGATGACCCGGGCGGTGAAGGTTGACGCATTGAATCCATGGTCAATGGTGGAGATCAGATAGTGCTCGATGGCCCGGGTCCGCCGCTCGTCCGGCACGTTCCCGGTCAGCATGTACAGGTAGTTGGCCGCGAACGGCAGATCCGTCCGGGGCTCGATCGGATCAAGTCCCCGCCCCAACCGATGCAGTGCCGTCAATATCGTCGGGACGGCTGCCGACACCATGATGGCGTCCATCCGTCGCCGTTCGTCATCAACGTCGTACACCGGCCGGAGCCCCTTCGCCGCCCCCAGCAGCGACAGCGCAGTGCGCATCCCGGCGAGCGGCCCGCCCGCGACCCCGGCCCCGGGCGCCCGCCCGGTCGCCGCGATTGTCGGCAGCACGGCCGCCACTTCGTCCGGCAGCCGCCGCAGCGCCGCGGTCTCGGCCGCGAAGGCCGCGCTGCGCGCGGGGTCGGGCAGTTCACCGTGGACAAGGAGGTGCCACACATCCTCGAAGCTGCGGTGACGCGCGAGGTCGACGGCGGAGTACTGGCGGTAGTGGTAGAAACCTTCACGCCCTCGTACATCCCCGATCTCGGTATCGGCGACGACGACACCGGCGAGTCCCCCGGGTGCCTCGACAAGAGTGGCTGCGGACCTATTGACGGTCATGATTTCCTCCCTGGACTTGATTCGACTGTCCATGATTGACTCATTCACTGTCAATATTGATTGAATCAATACATGCCGCACTGCCGATACGGTGACGCCCATGCCCGATCAAGAACCCCGCCCCAGCCACCCCGAACGACGCCTGACCACCAAAGAGGCCGCCGAACTGCTCGGCGTGAAGCCCGAGACGGTCTACGCGTACGTCAGCCGAGGCCAGCTCAGCAGCCGCCGCACCCTGGGCGGACGGGGCAGCACCTTCGACACGGGCGAGGTGGAGGCACTCTCCCGGCGCAACAGGCGGGAGAGCGCGGCGCTTTCGGTCGCGGGCAGCGGCGGGGAGCTGTCGGTGCGGACCCGGATCACCCTGATCGAGCCGGACAGCTACTACTTCCGGGGGGTCGACGCCATCGAACTGGCCACGCGCCATTCCTACGAAGAGATCGCCGACTGGCTGTGGACCGAACAGCTGCACCCCGGGATCACCTTCGACGCACCGGAATCGACGGTAGAACTCGCCCGCCGCGCGGTCAGCGCTTTGCCGGAGCACACGGACCCCACCGACCGGCTGCGGGTGGCCGCGATCGCCGCCGCGACCTTGGACCCCCTACGCTTCGACCTCTCGGAGCAGGCCGTCCTGGGCGCCGCCCGCAGCCTGATCCCGACCCTGGTCGGCGCCCTGCCGCCGATGCTGTACGCCCCCAAGGGCGACGGTCCGCTCGCCCACCGTCTATGGGGGCGGCTGACCGCGCGCGAGGCCGACGAGGCGTCGCTGGCCGTCCTGGACACCGCCCTCGGCCTGCTGGTCGACCACGACCTCGCGGCCTCCACCCTCGCGGTGCGGGTCGCCGCCTCAGCCCGCGCGCACATCTACGCGGCCGTCTCGGCGGGCCTGGGTGTGCTGGAGGGCCCGCTGCACGGCGCCGCGAGCGGGCTCGCCCACCGGCTGATCGAGCAGGTCCTCGAACAGGGTGACGCCGCCCCCGTGATCGCGGACGAACTGCGGGCCGGCCGCCGTATCCCGGGCCTCGGGCACCGGCTCTATCCCCGCGAGGACCCCCGCGCGCGGGCCCTCTTCGCCCGTCTCGCGGAACTCCCCCGGGCCGAGCCGGCCCTCGCCGCCGCCCGCGACATCGTGGACACCGCCGCCCGCCACACCCCGCTGCACGCCAATGTCGATCTGGCCCTCGCCGTGCTCACGGTGTCCTGCGGCATGCCCGCCACAGCGGGCGAGACGGTCTTCGCCGTCGCCCGCACCGCAGGGTGGATCGCCCACGCCCTGGAGGAGTACACCGAACGCCCTTTGCGTATGCGACCGGAAGGGCAGTACGTGGGCCCGCGACCGCCCCGGCCACTGCCGAAGTAACCGCGCCCACGGCCGGAAGTCGCCCCTGACAAAGTCAGGTTAGGCTCACCTCTGTGAGAGCGTGCGCGACCGTCTCCCGGGACCTCGACGAGCCCGTTTCGGGCACCGCGGCCACGGCCGCGACCTGGCTGCTGCTGGAACAGCCCGGCCCCTGGGGCGCCCGCGCGCTCACCGCGAGCCACCTCGACCCCGCCGTCGGACGCGCCCTGGAGGCCGCCACCGAGGGCACCGGCGTACGGGTCGCCCTCATCCGCCGCCCCGGCCGTCACGCCGACTGCGGGACACCCACGGAACGCCAGGTGTACGCGGCCCACACGGTGCCCGGCAGCGGATGGCTGCACAGCGCCACCACGACCGACCCGCGTCGGCTCCTCGACCTCGACTTCGCCGCCCTGGGCCGCGGCGACCACCGCGCCTTCGACACCACACTCCAGGGACGGCCGCACCTGGGCGACCCGCTCGCCCTCGTGTGCACCAACGGCAAGCGCGACCGCTGCTGCGCCCTGCTCGGCCGCCCCCTGGCCACGGAACTGACCGCGTCCGGAGTGCCGGGCATCTGGGAGGTCACCCATCTGGGCGGTCACCGTTTCTCACCGACCGTGCTGATCCTGCCGTACGGCTACGCCTACGGCCGGGCCGGGGCCCACACGATCAAGGAGGTCCTCCAAGGCGTCCAGGAGGGCCGTGTCGTCGTGGAGGACTGCCGGGGCTGCTCGGCCTGGGAGCGGCCCGGCCAGGCCGCCGAGCTGGCTGTACGGACATCCGCGCGGGAGTACACCGCGGGCGTGCTGAGCGTGGTCGCCACGTCGGGTGCCGCGCCGCGCTGGGACGTCACCGTCGCCCACGAGGACGGCCGCCGCTGGCGGGTCGTCGTCGCCCGGGGCGCGTCCCTGCCGCCCCGTGAGGAGACCTGCGGCGCATCGGTCCTGGGCGCGCCCGCCCGCATGGACGTGGTCTCCGTCCGCGAGCTGGCGACCGCGACCGCCCTGGCGGTGTGATCCCGCGCCCGCGACCGCGACCCCGTTGGCAGTGTGATCCGGCGCCCCGCAACGCGCACTGGGCCCCGCACAAAGGGCCCCTCCCCCTTACGAGGCCCCTAGTACTGCAACGGTCCTTGTGGTGACGGTTGGGCAGGTCGGTCGTTGGTCTGCTCATGGGTGGGGAACTGTCTGATGCCCGGTCGTGGGTGGGTGAACTGAGGGCTCTTCACGAGCGGTTCGTGCACCGTTTCGCGAGGTCTGAGCCGCGTGAATCGGCGCTGGCGTATATGCGGGGGCTGATCGCTCCGCTGGAGCGGAAGAACGGCTGGACGCTCGCGGAGGAGGCGGGTCATGCGGGACCTGACCGGATTCATCGACTGCTGAACCGGATCGACTGGGACGCGGACGAGGTCCTGGACGACGTGCGTGAGTACGTGGTGGAGCATCTTGGCGACCGGGATGCGGTGCTGATCGTCGACGACACCGGGTTCCTGAAAAAGGGTGTCCGTTCGGCAGGTGTCCAGCGGCAGTACTCCGGCACGGCGGGGCGGACGGAGAACTGCCAGGTCGGGGTCTTCCTCGCCTATGCCGCCATCCACGGCCGCACCCTGATCGACCGGCGCCTCTACCTGCCCGCTTCCTGGACGGACGACCGGGAACGCTGCCGACGGGCCGGCATCGACGGCACCGTCGTCTTCGAGACGAAGGTCGCGATGGCCAGGGCGATGGTCCGCCGCGCGGTCCAGGAGAGGATCCCGTTCCGGTGGGTCACCGCGGACGCCGGCTACGGCTACGGCTACTCGAAAGGCTGGCGGACCGAGCTGGAACGGGCGGACGTCTTCCACGTCATGGCGACCACCCGGCACGACACCGTCGTCACCCGCTGGGCGCTCGACCACCCCGTTCATGACCTGTTCCCCGGGCTGCCGAGGCAGAAGTGGAAGCGCCGTTCCTGCGGGAACGGCGCCCACGGCCCCCGCGTCTTCGACTGGGCCAGGGTCGAGGTCCGGCCCTGGCACCGGGACGACCGGCGGCACTGGGTGATCGCCCGCCGCAGCGTGAGCAGGCCCGAGGAGATCTCCTACTACATCGCCTACTGCCCCGTCGACACCACGCTTGACCAGCTGATCCGTGTTGCCGGTGCCCGCTGGGCCGTCGAGGAGTGCTTCCAGACCGCGAAGCAGGAATGCGGCCTGGACGACTACCAGGTCCGCCGCTACCCCGGCTGGCACCGGCACGTCACCCTCGCCATGGCCGCCCACGCCTGCCTCACCGTCCTGCGGGCACGCGAACTGGACACCGGCAAAGCAGAAACGGATCCTCCGGCCTCGTCCCCCTCAGCCTGCCCGAGCTCCGACGCCTGATCACCCGGCTCACACACCGCCAGGCCACCCTCGTCGAACATGTCCTGCACTGGTCCCACTGGCGACGCCGACGACAGTTCCAGGCCCGACTCAGCCACTACAGACAACGCGGCCACACACCACCCGAAACTGCCCAACCATCACCACAAGGACCGTTGCAGTACTAGGAGACCCTCTACGAGGCTCAGCGCGGAACGGACCCCCCTATGAGGCCCCGCGCGGAACGCCACAAAGGGCCTCCCAGGGACCTCACAAGGCACCCGTCCCACCCTCCCCAGACCCCCGCCAACGTGTCCCACGCCCTACACCCCACCCAAATCGCAACGTAACGTCATGGCCATGAGCCCCACTCCCCCCGCCCGTCGCCTGCGCCTGGGACTGCCCCGCCGGGTGTTCTCCCAGGTGCTGCTGATGCAGGTGGCGATCGCCGCGGGGGTCGCGGTGCTCGCGACCGGACTGTTCCTCGCACCGCTGAGCGACCAGCTCGACGACCAGGCGATGCGCCGCGCCCTGGCCATCGCGGAGACCACCGCCACCCAGCCGCAGCTGGCCGCCGGGATCACGGCCACGCCCCCGACGGCCGACGGCCCGGTCCAGCGGGAGGCGGAGCGGATCCGGGAGGCGACCAAGGCGGAGTACGTCGTGATCATGGACCGGCGCGGGGTGCGCTGGTCCCACACGGACCCCGCGGAGATCGGCCACGTCGTCTCGACGGACCCCAGCGCGGCGCTGGCGGGCCAGGACGTCATGGAGATCGACGACGGCACCCTGGGCCGCTCCGCGCGCGGCAAGGTGCCCCTGAGGGACGAGAACGGCACGATCGTGGGCGCGGTGTCGGTCGGGATCGCGTACGACAGTGTGCGGGCGCGGCTGATCCATGCGATCCCGGGGTTGCTGGCGTACGCGGGCGGCGCGCTGGCGGTCGGTGCGCTGGCCGCCTGGCTGATCGCCCGCCGGGTCCAGCGGCAGACGCGTGACCTGGCCTTCTCGGACATCTCGGGGCTGCTGGCGGAGCGCGAGGCGATGCTGCATGGCATCCGGGAGGGCGTGGTCGCCCTGGACCGCTCGGGCCGTGTCCGCCTCCTGAACGACGAGGCGCAGCGCCTTCTGGGCATCGGCGACGAGGCCGTGGGCCGCACCCCCGACGAGGCGCTCGGCACGGGCCGTACGGCCGATGTCCTGGCCGGCCGTGTCACCGGCACGGACCTGCTCACCGTGCGCGGGCAGCGGGTCCTGGTCGCCAACCGGATGCCCACGGACGACGGCGGCGCCGTCGCCACCCTGCGCGACCGCACCGAGCTGGAGCAACTGGGCCGGGAACTCGACTCCACACGCGGCCTGATCGACGCCCTGCGCGCGCAGGACCATGAGCACGCCAACCGCATGCACACGCTCCTCGGGCTGCTCGAACTGGAGATGTACGACGACGCCGTGGAGTTCGTCGGCGAGGTGGTCGGCGGTCACCGGGCCACCTCAGAGCAGGTGGCCGAGAAGGTGCGGGACCCGCTGCTGTCGGCACTGCTGGTCGGCAAGGCGACGGTGGCGGCCGAGCGGGGCGTCGACCTCGGGCTCTCGGACCGCACCGCGCTGCCGGACCGGCTGGTCGATCCGCGCGGTCTGGTGACGATCGTCGGCAATCTCGTGGACAACGCCCTGGACGCCACCGCAGGCACGCCCTACGCGCGCGTGGAGGTGGAACTGGTCACCGAGGCCCGTACGGTCGTCCTCAGAGTGCGGGACACGGGACCGGGAATTCCTGCGGAGCGCCGGGAGTTGGTCTTTCAGGAGGGCTGGTCGACCAAGCAGCCGCCCGCCCATCGCGAGCGCGGTATCGGTCTGTCCGTGGTCCGCAGACTGGCCGAACGGCAGGGCGGGACGGTCAGGGTGGCCGAGGCGGACGGCGGCGGCGCGGAGTTCACGGTCGTCCTGCCCGAAGCTCTGCCCGAGCCCGCCGGGACCCGCAACACGCACCCATCCCCCGCCCTGAACGCCCCCACGGCCCCGCCCACCGCCGACCTGTCCACCGCACCGCCCGCCACCCGAGCCGCCCCCGTGCCGTTCGCCGCCGAGGAGGAGTCCCGATGATCGAGGTCCTGGTCGTGGACGACGACACCAGGGTCGCGCGGGTCAACAGCGCGTACGTCGGGAAGGTGCCGGGCTTCCATGTGGCCGGCGAGGCCCACAACGCGGCCGAGGCCCTGCACCGGCTGGAGACCCTCCCCCGGCTCGACCTGGTCCTCATGGACCACTACCTCCCCGACGACACCGGTCTCGCCGTGGTGCGCGAGATGCGCCGCCGCGGACACCACGCCGATGTGATCATGGTCACGGCGGCCCGGGACGTCTCGACGGTCCAGGAGGCGATGCGGCAGGGCGCGCTCCAGTACCTGGTCAAGCCCTTCGCCTTCGCCGGCCTGCGCGCCAAGCTGGAGGCGTACGCCGAACTGCGCCGCACCCTGGACGGCGGCGGCGAGGCCGAGCAGGCACAGGTCGACCGGATCTTCGGCGCCCTGTCCGCGACCTCCGAGCCCGACCTCCCCAAGGGCCACTCCCCCACCACCGCCGAACTGGTCCGCCAGTCCCTCCTGAACGCCGAGGGCCCCCTCTCCGCCCAGGAGATCGCCGACCGTACCGGCGTCAGCCGCCAGACCGCCCAGCGCTATCTCAAGCTCCTGGAACGCACCGGCCGCGCCACCCTCACCCTCAAGTACGGCGACGCGGGCCGCCCCGAACACCGCTACGCCTGGGCGACCCGCCCCTGACCCGACCGCAACGCCCGCCCTGTGTGCCCGATACGGCGCACGCCCGCCCCCGCGCTGCCGACGCCTCCCCCGCCGCTACACCGCCCCCGCCCCGGTCAGTGACCGCACTTCCGTCTCCGCGTGCTTGGCCGCGTCGGGTTCCTCGGGCGAGGTGACCGTGCCGAGCCAGCCCGCGAGGAAGCCCAGCGGGATGGAGACCAGCGCAGGGTTCTCCAGCGGGAAGAGCTGGAAGTCGACGTCGGGGAACAGCGAGGCGGGGCCGCCGGACACCACCGGGGACAGCAACACCAGCACCACGGCCGGGATCAGCCCTCCGTACACGGACCAGACCGCTCCCCGGGTGGTGAAGCCGGGCCAGAAGAGCGCGTACATCAGCACGGGCAGATTCGAGGACGCCGCCACGGCGAAGGCGAGGCCGACGAGGAACGCCACATTGAGGTCGCGGGCGAGCAGCCCCAGCCCGATCGCGACGATTCCGATACCGACCGCCGCGACGCGGGCCACCGCGACCTCGCTGCGTGGCCCGGACCGCGGGCTCCGCAGCGAGGCGTACAGGTCATGGGCCACGGACGCCGAGGACGCCAGGGTGATCCCGGCGACGACCGCGAGAATGGTGGCGAAGGCGATGGCGGCGACGACCGCGAACAGCACCGTTCCGCCGGTGGAGCCCGCACCGCCGCCCAGGTCGAGCGCGAGCAGCGGAACCGCCGTGTTCCCGGCCGGGTTGGAGGCGCGCACCTCGTCGGATCCCAGGATGGCCGCCGCCCCGAACCCCAGGACGATCGTCATCAGATAGAACCCGCCGATGAGCCCGATCGACCACACCACCGACCGGCGCGCCGCCCGCGCGGTGGGGACGGTGTAGAAGCGGGACAGGATGTGCGGCAGCCCGGCCGTGCCCAGCACCAGCGCCAGTCCGAGGCTGATGAAGTCGAACCGCGAGGTCCAGTCGTCCCCGTAATTCAGCCCCGGTGCCAGAAACGCGTCCCCGTGCCCGCTGCGCTCGGCCGCCGTGCGCAGCAAGTGGTCGAAGTCCCCGTGGAAGCGCACCAGAACGAGCACCGTGAGCGCGATGGCACCGCACATGAGCAGCACCGCCTTCACGATCTGGATCCAGGTGGTGGCCCGCATCCCTCCCCACGACACATAGATCACCATCAGCGCGCCCACGGCCACCACCGTCCAGGACCGCGCCGCCTCGCCCGTCCCGCCCAGCAGCAGCGCGACCAGGCTCCCCGCGCCCACCATCTGCGCCACCAGATAGAGAACGGACACGGTGACCGAGGACGTTCCGGCCGCGATCCGCACCGGCCGCTCCCGCATCCGCGCGGCCACCACGTCGGCCAGAGTGAATCTCCCGCAGTTCCGCACCAGTTCGGCGACCAGGAACAGCACCAGCAGCCACGCCACCAGGAAGCCCACCGAGTACAGCAGCCCGTCGTAGCCGAACAGGGCGATCAGCCCGGAGATCCCGAGGAAGGACGCCGCCGACATGTAGTCCCCGGCGATGGCGAAACCATTCTCCATCGGCGAGAACAGCCGCCCTCCTGCATAGAACTCCTCCGCCGAACCCCGTCGGTTCCGGCTCACCCAGGTGGTGATCCCGAGCGTCACCGCCACAAAGGCGCTGAACAGCACCAGAGCCAGGGTCTGATGGTCCTCCGTCACAGCGCACCGTCTCTGACTCCGCGCGCCATCTCCTGCGTGTTCCAGCGCAGTTCGAGCGCGGCACGGTCCCGCCGCAGCCGCGCATGCCGGGCATACGCCCAGGTGAGCAGGAAGGTCGTCAGAAACTGCCCCAGCCCCGCCACCATGGCCACGTTCGCCGCCCCCGCCACCGGCCGGGCCATCAGCGTCGGCGCGGCGGTCGCCAGCACCACATACGCCACGTACCAGGCGAGGAAGCCGATCACCGCCGGAACCACGAACCTCCGGTAGCTGCCACGCACCTCACGGAACGCCTCGCTGCGCTGGACCGCGAGATAGACCCCGGCCGCGTCCGGCGCCCCGCTCTCCCGCTCCCGCCGCGCGGCCGGAACGGGCGCCCCAGGCAGACCGGCCCCGACCCCTGCCGCCTCGCCCCAGCCGGAGGCGAGCGCGTCATACCAGGGATCGGTGTACCGGGCCGACCCGGACGACGTCTCGGTGAGCGCCGGTTCGGCGCCCTCGCGACTTACCGGCGGGCTCTCCTGACCATCTCCGCCCATGTCGGGACGACCCTCGCTTGCGTGCATGCCCAAGGATGGACAGAACGGGAAGATCGCCCGCCCTTCTTCTCCGCGCTCTTCACTCCATCAGGTGATTCACCCCTCGGGTGGCCGCACCATCCCCTTCCGATAGGCGTAACGCACCGCCTGCGCCCGGCCCTTCATCCCGGTCTTGGCGAAGAGATTGTTGATATGGGTCTTCACCGTGGCCAGGGAGACCTGCAATTTCCGGGCGATCTCCTGATTGCTGAGGCCATCGGCGATCAGCACCAGCACCTCCGCCTCCCGCGCGGTGAGCCCGTCGGGCGGCTCGCCGGGTTCTGGCCCGGCGGCCTCGGGCTGCGGTTCGGACAGCCGCTCCAGCAGCCGCCGCTGGACCGCCGGCGACAGCCCCGCCTCCCCCGACATCACGCTCCGCACGGCCCGAACGATCTCGTCGCCGCCCGCGTCCTTGGTGAGGTAGCCCCGCGCACCCGCCGAGAGCGCCGGGAAGAGCGATTCGTCGTCACCGAACGTCGTCAGCACCACGACCTGGGTCCGCGGATGCTCCGCCCGGATCCGCCGGGTCGCCTCCGCCCCGTCGCAACGAGGCATCCGCAGGTCCATCAGCACCACGTCCGGATCCAGTGCGGCGACCAGCCGCACCGCCTCTTCACCGTCCCCCGCCGCGCCCACCACCTCGATGCCGGGGAGAAGACCCAGCAGCATCACGATGCCCTCGCGCACCACCGTCTGGTCGTCGGCCACGACCACCCGCGCGGTCCGCACTCCCTCCGTCATCCCGGAACCCTCAGCGTCACCTCGAACCCATCCCCTTCCGGCCCCGCCCGCAGCGAGCCCCCGAGCAGTTCGGCCCGCTCCCGCATGCCGAGCAGACCGTACCCGGCGCCGGAACCCGACAGCTCGCCCGGCGAACCTCCGTTGTCCCGCACCTTCAGCGTCACCTCCCGCTCGCCGTACTCCAGGGACATCCGCACCTTCGCCCCGGGCGCGTGCTTGCAGACATTCGTCAGCGCCTCCTGCGCGACCCGGCGCACCGCCTGTGACGTCTCGGCGGGCAGCGGTCTGCGCTCACCCGTAATGGCGACCTCGGCGCTGTCCCCGGTCTCGACCAGCGCGCTCAGGAAATCCTCCAGCGGCGTCAGCTCTCCGCGCAGCGCGGACAGCGCCTGTCTGGTCTCGGCCAGGCCCTCGCGGGCCATGCCGCGCGCCGCCACGACCCGCTCCAGGATCTTGTCCCGGTCCGCGCCGCCCTCGATCAGCAGCCGGGCCGCCTCCAGATGCACCATCTGCGCGGACAGGCTGTGGGCGAGCACGTCGTGGATCTCCCGGGCGATACGGCTCCGCTCCGCGAGGGCGACCGACTCGGCCTCGGCGGCCCGCGCCGCCCGCTCCTGAGCGAGCAGCCGCTGCGCGCCGGCTCTGGCCTCGGCGTCCAGCCGCAGCACATATCCGGCCAGTGACATTCCGGCGATGGTGACGCCCGTCGTCAGCCAGGCGTCGTCGTTGAGCACGGCGAACACCGACAGGGAGACCATGGCGACGGGGACGGCCGCCGCGAGCGGCAGGCGTTCCAGCGCGGAGATGGTGATCCCGCAGCACACCACCAGCGCGGCGAGCGTGAACTCCTGAGCCTGTGCCAGGAAGGCCAGCCCCAGCATCCCGGCTACGGCAGCCAGCGCCGGCCACAACTGGTGCCGGAAGGTCGTCCGCAGAAGCACCCAGGCCAGGGCGCCCGTCAGCAGGAACCCGCCCACCACCCCGACGGTGGCCCAGCCCTGCACCCGCCGGTCGTCGAAGACGCTCCACATCAGCACCCCGGCGACCAGGACCCGTACGGCCCAGGCCAGCATGCGGCGCGAGCGGGAGATCGCCTGCCGCGAGAGCGCCTCCCGCGAGGGCCAGCGAGTCCAGACCTCGACCGTCACACGCGTTCCTTCCCTGCGGCACGGTGCACCTCGCCACCGTACGCCGGGCCACCGCCGCGCGGCCCGGTCAGGGACTGCGCCCGGACGGTGAGGATGCCGCCACGGATCAGGAGGGTCGCCGCGAGGGCCAGAAGCAGCGTCGGCGTCCCCTGGTGCACGCCGAGCGCGGCGCCCAGCCCGAACAGACCGACGCGCACCGCGATGCCGACGGCCCAGACGCCCAGGCTCCCCTTCGTGCCCTTGCCCCACACGGAGCCGTCCGGCTCCACCCAGGTCCGGGTGGTGCAGGCCCAGCCCGCTCCGATCGCCGCGCCTACGAGCAGCTCGGCGATCAGCAGCAGCACCGCCTCGGTGTGGTGCCGGGCGTCTATCACCCCCGGGTCGCGCAGCGACAGGAACACCAGGATCGCGGGCACCAGCCACCAGCGCCGCGCGGTGTCGATCCGCTGGGGCCGGGTCTGCCGCGTGATCACCAGAGCGACGACGGCCACGATCACCAGTGCGTCCACGAGCCCGGTCATTGCGTGCCTCCGTGAGCGGGAAGTGTGTGCCGACGGCAAGCACCGCCGACGCCTTCGACGCTACGGAGATCCGGGCTCCTGGAGATCGGAGCACGGGTGGATCATGGGTGGAAGCCGACGGGCCCGCCGCCTCCACCCACGGGTGGAGAGACCGAGGGCAGGGGCAGAGCGGACCTGGCCGTCGGCGGCAGGGAGTGGCTGGTCAGACCCTGGTCCTCACCCGATCCGACAGGGTTGAGCCACCAGTGACCACCGGCGGCGGGAGCACCACGGAACGCCAGCCTCCGGACATCCGGTCCCAGAATCCCGGCGCCGCGGCCGAGCGGTCACGCGATCAAGCCTGGTCCACCCAGGCGAAGAGGTTGCGGCAAGGCACCACCGCCCCGGCAGCCGAGCCCAGCCGACCGATCCAGCCCCAGCCCGGCACCCCGCCCCACCCCGCCCATTCGAACCCGGGCGGGCACACGAAACCCCCGACCGCCCCGGCCCCAGGCACAACACTCCCGACCATCCCGCCCCGGACGGCCCGACGCCGAGACCAGGGCTCCGGCCCAGCCCAACCGCCCAGCCCAGCACCTACGCGTCGATCCGCGACCGATCCAGCCGCGCCGCCGCCCCCGAGATGAACTCCTTGCGCGGAGCCACGTCATTGCCCATCAGCAGATCGAAGACCTGCTCGGCCCCCTCCAGGTCGGAGAGGTTGATGCGGCGCAGGGTGCGGTGGCGCGGGTCCATCGTGGTCTCCGCCAGCTGGTCGGCGTCCATCTCGCCCAGACCCTTGTAGCGCTGGATGGAGTCCTTGTACCGGACGCCCTTGCTCTGGAACTCCATGAGCTTGTCGCGCAGCTCACGGTCGGAGTACGTGTAGACGTACTTGTCCTGGCCCTTCTTGGGCTGGACCAGCTCCACCCGGTGCAGGGGCGGCACCGCGGCGAAGACCCGGCCGGCCTCGACCATGGGGCGCATGTAGCGGTGGAACAGCGTCAGGAGCAGGGTCCGGATGTGGGAACCGTCCACATCGGCGTCGGTCATCATGATGATCTTGCCGTAGCGTGCCGCGTCGATGTCGAACGTGCGCCCGGATCCGGCTCCTATGACCTGGATGATCGCGCCGCACTCGGCGTTCTTGAGCATGTCGGTCACGGACGACTTCTGGACATTGAGGATCTTGCCGCGGATCGGCAGCAGTGCCTGGAACTCGGAGTTCCGGGCGAGCTTGGCGGTGCCGAGCGCGGAGTCTCCCTCGACGATGAACAGCTCGCTGCGGTCCACGTCGTCGCTGCGGCAGTCGGCGAGCTTGGCGGGCAGCGAGGACGACTCCAGGGCCGTCTTCCGGCGCTGGGCGTCCTTGTGCTGGCGGGCCGCGATGCGCGTGCGCGCGGCGGCGACCGCCTTCTCCAGGACCACCCGGGCCTGGGCGGCGGCGTCCCGCTTGGTGGACGTCAGGAACGCCTTCAGCTCCTTGGCGATCACGGTGTTCACGATGCGCCGGGCCGCCGAGGTGCCGAGGACCTCCTTCGTCTGCCCTTCGAACTGGGGCTCGGCCAGCCGGACGGTGACGACGGCCGTGAGGCCCTCCAGGGCGTCGTCCTTGATGACGTCGTCCTCGGCGACGCGCAGCAGCTTCTTGGCCCGCAGCACCTCGTTGATCGTGCCGGCGACGGCCGCCTCGAAGCCCGCGACATGGGTGCCGCCCTTGGGGGTGGCGATGATGTTCACGAAGGACTTCAGGGTGGTGTCGTAGCCCGTGCCCCAGCGCATGGCGACGTCCACCACCAGCTCACGGGTGACCTGGGTGGGCGTCATCTGGCCATGATCGTCCAGGACCGGAACGGTCTCCCTGAAGGTGCCCTGCCCGGTGAAGCGGAGTACGTCGCAGACGGCCTTGTCAGTGGCCAGGTACTCGCAGAACTCGCTGATACCGCCGTCGAAGCGGAACGACTCCTCACCCTTGCTGCCGCCCTCGCCCAGACCGAATTCGTCGCGGACGACGATGGTCAGGCCCGGCACCAGGAAGGCGGTCTGGCGCGCGCGCTGGTGCAGGTTCTCCAGGGAGAGCTTGGCGTCCTTGAGGAAGATCTGGCGGTCGGCCCAGTAGCGCACACGGGTCCCGATGCGCGCCTTGGGGACCTTCTTGGCCTTGGTGGGTCCGCTCCGGGCCTCGAACTTGGCGTCGGGCCCGGCCCCCGTGAAGACACCCGGGACACCGCGCCGGAAGCTGATGGCGTGGGTGTAGCCGTTGCGGTCGACCTCCACGTCCAGCCGCGCGGAGAGCGCGTTCACCACCGACGCGCCCACGCCGTGCAGACCGCCGGAGGCCGCGTAGGAGCCGCCGCCGAACTTGCCTCCCGCGTGCAGCTTGGTCATGACGACCTCGATGCCGGACAGGCCCGTCTTGGGCTCGACGTCGACCGGGATGCCCCGGCCGTTGTCCCGGACCTCCACGGAGCCGTCGTCGTGGAGGATCACGTCGATGTGGTCGCAGTAGCCCCCCAGGGCCTCGTCCACCGAGTTGTCGATGATCTCCCAGAGGCAGTGCATCAGACCACGGCTGTCGGTGGAGCCGATGTACATGCCGGGGCGCTTGCGTACGGCCTCAAGCCCTTCGAGGACGAGCAGGTGCCGCGCGGTGTAGTTGGAACCGTCCCGGTCTGCTCCTGCCAGCAGCGCAGTGGACGGCACGGACGTATCGGCGGTCACGCGGTTCGCTCCTCGCTGAATTTCATTTGATGCCCAAGTGGGTAAGGGCGCGGCTTCTGTTGCCGCTCAGAGCGTACAGAGGCCAGATAGAGCCGTTGTAACGCCACCCTCGTCGGTTCCAAGCCTAGTCCAGGGTCGCATGCGTGTTCGATCCCTCGATGGAGTGAAGTACATATCACGTTCCCTTCGAGGCATGAACCATTTAGGCTCCGGGCACGTCCTCATGAACAAACCGGCAACCGCCGGGAGGGCTGACCACCGAACACTGACCGACAGCGCGAAACCGTACGACACGAGCACCACGCAATACGGCACATTCGCCGCCAAACCGGCAGCAAACAGCCGCCTCGGAAGATTTTTTCGAGGGAAAGCCCCGAGCGGGAACGTTTTCGGGCTGGTTGGATGTTGACCCTGGTACGACAGCTCGTCGAGCTAGAGAAGAGGCGACGTGACTACTGTTCTGACCCCCGCGAGCCCGCTGACGGCCGCCGATCGCTGCGACCGCTGCGGCGCCCAGGCATACCTGCGCGTCGTGCTGCTCAGCGGCGGAGAACTGCTCTTCTGCGCCCATCACGGTCGCAAGTTCGAGCCGGAACTCAAGAAGATCGCCGCTGAGATACAGGACGAGACGGAGCGGCTCACGTCCGCTCCCGAGACGACGTCCGAAGATGATCGCTGAGATCTAGCGTCCACGACGAGCCCGCGGGCGACCGACCTCGCAGAAGGTCGGTCGCCCGTCGTCGTGGACACCCGGCCGGGACACGGCTGCCGCCGTCCGGCCATGGGCCTGGACCAGGGAAGGGCCAGGACCAATCCGCGGCCACAACCCATGTCCGGCCCCATCCGCCCCCATCACGCCCCGGCCGCCAGTCGGGCACCCGTCCGCCCGGCCAGAGCGCCGGGCACCGAGCCCCCAGCCGGACACACCGGCCGCGCGGGCCGGACGGGCGGCGGGTACGACGGCGAGAAGGCCCTCAGGCGCCTCCTGAGCCGCTTGCCGTGCCCCGTGGGGTCCAGCCCAGCCGCTGGAGGAGATCGGAGACACGGGTGTAGACACCCGGGCTTCCGGCCCTGCCGCAGCCGCTGCCCCAGGACACCAGGCCGATCAGCCGCCCTTGCGCCACCAGCGGGCCACCGCTGTCCCCCTGGCAAGCGTCCCGGCCCCCCTGTTCCTCCCCCGCGCACAGCATGCTGTCGGCGCGGTACGCCCCGTCCAGGCCCCCCGGATACGCCTTCTGGCACTCGGCGTCGGCCAGCACATGCACCCGAGCGGCCCGCAGTGACGTGGCGTAGTCAGCGGCGCCGCTGACATCCCCCCAGCCGTACACCGTCGCGGCGGTGCCCGCCGTGTACGCGGCGTCCCCGGGCCCCGCCATGCCCACCGGCGCGCCCTGTGCCAGCGGCTCGGCCAGGGTCAGCACGGCGAAGTCACCGGCATTGCTGCCGGCGTCGTACTCCGGGTTGACCCAAGTCTCGCGGACGGCGATCTCCTGCCCCTCGGCCGAGCGCAGATCCGTACGGCCCGCGATGACCTTGAGATCGGCCACCTGGCCGGGCGGGCCCCCCAGGACCTCGGCACCCATGCAGTGGGCAGCCGTGAGCACGGTGCTGGGACCGACGGCGACCCCGCCGCAGAACTGGCCCGAGCGCGTACCCCCGAACCGGTCACGACTGGACACCGCCACCGTCCACGGGCTGTCCTCCACATCGACGGGAAATCCGCCGATGACCACGCTGTCGGCGGACCCGGGCGCGGCGGACAGCAGCGGTATCGCGGTCAGGGCCGACACCAGTACCAGCGGCCGGGCCAGCGCCCGGACAACGGGACGACTCATGAGATTCCTCACTCTCGGGAGGGGATGGAACACCCAGAGTGATCCACCAGCCCGTGAGGCGCACGCGCGCGGGCAGCGCAAAGGCCCGGTTCCCGCAGCGGGAACCGGGCCTTTCACGTCGTACGACAAGGTGCGACAGGTGTCGACCGGTCGCTTCCGGCGGGCGCCGGACCGGTCACCGGCGGGCCGACGCGTGCCGCCGGTGGTGGAACCCGGTCCAGGTACTAGCCCAGGTACGAGTCCACGTACCAATCCACGTACTAGTCCAAGTAGTCGCGAAGGACCTGGGAGCGTGACGGGTGGCGGAGCTTGGACATGGTCTTGGACTCGATCTGGCGGATGCGCTCACGTGTGACGCCGTAGACCTTGCCGATCTCGTCGAGGGTCTTCGGCTGGCCGTCGGTGAGGCCGAAGCGCATGGAGACCACGCCCGCCTCGCGCTCGGAGAGGGTGTCGAGGACCGAGTGGAGCTGCTCCTGGAGGAGCGTGAAGCTGACCGCGTCGGCCGGGACGACCGCCTCGGAGTCCTCGATCAGGTCACCGAACTCGCTGTCGCCGTCCTCACCGAGCGGTGTGTGCAGCGAGATGGGCTCGCGGCCGTACTTCTGGACCTCGATGACCTTCTCGGGGGTCATGTCGAGTTCCTTGGCCAGCTCCTCCGGGGTGGGCTCGCGGCCCAGGTCCTGGAGCATCTGGCGCTGCACGCGCGCGAGCTTGTTGATGACCTCGACCATGTGCACCGGGATACGGATGGTGCGGGCCTGGTCGGCCATCGCGCGGGTGATCGCCTGACGAATCCACCAGGTGGCGTACGTGGAGAACTTGTAGCCCTTGGTGTAGTCGAACTTCTCGACCGCGCGGATCAGACCGAGGTTGCCCTCCTGGATCAGGTCCAGGAAGAGCATGCCGCGGCCGGTGTAGCGCTTGGCCAGGGAGACCACCAGACGGAGGTTGGCCTCCAGGAGGTGGTTCTTGGCGCGGCGGCCGTCCTCGGCGATGATCTCCAGCTCGCGCTTGAGCTTGGGGGCCAGCTTGTCCGCGTTGGCCAGCTTGTCCTCGGCGAACAGACCCGCCTCGATGCGCTTGGCCAGCTCCACCTCCTGCTCGGCGTTGAGCAGGGGGACCTTGCCGATCTGCTTGAGGTAGTCCTTGACCGGGTCGGCGGTGGCACCGGCGGCGGCGACCTGCTGGGCCGGCGCGTCGTCCTCGTCCTCGTCGGACAGGACGAAACCGGCGCTCTCGGTGCCCTCGGGCTCCTCCGCCCCGCCGCCCTTGGCCTCCTCAAGGACCTCGTCCTCGATCAGCTCGCCGTCGTCCTTCTTGGCGGCGGTCTTCTTGGCCGCCGTCTTCTTGGCGGGTGCCGCCTTCTTCGCGGCGGCCTTCTTGGCGGTCGGCGCCTTCTTCGCAGCGGCCTTCTTGGCCGTCGGCACCGCGTCCTCCGCGGACTCGACGGCGGCGTCGGCGGGCGCTGCCGGGGCGGCGGCCGTGGTGGCGGTCGCCTTCCGGGTGGTCACCGTCTTGGCCGCGACCGTCTTGGTGGCGGTGCGCTTGGCCGGGCTCTTCGCTGCGACGCTCTTGCGGGTGCGCTTGGGCTCTGCGGCACTGACCATCAGCGTCACACCCTCTTCCTCGAGGATCTGGTTGAGGCTGCGCAGTACGTTCTTCCACTGAGTGGCCGGAATCTGGTCAGCTTCGAAGGCCCGACGCACGTCATCGCCGGCGATCTGCCCCTCAGCCTTTCCCCGCTCAATGAGCGCCATGACAGAGACGGACTCGGCGATCTCCGGCGGGAGCGTACGGGATGTGCTGGCCGACACGAACAACCTCTCGGAACGTTGGAAAACGGCTTCCGGCCCCGTCCATGGCGGACTGGAGCCGACCACCGGCTTGGGGATGGGCCGACGGCGCGGGCGGGGGCCGGGGAGATGCACAGCGCCATGAACGGCGTCCGTATTCCTCCGCGGCTGTCACCTCTTAGGTCATCGCGCTGTTACGGCGAGCGTTACGCCCAATCTGCGTGGCCCGAGTCACACCCCGTAAGCGCTCAAAAACGGTCAGATGTGGATAGAGACGGTCGTGGAGCGTCAAGGAGGATCCAAGAAGGTCGCAGAAGGCACCCGACGCACGAGTCTCCCTCTGGGCCGCCCCGGGGCCCGCCCACGCTCTCCAGTCTGCCTCTTGGCTCAGGTTTCACGTCGAGGCGGAGGTGCGACCGCGTACATGACCCCATATATGACCCGTATATATGACCGTGCATATGACCCCACATGACTCCGCAGGGGAGCCGGGCGGGGTGGGGCGGAACGGCGAAGGCTGTGGGGCGGTCACCCGCGCGGGGGTGGGCACAGGGACGGCCGACACGGGCAGGGCTCAGGGAGGGGGCGGGGTGGGGCGGCCGAGCCCTCGGCGGGGCAAGCCCCTACCCGTGCCGCCGCGCCGATGCCCATACCGGCGCCCACGCCTGTGCCGGTCCCTGGCGGCGCCGCTGCGGGGTTCGAGGGCGAGGCCAGGGGCGGGGTCGGGGTCTGGGCTGAGCCATAGCCGGGCCGGGGCAGGATGGATCCGCTTCCGGCGTCGGCGTCACACCGCCGTTCCTCCCGCTGCCGTGCCGGTGACCGCTGTTCCTCCCACTGCCGTACCGCTCACCGCCGTACCGCTTGCCGCCTCGCCGTCGGGCCCCGCGGTCCCTGTGGGGTCCCGCGAGGCCCTACAGGAGGCCGCTTCCCGGTCCGGCGATGCCGCGGCGCAGGGCGCGACGCACGCTGCCGACGCCACAGGGACCGGGGGACGCCACCGGGAGGGGCGGGACGTCGTCGGCCGGGGCGTCCGCGCGGTGCCGCGTCAGTGCTCGCGCGGGGCGGGCACCACGCGCTCCACCTCGGGGTGGACGGTGAGCAGTTGGCGCATGGCGGTCTCGGCGGCCATCCCGTCACCCGCGGCGAGCGCCTCGACGATCCTGGCGTGGTGCGCCAGGGACGCCTCAGTCGGGCGTTCGCAGCCGGTGACCGGGCCGCCGGACACCTGGAGAGCGGCGGACACGATCCCGGAGAGGTGCTCCAGCATGCGGTTACCGGCGACCTGGATGAGCAGGGAGTGGAACTCGGCATCCGCGCGGGAGAACGTCAGCGCGTCCCCCTGCGCCAGCGCGTGGCCCATGATCTCGACCATGTCACCGAGGCGCTGCTGCACATCCTCCCGGCCGTGCCCGGCGGCCAGCCGCGCCGCGAGCGGTTCGATCGTCCAGCGCAGCTCGGTCAGCTCGCGGCGCTGGTCGTCGCGCTGCGGTCCGAAGGCCCGCCATTCGATGATGTCGGGGTCCAGGAGGTTCCAGTCACTGACCGGGCGGACGCGCGTTCCGACATTGGGGCGCGCGCTGACCAGGCCCTTGGCCTCAAGGACACGGAGGGACTCCCGGACGACGGTGCGGGAGACCTCGAAGCGCTGGCCGATCTCCTCGGGTACCAGCGGACGGTCCGCACCGAGGTCGCCGGAGACGATCATCTGGCCGAGCTGCTGGACGAGTTGCCCGTGGAGCCCGCGTCCGCGGCTGCCCGCGGCACGCCGGCCCACGCGGCCCAGCTCGGGATCCGCGCCCTCCCAGGCGGGGGCCACGACACGGTCGGCCACGGTGGGGGCCTCCGCGTAGGGATAGCGGTCGAGTTCGCCCGGACCGGAGAGGCCGGAGTCCGTGGAACGGGCGGGGGTCATCATGGTGTGCGCAAGGGTACTCACGCATCCTTTGTCGGCGCTGTCTCCAACTCCCTTGAGGGCTTTGGTGAAAAGCACACGAAAGGGTGATCGCTCACCCCGTCGCAATTGACGCCTTATCGGAAAGAAATGGGCGTTCCCCGGGGAGTTGTGCACAACCCCGGTTCCGTACGGGCTCCCCCGGTCGTCATCGGACCCGGCTGCGCACGGTCGTGAGCAGATACGCGCAGAGCAGCGTGGTGAGCGACAACGCCAGGGCGCTGCCGACGGGTTGGGCGACGACCTTCGCCGCGGCGGCCAGATACCGCTCCCCGCCGAACGGCCACTGCGCCAGGAGCACCTCCCGCACCCGCAGCGGGAACCCGGCCGCGGTTCGCACGGACGGCCCTTCCCAGACCTTCTGTACGAGGGGTACGACGACGACCGGCACCGCGACCACGGCGGCCAGCCCGGCGGTCGTGGACCGGAAGATCCCGGCGGCGAGCACCCCGGCCCAGGCGCACCCCACACACAGCCCCAGCCAACTCGCACCGAGCGCCGGCCAGTCCGCGGGAACCTGTGCGACCTCCCGTCCGTATACGAGATAGAGCACTTCGGCGTCGCAGCCCACCGTGAGGGCGGCCAGCACCAGCGCGGTGGCGGCGGAGACGAGGAGCTTGGCCGAGAGCAGCCCCAGCCTGCGGGGCACGGTGCCGCGGTCCGCCGCCAGGGCGGGGTGGCGGAACTCGTCACCGAAGGCCAGCGCCCCGAGCAGCCCCGCGCCGAGCGCCGCGGGCGGCAACGGCAGCTCCCGCGGCCAGGCGGCGAGCAGCCGCGCCTGCGGGGTGTGCCCGATCCGGGCCAGGACCACGGCGGTGAGCGCGGAGACGACGAGCACGGCGGCGGCCGTGAGAAACCCCGTGCTGATTCCGGCGGCCCGGCGGAGCTCGTAGCGCAGGGGGCGCAGCGGGCTGGGCGCGGGGCGGACGGAGATGGGGGGCGGGAGAGCGGGGAGGGCGTCGATCGTGCGGGGGTGGGGGATGGAGGCGGGGGTGGGGAGAGGGCGGGGGGAGGGGCCCTCCCCCTCGGCGACACCGCTCACCGCCTCCCCCCGGCCGGTCACGGCCCCGCCCTGCCCTTCGTTCACGTCCACGTCCAGGTCCGCCGAGGCGGGCACGGCCACCTGCGGCCCGCCGCCTGCGTCGCCCTCGGACACACGCGCCTCTCCGGCCTCGGCGGCACCACTGCCCGCCCCGGGCCCCATGTCACCCACTTCGTCGGCGAGTTGGTGGACGAGGACGCCGTGCCGGAACGCGGTCTCCCCGACGTCGGCGCAGGTGGTGCCGTACACCGAGAGCCGGTTGCCGTTCTCCCGTACGACCTCGATGGAGCGGTGGGCGGTGCGGGCCTCTTTGGTGAGGAGGGCGGCGAGGCGGGTGGCGTGCGGGCTGCGGACGGCGACGCGGGGGCGCAGCCGGGTGCGGGCGAAGTCGGCCGCGTCCTGGTCCGCGGCGATCCGGCCCCTTTCGAGGGTGACGACCTGGTCCGACAGGGTGGCGGCGTCCTTGGGGTCGGCCAGGGTGAGCAGGACGGTGCCGCCCTGGCCCGTATGGGCCCGGAGGGTGTCGTGCAGCCAGCGGCTCTCGCGGCCGGAGAGCGCCTCGAAGGGGTCGTCCAGGACGAGGGTGTGCGGGTCGGGGAGGAGGGCGCAGGCGAGGCCGAGGCGGCGGTCCATGCCGCGGGCGAGGGTGCCGAGCCGTTCGTCGCGGAGGCTGACGAGGCCGACCGTTTCGAGGACCTCGTCGGCCCGCCGGACGGGAACGCCCGCGGCGGCGCACAGCATGCGGAGGTGGCCGCGCACGGTCCGGGAGGGATGGCCGGGCACATCGCCGAGGAGTACGCCCACTTCGCGGGAGGGATGGTCGATGCGGTGGAGGGGGCGGCCTCTGAAGTAGGTGGCGCCTCGGCCGTGTTGGAGTTCGAGCATCAGCCGGAGCGCTGTTGTCTTGCCCGCGCCCTCCTCTCCGAGCAGCGCGGTCACCCGCCCGGCCCGCGCCTCGAAGGAGACGTCGTCGACGGCGGGGGCAAGGCCCTTGCGGGGGGTGCTGGTCAGTCCGAACGCCTGGATCACTCGCAGCAAGATAGCGCGCTATGTCCGTTTTTGCGGGCAGTTCTGGGGCCGCCGGGCAGGCAACCGGCTGCATCGAACAGCCGGACGACCGGGCGCGTCGGCATGCAACGGGCCGACCGCGCCGACATGTGCCGGGCCGGCCCGGCATGCGACGGGCCTGCCTCATCCACATGGACGGGCCGGTCCCCTCGGACATCTGATCGGCCGGGCCCGCCTCGGTGTCACACCTCCGGGCGCAGCATGGGCGGGTTGAGGAGCGTGGCGCCGCCCGCGCGGAACAACTGGGCCGGGCGTCCGCCCTGGCGGGTGGTCGTGCCGCCGGTCGGTACCAGGAACCCGGGTGTGCCGGTGACCTTGCGGTGGAAGTTGCGCGGGTCCAGCGCCACACCCCAGACCGCCTCGTAGACCCGGCGCAGCTCGCCCACGGTGAATTCGTGGGGGCAGAACGCGGTGGCGAGCGACGAATACTCAATCTTCGACCGGGCGCGTTCGACGCCGTCCGAGAGGATCTGGGCGTGGTCGAAGGCGAGCGGCGCCACGGGCTCGTCGTCGCGGCCGTAACCGCCCTGTTGGAGCAGGTCGTCGACGGGCGCCCAGCGCGCGTTGCTGGCGTCGCCGCCCGCGCGCGGGGCGGGCAGGTCGGGGGCGAGGGCCAGGTGCGCGACGCTGACCACACGCATCCGCGGGTCGCGCTTGGGGTCGCCGTAGGTCGCGAGCTGTTCCAGATGGGCCCCGTTGTCCGTGGCGGGCACGGCCGGGTCGTGCACGCACAGCCCGGTTTCCTCCGACAACTCGCGCGCGGCGGCCTGCGCCAGATCCTCGTCGGCCCGTACGAATCCACCGGGCAGCGCCCAGCGGCCCTGGAACGGCGTCTCGCCCCTGCGCACCGCCAGCGCGCACAGCGCATGACGACGGACGGTCAGCACGACCAGGTCCACGGTGACGGCGAAAGGCGGGAACGCTGACGGGTCGTAGGGCATGTCGTGATCATAGTCGTCTGCCTGACGATAAACACGCCCTTCGTCAGCCCCGTCGTACCTGGCCCCGTTCCACCCGTTATGGCCCTCACCGGCGGCTCCTCGGCCTCGTCGGGCGTTGGACGGTGTGCGGTCAAGCCCCCAGCCGGAGGCCGTCGGCCGCTTCCTCGACCATGGCGAGCCCGAGTCTGCTGACCCGTACGGAGAAGGGCGCGCCGGCGACTCTGAGGTCCGTGAGACCGATCTCGCCGAGCGGCGCGCTGCGCATCGGTCTGAGCCGTACCGTCCCCGCCGGGGCGTCGGGGCGGATTCCGGCGAGTGTGGTCATCAGCAGGACCCCGGCGGCGGCCGAGGTGGCCGCCGGCCGACAGGCCGCCGGGTGCGGTATGGGGGCGCCGCCCTCGGTGCGCTGCTCCCCCGCGAACATCTCGGGCAGCCGGTGCCCGAAGGACTCGGCCGCCGCGAGGACGCCCCGCAGCAGGGAGGTCGCCTCCTTCTCGTACCCGGCGTGCGCCAGCCCTGCCACGGCGACGGCCGTCTCATGGACGCGTACCGCTCCGCTGCGGTGTCCGAAGGGGTTGTGGCCGGGCTCCTTCGCACCGAGTCCGCGCAGGCCCCATCCAGAGTCCATGGCGGGGCTGCCCAGGAGCCGGGCGAGCTGTTCCGTCTGCACCTTGTCCAGCAGCCCGGGTGCCTGTGCTCCCCCGCCCAGCAGACCGGTGTCGAGCAGATGCGCGGCTGCCGAACCCAGGTGGGGCACGAATCCGCCGTCGGCCGTGCGCGCCGCCGCGGGGCGGCCTCCGCCGAGGTCCTCGATCCAGAACCGCTCCCGGAACGCCGTCCGCAGCCGCTTGGCCCACTGCCTCAGTTCGGCCCCTCCCGGTCTGCCGTAGGAGTCGAGCAGATCGGCACCGAGCAGGGCGGCGCGGTGGGCGTGGGCCTGGGTCTCGCTGCGGACCGGGCCACCCGGCTGCGGGTCGGGCAGGTAGACGCCGCTGCCGGCCGTCGTCCGCAGCCAGGTCAGGCATCGCTCCGCCGCAGGCAGCAGTTGCGCGGTGGTCTGCTCGGGCAGGCCCCAGCGCCGGGCCTCCGCGAGCAGCGCCGGGAAGAGGAGGGTGGCTTCCGTACCCGTGCAGACGGGCGGCAGATGGGCGCCCGCGTCACGCAGCGGGCCGGGGATCATGCCGGAACTGGGTGCGGGTCCGGTGCGTTGGGTGCGGGCGAGTCCGCGGAGGGTGCCCGCGGCCAGCCGGGTGCCGAGGGGCAGGGCCATTCTGGCGGCTGCCAGCGCCTCGGCCGGGGCCTGTCCGCAGCGCCAGGGCGCGCCTGCGGCCAGATGGGTGTCGGAGGGGTGGTCGGGGTCGCGCAGCAGGAGTGCCTGGAGGTCGTCGACACCGGCCTTCAGGAGCGGGCCGATTCTCGGGTCGTCGCCCGTGGCCCGCGCGGGGGACAACGGACTCGTCGCCGCGCGTGCCACCGGCCGCAGGGGACCGGCGCCGTCGAGCCGGACGCTCAGCTCGACCGTGGCCGTGGCGCCGGGCGCCAGCTCGAATTCCCAGCGCAGGAGTCCCGCCGAGGCCAGCGCGTCGGCGGGCGGGGGATCCGCCGTGACCGACGAGGATCCGGCCGTGGCGGACGACCAGCGCAGCCCGGAGTCGTGGACGGTGGCCGCCAGTTCCGGTCCGGCCGTGCCGGACGCGATGGCGCCCATGGTGGCCAGGTCTGTCCCGAGTGTCACTTCGACGGGCAGCCTCAGGGAGCGTGGCGCCGCGCTGCGTACCGTGATCCGCTCCGTTCCCTCCGCGTGCCGGAGGCGTTCGACGATCACGTCGGGGTCCGCGCCGGGCTCCGGCGAGGCACGGAGCGTTCCGACGAAGCGCGCGCTGTCGGCGGTGGCCATCCTGGCCTGCAAGGCGAGTGGCTCCCGCCCTGCTACCCGGAGCCGGCAGCGGGCCAGCAGGCGCCGACCCGCCCGGTAGAAGCCGTCCAGGCCGTGTCCGGTCAGTTGTCCGTGCTCCGTGGAGATCGCGAGGCCGGGGAGGCTCACGCAGATGAGGGTGTGGTGGGCCGGGGGCAGAGGGGTGGGGTGGCGGACGTGGCGTGGGGTGGGGGGCGGTGCGGCTGTTGATAGTGCTGCCGCTGGTCGTGCTTTTGCCTTTGCCGGGGTGGGGGCTTGGTGGTGGGGGTGACTGGGCGGAAGGGGTGACTGGGGGTGGTGCAGCGTGGGGGACGGTCCCGGGAAGGGGCTGCGTGGTGGCGTTCCGGCGGGGGGCTCCCGGTGCTCCGACCTGCCGGTGCCGGATGTCGAAGGGGGACGGGCAACGGTGCCCGGTGACGACGGCTCCGGGATGGAGCGGTCGTCGGCCGAGGGCGGGGTGGGCTGGTGCATGGGCGGCTTCCTCCGCGCTCGGTGCGCCTCCGGCAGGGCGGTCGGAGTGACCGGGGCTGATGTCGAGGGCAGGTCGGACGGGTGGGGCGACTGGGGTGGGCGGCGACGGAGTGCCCAGGGGCGCAGTCGGTGGGGTCCTGCGCTCCGTCCGGGCGCTCCGCCACTCAGGTGAACGGGACCGGAGTCCCCCAGGTCACGCCCACGACGGTCCGCCGTGCCCGAACAGCGTCGGGTGAGCCGCCGCCCGACGGCCCGCGTCCACGCCCAGGCGGTCACCCACCGTCGCGGCGCCCGCTCACTCCTCGGCATCGGTGTTCCCGTCACCGGGCCGGGTTCCGTCGGGGGAGGTTGCGGAGGTTCGGGGGGCCCGGTGCGGGTCGCACGCGGCGCTCCGGGGGTTCGTCCGCGGTGCGCAGGTGGTCGCCGGACGGATCCGGTCCGGGGTCGACGGGGTGCGCCGGGCTCCCGGGCCCCCAGAAGGGCGGGTACCGGCACCGGCACCGGTGGAGCGGAGGGGGCGACGGCGCCTGGGAGGGGTGTGAGCCTCGGTGTCCGCTGCTGGGTGGGAGACAGGTACCTCAGATGCCTCGCCCGATGCGGGGCCGGACGGCATCGGCGTTCCGTCGGCGCCTGACGCCACGAGACCGGGCCTGCCGTGCTCTTCGAAGCCAGGCTCGCCGTGCTCTTCACCCTCCGGCGACTTCAGCGGCTTCGGCGACTTCAGCGGCTTTGGCGAATCCGGCGAATCCGACCGCTCACGCCCCACCTGCCCCACCCGCCCCGCCCGTTCCGAGCGCAGACAGCGCCGGATCGACTCCGGGTCGAGCCCCTCGTTCACCGCCTGGTGCAGGAGACGGGCGAAGAGGTACTCGGTGTCGGCGCCCAGTGCCATGGCGAGCGCTTCGCGGGCCTCCAGGTCGTCTCCGGTCGACCAGGCGACCCAGCCGGCGAGTGTGAGCGGTGCCGCCGCGTGCTCGGTGTAGGGGCCGACGCAGCGGCGCGCGAGGGCTCGCCAGAGCCGTAGCGCGGGTGCGGCGGCGTCGCCCTCCATCCACTCCGCCGCACGGTCGCGGGTCGTACGGTCCTGGAGGCCGAGGATGAGCGAGGCGGCCTCGTCGTCGGTGAGGAGTGTGTCGTCGCGCAGGTCCGAGGGGAGGACGCCCGGCACCTTGGGCGCGTCGGCGAAGCGGCGCATCACGTGCGCGGCCAGTTCGACGGTCTCCGCAGCCACGGCGGCCCTGCTGGCGCCGTCGAGAATCCTCGGCACCAACGACACACCGGCCTTGTCGAGCGCCGTCTCCTGTTCCAGGGCGGCGCCGGTTTCCAGGGGCAGCAGCCTGGCCCGCAGTTCACGGAGCGTGCCACGGACCTGGAGTCCGGCGTAGGTGGCCGCCGCCGCGAGCACCGAGGTACCGGGAAGGCCCATCGCGGCGCCGTCGGGCGGGCAGCAGTCCGGCTGGGAGCAGCAGTAGGACCAGAACCGGCCGTCGGAGATGCAGAGCGCCTCGATCACCGGTACATCGAGGAGGCCGCACTCCAGGCGCAGGTGCTGGGCCAGTGGGCGCATCCGCTCCATCACGTCCTGGCCGGTCTCGCCCGTCGCCGGTTCGTGGCAGACGTACGCCACCATCTGCTCCGGCGGGGTGCCGCGGCGCCGGCCGGCCGTGACCAGGCCGTGGGCGAGTTGCTTGGCCACGGAGGGCCAGTCGTCGGGGTTGGCGGGAATGCCGAGCCGGGCCCGGCCGCCCAGCCGTCCGCGCCCGTTCTTGTCGTACAGGGAGACCAGCACGATGCTGTCCTCGGGGCGGTAACCCAGCAGATACGGCAGGGCGTCCGCCAGTTCGCCGGGGCTACGGAGGGTGACCTGCTGGGCGCCGCCGTGTCCGACGTAGGCCGAGATGTCGTTGCCGATTCCCTGTGCCCGGCCGGTGCCCCTGGCGGGCTTCGTGTGGTGGTTGACGTCGTGGTTGTCGAAAGGTCCCGTGGATTCGCCGTGGTTCGTCATGTCTCGACGATCTCGCGGATTTCAATCTTCCGCTGGGGCCTGTGGATAACTCCGATCAGGGACACGTCACGGAGCGTCAACTCGGGTCGCCCGAGCCGAGGTTCGGGTGACGCCCCCATCATCCATCGGCGACAGATCAACGTCTCCCTACGTCGACTGGAGCGGTGCCTCAATCAGTCGGTCAGGGAACTCAGTTGCAAGAAAGAGTGCAGATTACCGATACCTTGACGGGCCGTTAACAGGAGTCCTACGCTCCGCGACATCAAACGACCCCTTGTCTCAAAATCAACCCCGCCGACGTGCGTCTCCTCACCGTCGATCAGGCAGTCCGATACCTGCGGAGCCGGAGCCGCCGCATTCACCTGCCGTCTTCCCGAGGAGTCGTAGGAGCTGACATCCGCCATCCCCCGCCGCAGGAGATGAACACCGATGAACGCCCAGAACGACCCGGAGTCCCATGAAGGCCCTCACCTCAGCCTGGTGCGCCACCCTGTCCTGACCGTCCCCGCCCGGCTGGCCACCGCGCCCGAACCGTCGGCGGACCCTGACCGCAGCGACCTCTTCCACTACTGGGAGTCCCAGCAGAGATCGCTCGGCTTCTCCCAGGGCATCCGGGTGGACAACACCGTCTGGCTGTCCGGCACCGCCGCCCTGGACAAGGACTTCCATCCCGTATCGCCCGATGACCTGCCCGCCCAGATGAGATTCGTCTACCAGCGCATCGAGGAGAGCCTGGGCACCTACGGGCTCGATTTCCGCCATGTCGTGCGCGAGAACATGTATGTCACCGACATGGCCGCCCTGGTCGGCGCCCTGCCGTACCGCAAGAGCGTCTACGGCAACGGTCCCTTTCCGACCTCGACGACGCTCCAGGTCAATCAACTGCTGCTGCCGGGCCTCATGATCGAGATAGAGGTGACCGCCTGCCGGGCGCTGCCCTAGCGGCCTCCTCGGCAAGCCCCGCGCGCGTTCACCCCGCCGCCGCCAGGACCAGCGGGAGCACCTCTCCGCTCCCCGACCGGCGCAGCAGGCGGGCGGCGACCGCGAGGGTCCAGCCGGAGTCGGTGCGGTCGTCCACGAGCAGGACCGGCCCCGGCGTGGCGGCCAGGGCCTCGGCCAGTTCCCCGGGGACGGTGAACGCTCCCGAGAGCGCCCTGAGTCGCTGAGCGGAGTTGCTGCGCCGTACGGCGTGCCCGTCGCCGGTGTGGGCCAGGGTGCCGAGGAAGGGCAGACGGCCGGCGTTCGCGATGCCCTGGGCCAGCGTGGCGACCAGTCGCGGGCGGGTCGTGGAGGGCAGGGCGACGACTCCCACGGGGCGTGGGGCGGCGTCCGGCCCGTCCGTGGCCCATCCGCCCGGGGAGCGTGCCCAGTCGGCCAGGACGGTCACGCAGGCCCGTAGGACGTCGTCGGGAACGGGTCCGTCGGGTGCGTTGTCGGCGAGCAGGGGGCGCAGCCGGTTGCCCCAGCCGATGTCCGAGAGCCGGCCCAGGGCACGGCCCGTGGAGCACTGCTCCTTGGCCGGGATACGGCCCTTGAGATCGACGCCCAGGGCGGGCATTCCGGTGGGCCACATCCGGCGCGGCTCGACCTCCACGCCCGGCCGGTCCAGCTCCTTCTCGGCGCCGGTCAGGGCCTCCGTGGACACGGTGGGCTCGATCCAGGGGCCCGCGCAGTTGTCGCAGCGTCCGCACGGGGCGGCCTCCGGGTCGTCGAGCTGGCGCCGCAGGAACTCCATCCGGCAGGCATCGCTCCCCGCGTACGCGCGCATGGCCTCCTGTTCGGCGGCGCGCTGGCGGGCCACCCTGGCGTAGCGCTCGGCGTCGTAGTGCCAGGGCCGGCCCGTGGCGGTCCAGCCGCCTTTGACGCGGCGGACCGCGCCGTCAACGTCGAGCACCTTGAGCATGCTCTCCAGCCGGGTGCGGCGCAGGTCGACCGCGGCTTCCAGGGCGGGGACGGACAGGGGGCGTCCAGCGTCGGCGAGGGTGTCGAGGGTCTGGCGTACCTGCGCCTCGCGCGGGAAGGCGGTGTCGGCGAAGTAGCGCCAGATCGCCTCGTCCTCCTTGCCCGGCAGCATCAGGACATCGGCGTGCCGCACACCGCGTCCCGCGCGCCCGACCTGCTGGTAGTAGGCGATGGGTGAGGACGGTGAGCCGAGGTGGACGACGAAGCCGAGGTCCGGTTTGTCGAAGCCCATGCCGAGGGCCGAGGTGGCGACCAGCGCCTTGACCCGGTTGCCCAGCAGGTCTGACTCGGCCTGGAGCCGGTCCGCGTTCTCGGTGCGGCCCGTGTAGGACGCCACCGGGAAGCCGCGCTGGCGCAGGAAAGCGGTGGCCTCCTCGGCCGCCGCGACCGTCAGCGCGTAGATGATCCCGGAGCCCGGCAGCTCGTCCAGGTGTTCGGCCAGCCAGGCCAGCCGATGGGCGGCGTCCGGCAGCTGGAGCACCCCGAGGCGCAGGCTCTCCCGCTCCAGGGAGCCGCGCAGCACCAGGGCCTCCCCGGCGCCCGTCCCCAGTTGCTCGGCGACATCGGCGGTCACGCGCGCGTTGGCGGTCGCGGTGGTGGCCAGCACCGGGATGCCCGGGGACAGATCGGCGAGCATGGACCGGAGCCTGCGGTAGTCGGGGCGGAAGTCATGGCCCCAGTCGGAGATGCAGTGCGCCTCGTCGACGACGAGCAGACCGGTCGTGGCCGCGAGCTTGGGCAGGGTCTGGTCACGGAAGTCGACGGAATTGAGTCGCTCGGGGCTGACCAGGAGCACATCGGTCTCACCGCGCTCGACCTCGTCGTGGATCGTGTCCCACTCCTCGGGGTTGGCGGAGTTGATGGTGCGCGCGCGGATACCGGCCCGCGCGGCGGACTCGACCTGGTTGCGCATCAGCGCCAGCAGCGGCGAGACGATCACCGTGGGGCCTGAGCCGCGCCGGCGCAGCAGGGCGGTGGCCACGAAGTACACCGCCGACTTGCCCCACCCGGTGCGCTGCACCACGAGCGCGCGACGGCGGTCGCGGACCAGCGCGGCCACCGCGTGCCACTGGTCCTCCCGCAGCCGCGCGGTGCCTCCCGGATCGCCGACCAGTTCGGCGAGGATGGCATCGGCTTCGGCGCGCAACTCCTGATCGTCCATGTCTCCATGCAACCCGATGGGTCTGACAATGGGCCACTCGCGCCCTGCCCGGCCGCCCGAGCCAGGGGCGGGGTGTGTCGCGATTGGTCCTTGCGATCAAGGGCCGAACGGGCGAAACGTGGCCGCCGCAACGCCTCGCGCGGTGGCACCCGGGAACGCGTGTGGCCCGTGGGAGGCACCGGCAGTGCGCCCTCACACCGTGGGGCACCTGGTGCCCCTTTGGGTAGGGATATAAGCCACGCAGCAGCAGATACGGGTCGGTGACCCCATTTGCTCGTTGCCGCATCCCAGTTCGACAGGAAGAATTGAGGTCCGCTCCCCGCACGGCTCGGCCGTGGTCCGGAAGGGCTTCGCTGCGGTGGGCGCTCCCCCGACCAGACCCCGCCCGCAGTGCGGGCGCCTAGCCGAAGGGAGGATCGTGACCTTCGGATTCGCTCCGTCCTCCGCAGCATCCACGTCGTCCTCGGCCGACCTGTCCGCCGCTTCCACCAACCCCTTGGCCCGTACGCTGGAACCGGCGGAGTGGGCCTCCGCGGGCATCCCCCTCCTGCGCAGTCCGAGGGAAGTGGTCAGCGGACTGTACGCCCGGCACCGCCCCCTGCCGCTCACCGCCGTCGTGGCGGTGCTCGATCCCGACGAGCGGCTGCTGGCCAGCGCCTCCTTCAAGCGGCGGACGGCCCAGGCGGACGGCTGGATGCTGCGCAACGCCCTGCTCTCCCAGCTGCGCCGGGTCATCCCGCACGACCTGCGCCGCCGCACCCCGGTGCGTACGGCGGTGCTGCTCTACTGCCGGGAGGGCGACGCGCGTTGGACGGAGGAGGACGGGGCGTGGATGTGGGGCCTGCGGGACGCGTGCACGCTGCACGGGCTGCGCTGCGGGGCGTACATCACGCTGACCCGGGACGGCTGGCAGGTGCTCGGGGAGGGGCGCGGCGGGCGCAGTCCCAGCATCGGTTCGGTGCCCGAGCCGTTCGCCACGGCTGAGGCGCCGCCTCCGCTGCCGCGGAGCGGTGGTGCCGCCTCGGAGATACTCAGCCGCGTCGCGGCCCGCTGAGGGCCTCTCCCGTTCCGCCCCGGGTCGTCTCCGGGACATGCCTCGCGGGCAGCACGGCAGGCGCACTGCGGCCTCCGCGAGCCCCGAGCCGTGGCGCGAGGCGGCCTCGCGCCTTCCCCTGCCGCGGCGCCCGCTCACACGACCGCCGCCCACCGGCGGGTCGGACCCGGCGACCCAGGGCCCCGGGCAGCCCGAAGCACCGGCCTGACCTGCCCCGTCAGGGCAGAAGCCGGTGCGCCCTCCGAGCACGTACCAGCGTGGCGACGGCGCCGTTGCCCTCGCCTCGTCGCGGGAACCGGGCCGGGCTCAGACGCCCGCGCCCAGCACCGTGTTGATCTTCTTCGGGTCGCCGCAGACGATCAGCAGGGCCCCCGCCCGGCTCAGGGCCAGCGGCAGCGCGGACTCGGCCGTGTCGTCGGAACCGCCGTTGACGGCGACCACGACGACGGGACGGGAAGCGGCACGGCCCGTGGTGACGGCGTCGGTGTAGAAGACGTCGTCACCCGCGTCGTGCTGCTGCCAGTAGGAGGCTTCGCCGAAGGACAGCTCATGCGCTGCCCAGGGGTGTTGTTCGCCGGTGGTGACGACCAGGACGTCACCGGGGGCGCGGCCCGATTCCAGCAGCAGGTCCACGGCCTCCTCGGCGGCGTCGAGGGCACCTTCGGCGGAGGCCGGGATCAGCTGGATCTGCGGGGCCGCCGGGGTCGGGGCGGTGGCAGTGGGGCCCGACGGAGCGGGCTTGGCCGGGACCACGTCACGCGGCGTGCGTTGCACGGGCGGCGCCGGCCGCAGCGGGCCGGGACGACCGGGACGCGAGGGCGCCACGGGGCGGGGGCCGGGTACAGGACGGGGGGTCGGCGCGGTACGGCCACTGGCCGGGGTGGCGCGGGGACCCTGGGCACTCTCGTGAATCTGAGGCTCCTCGGGGATGAGAGGCATGAGCTGATGTTAATCAAACGCTGGTGCGACGCACATGGGCGGGTGGCACATACGTGCGAGCGGAATCGTCAGAAATCGAAGCCGAGCTGACCCTCGATCTCCGGAACGCTTCCCTCCGCCCAGCTGCGGGCCTTCTTCAGGTGCCGCCACTGGGGCAGCGCATCAAGATACGCCCACGACAACCGGTGGTACGGGGTGGGGCCCCGCTCCTCCAGTGCGGCCTTGTGCACAGGTGAGGGATACCCGGCATTGTCCGCAAAACCGAAGTCTGCATGGTCGACACCCAGTTCGGCCATCATTTTGTCGCGCTGAACCTTGGCGATCACCGAAGCCGCCGCGACGGCCACGCACGACTGGTCCCCCTTGATCACCGTGCGCACCTGCCAGGGAGCCCCGAGATAGTTGTGCTTGCCGTCGAGTATCACGGCCTCGGGCCTGACCGGCAGGGTCTCCAGGGCGCGCACGGCGGCCAGGCGCAGCGCGGCCGTCATGCCCATCCCGTCGATCTCCTCGGGAGAGGCATGCCCGAGGGAGTACGACGTCACCCATGGGCGCAGCACTTCGGCGAGTTCCGTGCGCCGCTTGACGGTGAGCAGCTTGGAGTCGGTGAGTCCTTCGGGGGGCCGGCGCAGTCCGGTGATCGCCGCGCAGACGGTGACGGGACCGGCCCAGGCGCCTCGCCCCACCTCGTCGACACCGGCAATGATCTTCGCTCCGGTCGTGGCGCGGAGGGAGCGCTCGACGGTGTGGGTAGGCGGTTCGTACGGCATGGCGCCCTTAGCGTACGCCGCCCGGATCACCTGGTGACACCCCGCCTCCCCGAGTCGCGCACCCGAGGGCGGGGAACCCGTCTCAGGCGGCGCCCGACCGCAGCAGCGGCATCATCAACTCGTCCACCATCTGCTCGATGTCGGCGTCCGGCCATTCGCTGGCACAAATCTTTGAGCGGTACAGCATCATCGCCGGGATGGCGTCGATGACATAGCTGTTCGCAGCGTCGGGCCGCACCTCGCCGCGCTCGATTCCCCGGTTGACGACCTCCCCCAGCAGTCTGACGGTGGGCTCGACGACCCCGCCGAAGATCACCCCGTGGAACCGCTCGGCCTGCGCCGGATCGCATTCGTAAATCACCGAGCGGAGCGCGAACCCGGGCCGCGAGAACATCCCGTCGCGCGCCTGGCGGCACAGGTGGAGCAGATCCTCGCGCACACCACCGAGGTCGGGAGCCTCGTCGAACCGCGGGAGCCCGGCCTGAAGGGCGTCGGCGACGAGATCCTCCTTGGAGGGCCACCGCCGGTAGACCGCGGCCTTGCCGGTGTGGGCACCGGCCGCGACCCCTTCCATGGTGAGGCCGCTCCAGCCGACCGTACTGAGCTGCTCCAGGGCGGCGTCGAGGATCGCGCGCTCCAGCACGGCACCACGGCGGCGGATCGCGGCGGGCGGAGCGAGGTCTGCCGGCGGGCGCGAAGTATCCATCGGGACATTCTCCAGCGAGGGGGGAGGCGCCGGGCGCCAAATATCGGACCGGCCGCCACCCGAGGGGCAGGGACGCACCACGTGGCATCGAAGGGGGACACACCACGCGAGGGCAAATTGAGAGAACGGTTGCGTTCACTAAGGCTGACTCACTACGGTTGGCCCGACAGTGAACGCAACCGTTCACTAAAGCGTTTCTGGGGGACCCACAGTGACAACCTCTCAGTTGATCAAGAACAAGGAACCGGGTGCGGCCCGCCGGGAAGGGCGTCCCGGCATCGCGCTCACCGTCATCGCGGCCTGCCAGCTCATGGTGGTCCTCGACGCGACGATTGTGAATATCGCGCTTCCCCACATTCAGGATGCGCTCTCCTTCAGCACCACCGAGCTGACCTGGGTGGTCAGCGCGTACACCCTGACGTTCGGCGGTCTGCTGCTGCTCGGCGCCCGCGCCGGTGACATCCTCGGCCGCCGCCGGGTCTTCATGGCCGGGATCCTGCTGTTCACCTTCGCCTCGCTGCTCGGCGGCTTCGCCCAGGAACCCTGGCAGCTGCTCGCCGCGCGGGCCCTGCAAGGCGTGGGGGGCGCCATCGCATCGCCCACATCGCTGGCCCTCATCACCACCACGTTCCCCGAAGGGCCGGAGCGAAATCGCGCCTTCGGTGTCTTCGCGGCCGTCTCCGCAGGTGGCGGGGCCATCGGTCTGCTCGCGGGCGGCATGCTCACCGAATGGCTGGACTGGCGCTGGGTGCTCTTCGTCAATGTGCCGATCGGTGTCCTCATCGCCGTGCTCGCACCGCTCTACATCAGCGAGTCCGAACGGCACCCCGGACGCTTCGACATCGCCGGTGCGCTGACGTCCACCGTGGGCATGGCCTCCCTGGTGTACGGCTTCATCCGGGCGGCCGAGGAGGGCTGGCAGGACAGCCTCACCCTGGAATCCTTCATCACCTCCGTGGTCCTGCTGTCGGCCTTCGTCTTCATCGAGACACGGGCACGGGAACCGATCACCCCGCTGAAGATGTTCGCCGACCGCAATCGCTCCGGCACCTACCTGATCATGCTGAGCCTGGCCGCGGCGATGTTCGGGATGTTTTTCTACATCGTGCTCTTCGTCCAGAACGTGCTGGGCTACAGCCCGATCAGCGCCGGTCTGGCCTTCCTGCCGGTCACCGTCGCGATCGCGGTGGGCGCGGGGTTGTCGCAGCGGCTGCTGCCGACGCTCGGCCCCAAGCCGTTCCTGGTCTCGGGCTCGTCGCTGGTGGTCATCGGCCTTATCTGGCTGACCTTCATCAGCCCCGACAGCTCCTATGCCGGTGGGGTGCTCGGACCGATGCTGGTGTTCGGCTTCGGCATGGGCCTGATCTTCGTGACCGCGACCGTGACGGCTGTCTCCGGGGTGGCCCCTCAGGAGGCGGGAGCGGCGTCCGGGCTGCTCAATGTCACCCAGCAGGTGGGCGGCTCGCTCGGACTGTCGATCCTCACCACCGTGTTCGGTACGGCGACCAAGAACGAGGCCGAGAAACAACTGCCGGACTTCCTCGCCAACGGCACCGCGGAGCAGAAGGCGGAGTTCACCCGGACCCAGGAGCTGCCCGCGCCCTGGGGGCACGAGGTGCTCGCCCATGGCATCTCCATGGGCTTCGTCCCGGCCGCGGCCATGGCGGGGCTCGCTCTTGTGGCGGCCTGGTTCGTGATCAAGGTCCGCAAGGCCGATCTGGAGACGCTCTCGGGCTCGCCGGGGGCGATGGTGGGCTGAGGAGGAACGGGCACTGACGAGCCACGGCCGGTGGACGGCAGTGGCTGCGGGCCGGAGGTGGGCGGGAGGCATCACGGGGGTGTGCCGCCCGCCCGCCGACCGGCCTCGCTCCCTCCGCCACCGGGCACCGACCCATACGGCGGTCAGCACGGCAAGGGTCACGGGCAGCAGCCCAGATCCGCCCCATGACACCAACGCACCCACCACGCTCACCCCCTGTGCCCCTCGCACCCCCCCGCGTACGCACTCGTCACGCGGCAGCTGTAGTGGGAACGCGCGACCGGTCACGGAGAGTTCCCGCCACGCACAGAGAGTTTCAACGACGGCGTCGGGGAGCGAACGGCCCCCGCACCCCCCGACAGACAACCGCGCGCCCCGGCATGGGCCCGGCCGGACTGGTGACCAGCTAGTTCTCCCCCTAAGCGGACGGGCTGCCCCGTCTAAGCACCCCTCGGCACCCACTCCGGCAACGCCTCCACCCGCTCGCCCCAGCCGACCGGCGGTCGCCCCGTCCCGCTCGCGGCCAGCACGCCACCCACGATGGCGCAGGTCGTATCGACATCGCCGCCGACCTGCGCGGTCGTCCAGAAGGCACGCTCGTAGTCGCCGAGGGCGCGCGCGGCGGACCAGAGGGCGAAGGGGACGGTGTCATGGGCCGTCGTACGCCGTCCGCAGCCCAGTACGGCGGCGACGGTCGCCGCGTCGTCGTAGTCGAGCATGTCGCGGGCGCGGCGCAGTCCGGCGCCGACCGCGCTTCTGGGGATCAGGGCGACGACCGCGTCGAGAAGCGCACCGGCGCTGGGCGGCCCGCCGGGGGAACCGGCCAGGGCGGCTGCGGCGGCGACCGCCATGGCGCCGACCACGGCCTCACGGTGCTGGTGCGTCGGATAGGCGGAGATCTCGGCCTGGTGGGTGGCCTGCTCGGGGTCGTCGGCGTACCAGGCACCCAGCGGTGCGATCCGCATCGCGGCGCCGTTGCCCCAGGACCCCTGTCCGTTGAACAGCGCGGCCGACAGCTCGCGCCAGTCGCCGCCCTCCCGGACCAGGCGCAGCAGCCGGTTGACGGCGGGGCCGTACCCGCGGTCGAAGTCATGGCGCGCGGCGAAGGAGGCGGCCAGCGCGTCCTGCTCGATCCGTCCGTGCGCGGCGAGAACGGTGACGACGGAGCAGGCCATCTCGGTGTCGTCGGTCCACTGCCAGATGCCCTCGGGCAGTTCGCGGCGCTTGAGCAGCGGATGGTTCACCGGGACGAAGAACTGCGAGCCGAGCGCGTCGCCCACAGCCAATCCGCGCAAGCTGGCCAGCGCGCGATTGAGGCGGCCGTCAGGAGAGAAGTCGTCGGGAGAGAGGTCAAGGGAGTCGAAGGTCATCGCTCAGCCACTCTAATTCGTCACCGGCGGATCCAGCACTGTGCGGAGGGTGACGGCCTTGCATCCTCGCTACCGTCATCACCGGGTCGGCCGGTCATCGACCGCCGACTTGATCATCATCAGGTGGCCTGCCCTGCCACCAGGACCGACGGACCCCCACCCGGCCATCCGACCCCCACGACGAGCGAAACCACCACCGAAGCCGCTATCCACCGATCCCGTACCACTCCGGATCCCGCCAGCGCTCGAACGGCCGGTCCAGGGTGTACCTGCCGTCATGTCCGAGAACGAGCATCCGCACCTCACCGTTCCCGGGATTCGACAGGGACTCGAATTCCGCGACCGTCCAGTGGAACCAGCGCATGCAGAACAGGCGCATGGCCAGCCCGTGGGTCACCAGGAGCACGTTCGGCGGATGGTCGGGCGCCTCGAAGCTGCGGTAGAGGCTCTCCAGGAAGCCGCCGACCCGGTCGTACACATCGGCGCCGCTCTCGCCCTGGGCGAAGCGGTAGAAGAAGTGGCCGTAGGCGTCCCGGTACGTCTTCTGGAGGCGTACGTCGTCGCGGTCCTGCCAGTTGCCCCAGTCCTGTTCGCGGAGCCGGGGCTCCTCCCGGACGCGTATCAGCTCGGGGTCGAGATGGAAGGCGCGCAGGGTTTCGTGCGTACGGCGGTACGGGGAGACGTACACGCTCACCCGCTCGCGGCCGAACTGCTCGCGCAGCCCCTTTCCGGCCTCCTCCGCCTGCCGCCAGCCCCGTTCGGTCAGGGCGAGGGCGTGGTCGGGTTCACGCTCGTACACGGTGTCATCAACATTGCCCGTTGACTCCCCGTGGCGGACAAGGACGATGCGCCGTGGTCGTGCCATGCCGAAACCCTAGATCGGAGGACGCGATACCGGGCGGTCGTGGGGGCTCCATACGGCGTAGGTCACACAATCTCCCCACTGCGGGCCGCCGGCATCAATGGTCGGAGGCCGCCACGCGTAAGGCGCTCCGCGCGCGGTGCCGGTCTTCCCGGACACCCCTCCCAGGGTGCCTCGTACGGGCCGTGGTCACACCGTCCAGGACGGTTCCATTTCGACGATGTCCCCGGTGAGCGCGGCGATGTCCGCCTCGGTCTGGGCGCGCAGGGCCAGGCGTTCGATGCGCTCGGTGCGGTACTTGCCGTGCTCGGCGGCGGACTGCCACATGGACAGCACCAGGAACTCGTGCCCAGGGGCCTCGGCGAACAGTCCGCGGATCATGCCGGGCGAGCCGGCCATGGCGGGGTTCCAGACCTTCTCCTGCATGAGGGTGAAGTTCTCGACGCGCTCCTCGCGGACGCGGCACAGGGCGACGCGGATGAGGTCGGCGTCGACGAAGCGGGGTTCGAAGCCGGTCTTCACATCGAAGCGGTAGTCGAACAGCCTGACCTGGGCGTCCTTGAAGGTGCCGGACTGGGCCGCCGCGAGCCGGTCGTGCGAGCGGGCCATGAAGGAGTCGTAGAAGGCGCGGGATTCCCAGAAGGTGAAGATATGCGCCACCGAGGGCCGCACGCGGCTCCAGCCGCCGCCCTGCCCCCGGAATCCGGGTTCACCCGGAAGCCCCGCCCACTTTCGCTGTCCCCGCTCGAACCCCCGGCGGTCCACCACGGTGCAGCGAATCCACTTGACCAGCACCGCGCCATCGTACGGCCCGGGAGGTGCCGCGGGTCACGGTCGGTGGGAGCGCATACGCGCGTGCGCCCGCCTCCGCGTGGCAGGATGGACAACCGGCCCTGCCCACGGGGCAGTTCGGGGTGGATATGTACGGGGAAGGGGCACAACCGGTGAACGACCTCACCAAGGGCATCCGCAAGGCCGAGATCGCGGTCAAGTGGGATCCGAGTCCGTCGGGGCAGCCGCCGACCGATCTCGACCTGGTGGCGGCGACCTATCTGACGAGTGATCCACAGGGTGAGCCCGCCTATCTCGTGCACTTCGACAGGCGCTCCCCCGACGGAACGATCACACTCAACCGGGACAGCAAGGACGGCAAGGGCTTCGGCTGGGACGAGGTCCTGACGGTCGAGTTCGAGCGCCTGGACCCGCGCTACGCGCGCGTGGTGGTGGGTGTCATCATCCAGCAGCGCCCGGACCGCCGGACCTTCGTCAGCGTCGGCAATCCCAAGCTGCGCATCCGTGAGGGATACACCGATCTGGCGGCCGACGACTTTGGCGGTGTGCTCGGAGCGACGGCGGCGACGGTCGGGGAATTCCTGCGCACCGACTCGGGAACCTGGGACTTCTACCCGGGCGTTCATGGATACGAGGACGACCCCACGTCCTTCACCAGTGCCATGGGTGCCACCGCTCGTTCCTGATCCGCACCGCCGGTGCTCCTCACCCGCAGGAGGGGTTCCGGCCCGGTTCCGTGCGCCGGGGCGCCCCCTGCGCACCCGGACCAGGGAACCGGGAAGCAGGCTCAGCGCGCACGACGCCGGATGCGCACCCGGCGCGTGACAGGCGGGAGGGGCGCCGACCTGACGCCGACGCCCCTCCTCACGCTTCACCTCTCCGGCGTGCGCGCCGGGCAGGGTGCCCGGCGCACCGCCGAGAGGCCTCAGCTGCAACCGCTGGTGGACCCGCATCCCTCACAGATGTAGCAGGACCCGGCCCGCTGCATCTTGGTGCCGCAGGAGAAGCACAGCGGGGCGTCAGCCTGGATGCCGAGCTGCATCTCCACCAGTTCCGCGCTGGTGTGGGCCTGCCGCGGGGCGGGACGGGCCTCCTCCTCCGTACTGGCCTTCGGCGCGGCGACGGCCTTGAGTTCTTGGGCCCGCGGCGCCGACTGGGCGAGGCCCTCGACATCGACATCGTCGTCCAGGGGCTCGTACGAACCCGTCTCCAGGTGGCGCTGGCGCTCCTCGGCGGAGTGGATGCCGAGCGCGGAGCGCGTCTCGAAGGGGAGGAAGTCGAGCGCCAGGCGGCGGAAGATGTAGTCGACGATCGACTGGGCCATCCGGACATCGGGGTCGTCCGTCATCCCGGCCGGCTCGAAGCGCATGTTGGTGAACTTCGAGACGTAGGTCTCCAGGGGCACGCCGTACTGGAGGCCGACCGAGACGGCGATGGAGAAGGCGTCCATCATGCCCGCGAGGGTCGAGCCCTGCTTGGACATCTTCAGGAAGACCTCACCGAGACCGTCGTCCGGGTAGGAATTGGCGGTCATGTAGCCCTCGGCGCCACCGACCGTGAAGGACGTGGTGATCCCGGGGCGGCCCTTGGGAAGCCGCTTGCGGACCGGCCGGTACTCGACGACCTTCTCCACCTTGGGCTGCTCGGCGGAGACGGGGGCCGCGACGGCCTTGGTCTCCGGCTCCTTCTTCTTGGCGGAGAGGGGCTGGCCGACCTTGCAGTTGTCGCGGTAGATGGCGAGGGCCTTGATGCCCAGCTTCCACGCCTCGAAGTAGATCTCCTCGACCTCCTCGACGGTCGCCGTCTCCGGCATGTTGACCGTCTTGGACAGGGCGCCGGAGATCCACGGCTGGATGGCGGCCATCATGCGGACGTGGCCCATCGGGGAGATGGTCCGCTCGCCCATGGCGCAGTCGAACACCTCGTAGTGTTCGAGTCGCAGCCCCGGGGCGTCGATCACATTGCCGTGGTCGGCGATGTGGGCGACGATCGCCTCGATCTGCTCCTCCTGGTAGCCCAGGCGGCGCAGGGCCTGCGGAACGGTGCCATTGACGATCTGCATGGAGCCGCCGCCGACCAGCTTCTTGAACTTGACCAGCGCGAGGTCGGGCTCCAGGCCGGTGGTGTCGCAGGACATCGCCAGACCGATGGTGCCGGTCGGGGCGATGACGGACGCCTGCGCGTTACGGAAACCGTTCTTCTCACCCAGCCGCAGCACGTCCTGCCACGCCTCGGTGGCGGCGGCCCAGACCGGCGTGTCGAGGTCGTGCACGCGGAGGGCCTGGCCATTGGCGTCGGCGTGCTGCTTCATGACGCGGTTGTGGGCGTCGGCGTTGCGCGCGTAGCCGTCGTAGGCGCCCACGACCGTGGCGAGCTCGGCGGAGCGGCGGTAGGCCGTGCCTGTCATCAGCGAGGTGACGGCACCGGCCAGGGCCCGGCCGCCGTCGGAGTCGTACGCGTGGCCGGTCGCCATCAGCAGGGCGCCGAGGTTGGCGTAGCCGATGCCGAGCTGGCGGAACGCGCGGGTGTTCTCGCCGATCTTCTGGGTGGGGAAGTCGGCGAAGGAGATGGAGATGTCCATCGCGGTGATGACCAGCTCGACGACCTTGGCGAAGCGCTCGGCCTCGAAGGACTGGCTGCCCTTGCCGTCGTCCTTGAGGAACTTCATCAGGTTCAGCGAGGCCAGGTTGCAGGACGTGTTGTCCAGGTGCATGTACTCGCTGCACGGGTTCGAGCCGTTGATCCGGCCCGATTCCGGGCACGTGTGCCAGTGGTTGATGGTGTCGTCGTACTGGATGCCCGGGTCGGCGCAGGCCCAGGCGGCCTCGGCCATCTTGCGGAAGAGGGTCTTGGCGTCGACCTTCTCGATGATCTCGCCGGTCATCCGGGCCCGCAGACCGAAGGTCTCGCCGTTCTCGACGGCCGTCATGAACTCGTCGTTCACCCGGACCGAGTTGTTGGCGTTCTGGTACTGGACGGACGTGATGTCGTCGCCGCCCAGGTCCATGTCGAAGCCCGCGTCGCGCAGGGCGCGGATCTTCTCCTCCTCCTTGACCTTGGTCTCGATGAAGTCCTCGATGTCGGGGTGGTCGACGTCGAGGATGACCATCTTGGCGGCGCGCCGGGTGGCGCCACCGGACTTGATCGTTCCCGCGGAGGCGTCGGCACCGCGCATGAAGGAGACCGGGCCGGAAGCGTTGCCTCCGGAGGAGAGCAGTTCCTTGGAGGAACGGATCCGGGAGAGGTTCAGGCCGGCGCCGGAGCCGCCCTTGAAGATCATGCCCTCTTCCTTGTACCAGTCGAGGATCGACTCCATGGAGTCGTCGACGGACAGGATGAAGCAGGCGGAGACCTGTTGCGGCTGGGGCGTGCCCACGTTGAACCAGACGGGGCTGTTGAAGCTGAAGATCTGGTGCAGGAGGGCGTACGCCAGCTCGTGCTCGAAGATCTCGGCGTCGGCGGGCGAGGCGAAGTACTTGTAGTCCTCGCCGGCCTTCCGATACGTCTTCACGATGCGGTCGATCAGCTGCTTGAGGCTGGTCTCACGCTGCGGGGTGCCGACGGCACCCCGGAAGTACTTGCTGGTGACGATGTTGACCGCGTTCACCGACCAGGAGCCGGGGAACTCCACGCCGCGCTGCTCGAAATTGACCGAGCCGTCGCGCCAGTTGGTCATGACGACGTCACGACGCTCCCATTCCACCTCGTCGTACGGGTGCACTCCAGGGGTGGTGTGGATGCGCTCGATACGCAGTCCCTTGCTGGCCTTGGCACCCTTTGCCCGGGAACCTCGTGCCGGACCGCTCGTCGTCTCTGTCATGCCGCCTCCCTGTACGGGCGAAAACGCCCTGAAGTGCCCCGTTGTTCCCGTGGCACGGTGTTCTGTCTGGTACTGCGGGCAGGCCCAGGCTCCGCCCGCAACAGGTGATTCGATTCGCCGCCGTACGGCCCGGTCCCGCCATCCGCCGCGGTCCGGTACCGGCCCTTCTCCGGTCAGTCGGCGGCGTGGACGGGCTCGGGGACCTGCCTGGTCCCACCGGGCCCGCGATGATCTTCCCGGCTCCCCGTGACAGCGCCTTGTCCGTCGTCGCGGGCCTCGTCGCCCGCGGCGGGGGGCCTCGTCTCCCTGAGTTCCGCGATGGCCGCCTCGAAGTCGTCGAGCGAGTCGAAGGCCCGGTAGACGGAGGCGAAACGCAGATAGGCGACGAGATCCAGTTCCTGAAGGGGGCCGAGTATGGCCAGACCCACGTCATGGGTGGTCAGCTCGGCACTCCCGGTGGCCCGCACCGCCTCCTCGACCCGCTGGCCGAGCTGGGCGAGTGCGTCCTCGGTGACAGGCCGCCCCTGGCATGCCTTGCGCACACCGTTGATGACCTTGGTACGACTGAAAGGCTCGGTGACTCCGGACCGCTTGACCACCATGAGCGAGCATGTCTCCACGGTCGTGAAACGACGGGAGCAGTCAGGGCACTGGCGGCGCCTGCGGATCGACGTACCGTCGTCGGTCGTACGGCTGTCGACGACGCGGCTGTCGGGATGCCGGCAGAAGGGGCAGTGCATGATCTCCCAACCCTCCTCGCAGCAGAACTCAATAGCCCCAGGAGACCGCTCGGGCCCCTCGAAGCAGGCACCAGCATAGGCGATCGTCCCGGACCTGAAGACCCGGGGGACCACAACTTCTGGGCCGCTGATGCAATCCAACCACTAGATGTGGGGATTGGCGCATACATACACGCCGTACCGCGTGTCGCACGCCCGACCCGATCTGCCGCGTGACCGTACCGCTCCGCACCGTCGCCGGAAGCGCCCCGACACGGGTGTCCGGTAACGCCCGGCAGGACACACCTGTGCCGCTCCGTACCCCGGAGGGGGCATGGGGAGATACCGTGGGCGCCGCAGGGAGGCGGCGTGGGACTCTCGCACGGGTGGAGACCCGCGCCCTGCCGGGCGGGACACCGGCTGGCAGACTGGGGCGACCCCACAAGGGCCCCACCCCGGCGCAGAACAGTACAACAGTGCGCCCCTTCACCTGCCGGAAGCACGTCGGCCATACACCCCGAGAGAAGATCACGACAGAAGGATCGCGTTTTTTCACTCGAACGTGTGTTTGGCGCAACCTTTCGAAAGCAACTACCGTTGTCCAGCAGGGAGACCATCGAGAGGGGCCGACGTGACCACGACCGCAGACAGTGCCACCATCACCGCCCAGGACCGCTCCCAGGGCCGACTTGAGCCGGTGCACGCGATGAACGAAGCCACGCATCCCGAGGGGCACAAGCGCTCCCTACCGGGCCGACCTCCAGGCATCCGGGCGGACAGCTCGGGCCTGACCGACCGGCAGCGCCGGGTGATCGAGGTCATCCGGGACTCGGTGCAGCGCCGCGGCTACCCGCCGTCCATGCGGGAGATCGGCCAGGCGGTCGGCCTGTCCAGCACCTCGTCCGTGGCACACCAGCTGATGGCACTGGAGCGGAAGGGCTTCCTGCGCCGCGATCCCCACCGCCCGCGCGCGTACGAGGTACGCGGCTCCGACCAGGCCACGTCCGTGCAGCCCACGGACACCGCGGGCAAGCCCGCCGCGTCGTACGTGCCGCTGGTCGGCCGGATCGCCGCCGGTGGCCCGATCCTCGCGGAGGAGTCGGTCGAGGACGTCTTCCCCCTCCCCCGACAGTTGGTCGGCGACGGTGAGCTGTTCGTGCTGAAGGTCGTCGGCGACTCCATGATCGAGGCCGCGATCTGCGACGGGGACTGGGTGACCGTCCGCCGCCAGCCGGTCGCCGAGAACGGCGACATCGTCGCCGCCATGCTCGACGGCGAGGCCACCGTGAAGCGCTTCAAGCGCGAGGACGGCCATGTCTGGCTGCTCCCGCACAACGCCGCGTACGAGCCGATCCCCGGCGACGACGCGACCATCCTCGGCAAGGTCGTCGCCGTACTGCGCCGCGTCTGAGCGCCGCGGCGAGCGGGCACGTCACCCCGCTTCCCTGACCGGGCCCCGGAACCCCTGCGCCGGTTCCGGGGCCCTGTGCTGTCCGCTGCGGGGGCCTCCTCGCTGAGCGGTTACGGGGGCCTGGCCTGGGTGGCCGCATCGGCCTCGGCCGAGTGGCCGCTGTCGCGGTGGGTCACGGTTGGCTACGGTGGATTACGGGCGCGGCTTGGGCGGCACGACGTGGGCCGTTACGTGGGGTCACCGGATCCGACACCACGGGTCACCGGACCCGACGCCACATACCCCCGCCATGCGCCGGACAGTCGCCGACTTTGCGCCGGTTATGCTGCCCCGCGATGTGGCCGCGGGGCAGCATAACCGGCCCCCTCAGCAGCGCTTTTACCCGGCCTCCTCCTTCTCGCGGGCCGAAGCGTCGATCGCGGCCAGTGATCGCCTGACCTGGTTACGGTCCGTGGTGTACCAGAAGTCGGGCAGTGACGCCTTCAGATAGTTCCCGTAGCGGGCCGTCGCCAGCCGCTGGTCGAGTACGGCGACCACGCCACGGTCCCCGGTCGCGCGGACGAGACGGCCGGCGCCCTGTGCCATGAGCAGCGCCGCATGGGTCGCGGCGACCGCCATGAAGCCGTTCCCGCCCGCCTCCTCCACGGCCTTCTGGCGGGCGCTCATCAGCGGGTCGTCGGGACGCGGGAACGGGATCTTGTCCATGACCACCAGCTGGCAGCTGGCCCCGGGGACGTCCACGCCCTGCCAGAGCGACAGCGTGCCGAAGAGGCAGGTCCTGGGGTCGGCGGCGAAGTTCTTGATCAACTCGCCGAGCGTCTCCTCGCCCTGGAGCAGGATCGGGTACTCCGGGATACGGGTGCGCAGATCCTCCGCCGCGAGCTGCGCGGCCCGCATCGAGGAGAACAGGCCGAGCGTGCGCCCGCCGGCGGCCTGGATCAGCTCCGTCAGCTCGTCCAGCATGTCGGCCCGGTCGCCGTCCCGCGCGGGGCGGGACAGATGCTTGGCGACGTAGAGGATGCCCTGCTTGGGATAGTCGAAGGGCGAGCCGACATCGACGCCCTTCCACTGCGGGAGGTCGTCGCCCTCGGTACCCTCCGGCGCCAGCCCCAGGGAGGCGCCCACGCCATTGAAATCGCCGCCCAGCTTCAGCGTCGCGGAGGTGAGAATCACCGAACGGTCCGAGAAGAGCTTCTCCCGCAGCAGACCGGAGACGGACATCGGCGCGACGCGTAGGGACGCCCCGAAGCGGTCGTGCCGCTCGTACCAGACGACGTCCCATTCCGAACCGTTGGCCACCCGCTCCGCCACGTCGTGGACGCTCTCCAGCGACGCCAGCGCCTGTTTGCGGACCGCGTCCTCGTCCTGGACGGACTTGTCCCGGGTCGCGCCGATCGCGGAGATCACCGTACGGCAGGCGTCTCGCAGCGCCATGAGGGCGTAGGCGAGATCCTCGGGGATCTCCTCCAGGCGGCCCGGCAGGGCCAGCTCCATGAGCCGCTCGAAGCCCTCGGAGGCGGTCTGCAACTGGTCGGCGGCCTTCTCATTGGCGAGCTTCGCGGCGCGGCGCACCGCGCGGTTGACCTGTCCCGGCGTGAGCTCACCGGTGGCGACACCCGTGACCCGCGAGACCAGTTCGTGCGCCTCGTCGACGATCAGCACCTCGTGCTGCGGCAGGACCGGGGCCCCCTCGATCGCGTCGATCGCCAGCAGCGCGTGATTGGTGACGACGACCTCGGCCAGCTTGGCGCGTTCCCGGGCCATCTCGGCGAAGCACTCGGCGCCGTACGCGCACTTGGTCGCGCCCAGGCACTCGCGGGAGGAGACCGACACCTGTGACCAGGCGCGATCGGACACTCCAGGGGTCAGATCGTCCCGGTCGCCATTCTCGGTCCCGTCCGCCCAGTCGCGCAGGCGCAGCAGGTCCTGGCCCAGTTTGCTGGTCGGAGCCGCGGCCTCGAACTGATCGAACAGGCCCTCTTCCTCGTCCTGCGGCACGCCCTCGTGGAGCCGGTGCAGACAGAGGTAGTTCGACCGGCCCTTGAGCATGGCGAACTCCGGGCGGCGCCGGAGCAGCGGATGCAACGCGTCCACCGTGCGCGGCAGGTCGCGCTCGACGAGCTGGCGTTGCAGGGCGAGCGTCGCGGTCGCGACGACGACTCTCTCCCCGTGGGCGAGCGCGGGCACCAGATATCCGAGGGACTTTCCGGTGCCTGTGCCGGCCTGTACCAGCAGATGCGAGCCGCCGTCGATGACATCCGCGACGGCTTCGGCCATGGTCGCCTGGCCGGGGCGCTCCGTGCCACCGACAGCTGTGACGGCGGCGTGCAGGAGATCGGGGAGAGAGGGCTTTGTCATAGGGCGACCACCCTACGGCTCGGGACTGACAAAGGGGTGAGGACGGGGGAGAGGGGTGGGGAGTGGGGGGCTAGGGGCAGGGGGGATGGAGGGAGCGCGGGGCTTGGGGGTGCGGGGTACGGGGGCGTGGGCTTTGGGGGTGGGGTTGCGGGGTGCGGTTGCGGAGTGGGGATGCGGGGTTGGGGGCGCGGGGCGTGGGCTTGCGGGAGGTGGGAACCGAATCGCGGCGAGCGGTGTACCAAAAGTGATGATGTTGTGGCACAGCGCTACAGCAGATCACGCAGGGATCGGTCGCGGATCATGAGCGCCGCTCGCTTGCCGGGCAGCTCGATCTCGGCGGCGAACCGAAATCCGGCGGTCAGGAAGGCGGAGACGGAGGGGGTGTTGCGGATGTCGGGTTCGGCTACGACGCGTGCGCAGTTCGGTCGATGGTCGAGGACGAGATCGGCCACGGCCCGAAGGAGACAGCTGCCCAGTCCGCGCCCTCGGTCGGCAGTGCCGCCGATGAGGACGTGGATACCGGTGTCGTGCGGGCGAGCCGGGTAGTGGCCGGCCAATGGATCCAGGTCGGCACGGTAGATCTCCCAGTAACTCATCGGCTCGCCGTCGCCCAGCAGTCCGAGGCAGGGGACGCTGCGACCGTCGCCGCTCTGCTGCGCGCTGAGGTGCGCCTCGGCGACGGACTGGGGGCCGGCCAGTTCCCAGAAGGCGGCGACTGCGGGGTCGTTCATCCAGCGGCTGATCACCGAGAGGTCGCGGGTGAGGTGGACGGGGACCAGATGGAAGGGGCCGAAGGGGGTGGTGATGGTGGGGTTCCAGGAAGGGATGTAGTCGAGGAGGGAGCGGTGATCAGGGTCGAATGGTTCGGGCTTGGCGGGTGGGAGTGGGAGGGGTGCGGTGGTGGCCGTTCCGGTCTCGGCGAGGTGCGTGGGGTCCGTAGGGTTCGTTGGGTGCATGGGGGGCGCCTTTCCGTTGCGAGGTGAGGGCCGCTTTCTCGGGGATGGGAGGGAGCCAGAGACGGTGGCGGAGGCAGTGGTGGCGGAGGGTAAGGCGCGATCCGTGGGGTTCAGGTGTGGAGGGGGTTGGTGATGGTGACGTAGACGGACTGGGTGTCGACCGGGCCGATGAGTTCGTCCAAGCCGTGCAGGCGGGTGAGGAGGTTGGCCTTGCAGCGCAGGGCTGGGGCGTCGAGCAGAAGGGTGGGCAGCGAGGTGCGGAGGCGGGCCGGGCCTGAGGAGACGTCCTCAAGGAACCGGCGGAAGGCTGCGAGGAGGAGATGTTCGTCGGCCAGCCGCTGGGCTCCGAAGGCGCCGATGAGACCGAACACGTTGTTGATCGCGAGGTAGTAGGCGAAGCGCTCGTCGGTGACCTCGTCGGAGACGAACGTGTCGCTGTGGTCCCCGATGCCGGGGAGCCGGGCGGCGAGGTCCGGGCGGCGCGATGCGCGGAAGTAGTAGCCCTGGTTGTCGCGGTAGCGACCGCCTACGGGCCAACCGTGCCGGTCCAGGAGGAGCAGGGTGTTCTGCTGGTGGGCTTCGAGGGCGATGCCGGCCTCGGCGTCCAGCCAGAGAACGGGCCGGACGACCTGTTCCAGGTAGCGCAGGAACCACTCGGCGGCTACGGCGCCACGGGGTCGGTCGGTGCGGGTGGCGAGGGCCGTGATCACGGCGGCGAGACGTGACGGATGGATGGGAGGCGTCGGCTTGGCGGCGGGCTTTGCAGTCGCTTCGAGTGGGCGGGGCGCTACGAGGCCGGCGATACAGGAGACGTCGTCCGTGGGGCGGAAGGGGTTGTGGCGGATCACTGTGTCCAGCCCCCGTACGGGGTGGCCGTCCGGGGTGTCGACCGCCAGCCAGGCCGGGTCGCGGACGATGTCGAAGCCCGGGTGGGCGGCATGCCATTGCTGTGCGAGGCCGGTGCGGAGGAGGCGGTGTACCTCGACGCCTCGGTGGAGTTCCTTACGGAGGTTCTCGCGACGGGAGTTGGTGATGCGGAGGGCGAGGGACAGCTTGAGCATGGCGGAGGCACCGGGACGGTAGACGGTGCGGACCGAGGAGGTGGGATGCCAGGTCGGCCCGTGCGGGCCGAGGTCGCGTAGAAGTCCGGCGTCGAGGAGAGCGGCGATGTCCGGTCGATGGAGTAGCTCGCGCAGTTGCCAGGGGTGCACGGGCAGGGCTGTGTGGGTGTTGGGCAGAGGCAGATCCGGTCCGGCGAGACGTGCGGTGAGGAGGGCGGCGCGGACGGAGCGGCCTCGCTCGGTCCATGCCGAGTCGGTGACAAGGACGGAGGGGGCGACGGACAGCCAGTGGAGGCGGAATCGGCCTCGGAGTTCCGGGGAGTAGAGGCGGGCTTCGGTTTCGGTGAGTCCCTTGCGGCTCTTCGGGGTGGGGTGCAGGGGGTGGCCGAGGAGGAGGGCCTGCTCTGCGGAGAGGAACAGGTCGGAGGTGTCGGTTGGGTGGCCCCGGCGCTCCGTGAGGAAGGTGGCGGTTCGGCGCAGGGAGTCGGCGACGCGGGTGACCAGGTCGGTGGAGGCGGCGAGGGAAGTGGTGAGGGGTGGTGGGGTGTTGGGGGTGGGGTGGGCCCCCGGGGTGGGCGGGGCGGGGTCGGTGGGCGTTTGCGGCCTGGTGACCGTTTGTGGCTTGGTGGGTGGGTCGGCTGGAGGGGCGGTGATTGGGGGGATGGGCAGGGCTTGAGGGATGGGGGCGGGTGAGGTGTGGTGGGCCTCTCGGGCCAGGAGTGCGGCGAGGGTGATCGCGTCGAGGGGTGGGAGCGGTGTCGGTGGAGTGGGCGAGGGGGTGGTCAGGTGGGGCGGGCCGAAGCGGTGGTGGCCTGTCGGGGACCAGTAGTGGACCGGGATCAGGAGGGTCGTGCCGGTGGTGGGGAGGGAGATACGGAGGGTGCCGTCGGTGGGGGCGGCGAGGTTGGTCTCTCGGGCCCAGCAGCGGAGGAGGTTCTCGATGGCGGCGGATTGGGCGGCGGTGTAGGGGTCGGGGTGGTCCAGGAGGTCGGGGGTGGCGGCGCCGAGTTGTTCGGGAGGGTGAGGGGCGTGGTGCTGGTGGGGGACGGAGGCATGCGGAACCGAGGGCGAGGAGGGCGGGGGTGGGGTGCTGGTCACTGCGGTCCTTGCGGGTGGGTTTGGTTTGGTGAGGGTGAGTGGGATGGGGTTGCACGGAATTGGGGTGCGCGGAGGGGCTTGTGCGATGAGAGGGGTGGGGAGGGCTGACCGGGTGCGGGGGTCGGAGCCGGCCGTCCGTTGGTGATGTGGAAGGGGCGCCGGATTCCAGGGCGGTGCGGAGAGCCGCCGGGGCGGGCGGGACCGATCGGCGGGGCGACGGCGTAGGTGCTGCGGGTCGGTGGCGCGGTGGGCGGCGTGGCCGGGGGGGGTGGTTGTAGTCGTTTTCCTTCCGCTCTCCCGCTGTTCGAGTGGGGGTAGGGGGTTGTTGGGACTCCCCCTACCTGTTGCCGAGAGCCCCGTCCGGGGCACGGGACCGGGCCTGGCCGGAACTCAACCCGCTCACCCCGGCCAAGGGCTGGCGCCAACGCATTCGCGCAGTTGGGCGCGGACGCCCACCCACACCGACGCTGACGCCAACACTCCCAACAGCCCACCCCGCGTGGAGTTACGCGTCGCCGCTGCATCCCCGTGATGCGGGGACCGTGAGCGCTGGGGGCTGCCCCGCTGGTCAGGGAGCCTGTGGCCGAACCGTTGCCGATCCGTCGGAAGTCCCCCACAGCGACGGCATAGTGTGGGGGGCCGTTCCCAAGGGCCGGGCGGTCGGGGCGCGGAGTTCCATGGGGGGCTTTGCCTAGGTCACCGCTGTTGGGCCGAAATCCGTTCATATCAGGGGGAGTAACACCATGCGATCCATTCGGCCATCGTTCATCGCTCGTCGGGGGAACCGTTCGCGGCGCAGAACGTCGCCGGTGCTGGCCGCGGTGGCGCTGGTGTCGGCGCTGGGGCTGACGGCGACGGCGTGCGGCGGGTCGGGCGGGACCTCGGCGGACGATGCCGCCGCGTCGGCCACGGCGGCGGCCGGTGACGACAAGATCCAGATCCCGGACGACATCAAGGACCGGCTCAAGGACTACGGGATAGACCTCGACTCCTGGCGGGACGGGGAGTGGAAGAACTGGAACCGGGACGACTGGCTGCGCGAGGCCGACGAGTTCATCAACCCGATCATCGAGGGCCTGTGGGACCCGGACCGGATGCGGGACGCGGAGGAGCCGGACCAGGGGGTCGAGGAGAACGACATCTCCGGTGACCAAGGGGTGACCGATCCGACGCCCGAGCCGGTGGAGGCGCAGGCCGTGCCAGCGCAGTACCACGACAGTGTGCCGGAGGCCGGGAAGCTGCTGTTCGACTCCCCCGAGGGCACGATGGTCTGTTCGGCGACGGTGGTGCAGGACCCGGCGAACCCCGGCAAGTCCAACATGGTCTGGACGGCGGGGCACTGTGTGCACGCCGGTAAGAGCGGGGGCTGGTACCGGAACATCGCGTTCGTGCCGTCGTACAACGACTCGGCGATGACGGCCCAGCAGTTGGAGACCGCCACCGAGGAGGAGGTCGCTCCGTACGGTGTCTGGTGGGCGGACTGGGTGCAGACGTCGGACCAGTGGATCGAGCAGGGCGGGCCGACCGGTGGTGACGGTGCGGCGTACGACTTCGCGGTGATCCATGTGACGCCGGAGGAGGGTGCCGGGGGCACTTCGCTGGAGGAGACCGTGGGGGCGGCGCTGCCGGTGGACTTCGAGGCTCCGGCGGTGCCGGAGATGGAGAGCATGACGGCGACGGGGTATCCGGCGGCGGCGCCGTTCGACGGGCAGGCGCTGTATCAGTGCGAGGACAAGCCGGGGCGGCTGTCGATCACGGAGACGGACCCGACGATGTATCGGATCGGGTGCACCATGACGGGCGGTTCGTCGGGCGGTGGCTGGGTGGCGACCGGTTCCGGCGGTGAGCCCGCGCTGGTCTCCAACACGTCGATCGGTCCGGTGACCGCCGGATGGCTGGCCGGGCCGCGGCTGGGCGAGGAGGCCAAGGGTGTGTTCGACGCGGTGAGTGAGAAGTTCGCCGGGCAGTAGCGAAGGCGATGCCGTACGAGGCCGCGGGTTCATGGCGATCCCCCGCCCCCGGTCCCCGGTCTGGGGTCGGTGATGGGGTGGACGGGGTTGCCTGGATCTGCGGCTCGGCGCCGAGGTTCATGCGGCTCTGCGCGCTCCCTCAGGGTGCCTGAGGTCCACCGGGGAGTTCCGCGCGCGCCCCACAGCGGCCGACTATCGGCGGCATGAGCGAGGCCCGCCCCCACACCGGGGGCGGGCCTTCTCTGTGGCTGCTGACGGGGTCAGACCGCCGGGGTCGGGACGTACGGCGTCAGTTCGGCCGCGAGTTCCTCGTGGACCCGTACCTTCAGCAGGGTGCCGTCCGCGGTGTGCTCCTCGGAGAGGATCTCGCCCTCGTCATGGGCGCGGGCGACCAGCTTGCCGTGGGTGTAGGGCACCAGGGCCTCGATCTCGACGGACGGCCGGGGCAGCTCGTTGTCGATCAGCGCGATCAGCTCGGCGATGCCCTCGCCCGTGCGGGCGGAGACCGGGAGTGCGCGCTTCTCGACGCGGAGCAGCCGCTGAAGGACCAGCGGGTCGGCGGCGTCGGCCTTGTTGATCACGACGATCTCGGGTACGCCGGTGGCGCCGACGTCCCTGATCACCTCGCGTACGGCGGCGAGCTGCTCCTCCGGGACCGGGTGCGAGCCGTCCACCACATGGAGGATCAGATCGGCGTCGCCGACCTCCTCCATGGTGGAGCGGAACGCCTCGACCAGGTGGTGCGGCAGATGCCGGACGAAGCCGACGGTGTCCGCCAGGGTGTAGTGCCTGCCGCTCGGGGTCTCGGCCCGGCGCACGGTCGGGTCGAGGGTCGCGAACAGCGCGTTCTCGACCAGGACTCCCGCGCCGGTGAGGCGGTTGAGCAGCGAGGACTTGCCCGCGTTGGTGTAGCCGGCGATGGCGACCGAGGGCACCTTGTTGCGGCGGCGCTCCTGGCGCTTGATGTCGCGCCCGGTCTTCATCTCCGCGATCTCCCGGCGCATCTTCGCCATCTTCTCGCGGATCCGCCGCCGGTCCGTCTCGATCTTGGTCTCACCGGGGCCACGGGTGGCGAGGCCGCCGCCCTTGCCGCCGCCCATCTGCCGGGACAGCGACTGACCCCAGCCCCGCAGGCGCGGCAGCATGTACTGCATCTGCGCGAGCGCGACCTGTGCCTTGCCCTCTCGGGACTTGGCGTGCTGGGCGAAGATGTCCAGGATCAGGGCCGTACGGTCGATGACCTTGACCTTGACGACGTCTTCGAGGTGGATCAGCTGGCCGGGGCTCAGCTCACCGTCGCAGACGACCGTGTCGGCGCCGGATTCGAGGACGACATCACGCAGCTCCTCGGCCTTGCCGGAACCGATGTAGGTGGCGGCGTCGGGCTTGTCGCGGCGCTGGATCACTCCGTCGAGCACCACCGCGCCCGCGGTCTCCGCGAGGGCGGCCAGCTCGGCGAGGGAGTTCTCGGCGTCGTAGAGGGTCCCCGAGGTCCAGACGCCGACGAGGACGACCCGCTCCAGACGGAGCTGGCGGTACTCGACCTCGGTGACGTCCTCCAGCTCGGTGGAGAGGCCCACCACACGGCGCAGGGCCGCGCGGTCGGAACGCTCCAGCTGGTCGCCGTCGCGCTCGCTGTCGATCTCGTGGCTCCAGGCGACGTCCTCTTCCATCAGGGCATCGGCCCGAAGACCGTCGGAGTAGCTGTGCGCGGGGCGCTGGGCGTCCTGGGAAGGGGATGAAGAGGAGGTCATTTGATCCTTACGTCGATGGGTTCCGTGGGACGGCGACGGGGTGGAGGCGGGGCTGCGGAGCCCGGCCCGTCAATGTGTTCAACGCACGGGACCTTCGGGAGATTCCCGCGGCCAGGGCGTTTTACTCCGGTGGATCCTGTTGTTCCGGTGGATCCGGGCCGTGCCCTGGTGGATCCGGACCGTGTCGCCGACCTGATGATGGTCTCACGGGCCGCCTCGTCTCGTCACTGTGTTATCCAGCGGAGAGAGCCGCCGTCATCGCGCGCAGGCGGGCCCGTCATCCGGCGGAGGCGAGCTTCTTCTCCAGGGCCGTGGACTTCCAGTCCGGGTGGCCCGGCATCGGTGGGGTCCTCTCGGCGTGGAGCCAGCCCTGGAAGAAGCCGTCCAGGTCGCGTCCGGCGAGGTCGGAGGCCAGGTCGATGAAGTCGCGGGTGCCGGCCACACCGTCCTTGTGCCGGGTGACCCAGACGCGTTGCAGGCGGTCGAAGGCGGGGGTGCCGATCTCCTGGCGGAGGGCGTAGAGGACCAGTGCGGCACCGTCGTAGACGTTGGGGCGGAAGATGCCGATCTTGTCACCGGGGGCGGGCACCTTGGGGGCGCCCGGGGGGCCGCCGGAGGCCCGCCAGCGGTCGGAGGCGGCGTACGCGGCCTTCATGCGCGCCTGGAGCGTACGGCCCGCGCGCTCCTCGGCGTAGAGGGACTCGTACCAGGTGGCGTGTCCCTCGTTGAGCCAGAGGTCGGACCACGCGCGCGGGGAGACGCTGTCGCCGAACCACTGGTGGGCCAGCTCATGGACCATGATCGAGTCGACGTACCACTCGGGGTAGGCGGGCTCCATGAAGAGGCCGCGTTCGAAGAGGGAGAGGGTCTGGGTCTCCAGTTCGAAGCCGGTGGCGGCGTCCGCCATGAGGAGCCCGTACGTCTCGAAGGGGTAGGGGCCGACCCGGTCCTCCATCCAGGAGATCTGGGCGGGGGTCTTCTTCAGCCAGGGTTCGAGCTGTTCGCGGTACTGGGTGGGGATCACGTCGCGGATCGGCAGGTCGTGCGGGCCGGTGCGGTGCAGGACGGTGGAGCGGCCGATGGAGACCTGGGCGAGTTCGGTGGCCATGGGATGCCGGGTGCGGTAGGTCCGGGTGATCGTGTCGCCTGCGCGGTCCACGCCCGCGGGGAGGCCGTTGGCGACGGCGGTGTAGCCGTTCGGGGCGGTGACGCGGATGGTGAACAGGGCCTTGTCGGAGGGGTGGTCGTTGCACGGGAAGACCGTGTGGGCGACGTCCGCCTGGTTGGCCATGGCGAGTCCGTCGGCGGTGCGCACCCAGCCGCCGTCACGGTCGGGGTCGGGCCTGGGGTCGCTGGTGTGCCGCACGGTGATCCGCATCCACTCCCCCGCGCCGAGCCGGTCCTCCGGGGTGATCACCAGGTCTTCGCCAGCGCTGGTGAAGGCCGCCGGGACACCGTCGACCGTGACCGACCGGACATCGCCGTGGGTGAAGTCCAGGTTGACCGTGTCCAGCCGGGTCGTCGTCCAGGCGTCGATGGTCGTGACGGCCTGCAGCGGCTCGCTGTTGCTGCCGCCGTAGACGAAGGACAGGTCGTACGAGGCCACGTCGTATCCCGGGTTGCCCAGGTACGGGAAGAGCCGGTCGCCGACGCCCAGGGGGGCCGCCGGGGCGCTCGCCGCGACCAGGCAGACGGAGACGGCCGACGCCAGCAGGGCGGACACGACCGGCCTCGGCCGACGGCGGGCACGGGGCGGGCGGGGGATGCGGGAACTGTGCGGCATGGACCACCGCTACCAGCAGGGCGGGCGCCCGCGGGGGAGGACGCGCGCCGGGCCCACCCGAACGGGGGTGATGTGGGGAGGGGCGCTCCCGGGGAGACCGGACCCTGGTACGCCGCCCCGGAAACCCGCCCCCAGGAGCCCCGTTCAGGAGGCCGCGGCGGCGTGTCGCGCCCGGTTCACGTCGAACACGCCCGGCACATTGCGCATCGCGCGCATGAGGGACGGCAGCCGGGAGGCATCGGGGAGCTGGACGGTGTACGTATGGCGGACGCGCTGCTGGCTGGGCGGCTCGACCGTCGCGGAGACGATCTCGGCGCCCTCCACGGCCATCGCCTCGGTGAGATCGGCCAGCAGATGCGGGCGGACGAACGATTCGGCGACGAGCGTCACCCGGCACTCGCTGGACTCGCCCCAGCGCACATCGATCTCCGCGCGCCCCGCGTTCTTCATCCGGGCCACCGCGGCGCACTCCGCGCGGTGCACGGTCACCACTCCCCCGCGGACGGCGAAGCCCGTGACCGCGTCGGGCGGTACGGGCGTACAGCACCCTGCGAGCCGTACGCTCGCGCCGGGCGGGTCGAGGACGATGTTGGCGGCGGGGCGGGCACTGGCCGACTGCGGGGTGGCTACGGAGGGTGCGCCTGTCCCCGGCCCGGTGGCAGCACCGGTTTCCGGGGGTCCCTGGGTGCCCTCTTCCCCGTCCGTTCCCGGCGTGTCGGACGGTGTCGGGTGGGTCGCCAGCCAGCGCTGGATGGCGATCCTGGCGGCGGGGGTGTGGGCGTGGTCCAGCCACTCGCGGGACGGTTCGGAGGCGGGGTCCTGGCCCATGAGGAGCTGGACGGTGTCGCCGTCCCGGAGGACCGTGCTGAGCGTGGCGAGGCGCCCGTTGACGCTGGCGCCGATGCAGGCGTGCGCGTCCTCCCCGTACTGGGCGTAGGCGGCGTCCACGCAGGTGGCGCCCTCGGGGAGGCCGAGGGTGCCGCCGTCGGGGCGGAAGACGGTGATCTCTCGGTCCTGGGCGAGGTCCTCGCGCAGGGTGGACCAGAAGGTGTCGGGGTCGGGCGCGGCGCGCTGCCAGTCCAGGAGCCGGGAGAGCCAGCCGGGGCGGGTGGGGTCGATGCGCTCGCCCTCGGCCGGGAACTCCTCGGTGCCGGGCGCGTAGGGGTTGCCCAGGGCGACCACTCCGGCCTCGGCGACCTGGTGCATCTGGTGGGTCCGGATGAGGACTTCCACGACCTGTCCGTCGGGCCGGGCCACGGCGGTGTGCAGCGACTGGTAGAGGTTGAACTTGGGTACGGCGATGAAGTCCTTGAACTCCGAGACGACCGGCGTCAGACAGGTGTGCAGCTCGCCCAGGACGGCGTAGCAGTCGGCGTCCTCGGCGACCAGGACCAGGACCCGCCCGAAGTCGGCACCCCGCAGTTGGCCGCGTTTGCGGGAGACCCGGTGCACAGAGACGAAGTGGCGCGGCCGGACCAGGACTTCGGCGGTGATGTCGGCGTCCTGGAGGACCGTACGGACCTCGTCCACGACCTCGGTGAGCGGGTCGGCGGCACGGCTGGCGTTCTCCCCGATCAGCGCGCGGGTGTGGTCGTACTCCTCGGGGTGGAGGATCGCGAAGACCAGGTCCTCCAGTTCGGTCTTGAGGGCCTGGACGCCGAGGCGTTCGGCGAGGGGGATGAGGACGTCCCGGGTGACCTTGGCGATACGTGCCTGCTTCTCGGGACGCATCACGCCGAGGGTGCGCATGTTGTGCAGGCGGTCGGCGAGTTTGATCGACATCACCCGGACGTCGTTGCCGGTGGCGACCAGCATCTTGCGGAAGGTCTCGGGCTCGGCGGCGGCTCCGTAGTCGACCTTCTCCAGCTTGGTGACGCCGTCGACCAGGTAGCGGACCTCCTCGCCGAACTGCTCGCCGACCTGGGTGAGCGTCACATCCGTGTCCTCGACGGTGTCGTGGAGCAGGGAGGCGGTCAAAGTCACGGTCTCCGCGCCGAGTTCGGCGAGGATCAGGGTCACCGCGAGGGGATGGGTGATGTAGGGCTCGCCGCTCTTGCGCATCTGGCCGCGGTGCGAGGACTCGGCCAGGACGTAGGCGCGGCGCAGGGTTTCGAGGTCGGCGTCGGGGTGGTGGGCGCGATGGGCGTCCACGACATGGCCGATCGCGTCCGGCAGCCGGTCGCGTCCGGGTGAGCCCAGCAGCGCGGCCCGGCCGAGACGGCGCAGGTCGAGACGGGGGCGGGCCTTGCGGCGGGCGGCCTGGCCGGCCGCGGGGCCGAGCACGGGGTCCGTGACCGGGCCTGGGGTCGCGGGGTTCGTGGCCTCCGCACTCATGGGCACCTCCGGCTGCGTCGACCGGCGGACGGGATGCCCCAGGGCGGACACGGGCTCAGGGGGCGACTACCGTCCCCCGTCCGGGCCGGTGCTTGATGCTATCGAGCCGACCACGCCCGGTTGACCGCCTCCCGCCGAGCGTGAAACGGATCACCCATTCGAGCGACCGCGGAGAGGTTTGGACTGAGCGTGGGCTGTGCGTCACCGATACGGGGCAGAACGCCTATTCGGGGCGGCTCATTTCTCGACGCGGCTCGGCCCGTCTCTCGACGCGGTCCGGTGCGCGAGTGGTCCCGGGCGGAGGGCCATTGTCAGTGGGGCGTGCGACTCTTGGAATCAGTTCGCCCTCCGAAGCGCGCAGCGGGGGACCCGGGGCGAACTCCTCATCCCTGTACGGCCGCCAGCCACTCCTCGTCGATCCGCCCCTCCGCCACGATGACCGCGGGCCCGGTCATCTCGATCTCGCCGTCCGGGCGTTCGGTGATCACCAGCCGACCGCCGGGGACGTCCACGGTGTAGGTCACGGGTGTCCCGGTGGCCGCCGGGTCGGCGCCGTCCCGGCGGGCGGCGGCGACGGCGACCGCGCAGGCGCCGGTGCCGCAGGAGCGGGTCTCGCCCGAGCCCCGCTCGTGGACGCGCATCGCCACATGGCGGGGGCCACGGTCCACGACGAATTCCACATTGACGCCGTCCGGGTAGGCGGCGGCCGGACTGAAAGGAGGCGCGGTGAGCAGGTCCCCGGCATGGCCGAGGTCGGCGACGAAGGCGACCGCGTGCGGGTTGCCCATGTTCACGTTCCGCGCGGGCCAGCTGCGCTCGCCGACCCGTACGGTCACCTCGCCCTCGGGGAGCCGGGCGGCGCCCATGCCGACGGTGATGTCGCCGTCCTTGGCGAGGTGCACCCGCTTGACGCCGCCGCGTGTGGCGAGGGCGAGATCGCCCTCGGTGACCTCTCCGGCACGCTGGAGATAGCGGGCGAAGACCCGGACACCGTTGCCGCACATCTCGGCGATCGAGCCGTCGGCGTTGCGGTAGTCCATGAACCACTCCGCCTCGGCCGCCATCGCCCTGGCCTCGGGGTGAGCAGCGGAGCGGACCACGTGCAGCAGTCCGTCACCGCCGATGCCGGCGCGGCGGTCGCACAGGGCGGCGACGGCGGCCGGGGGCAGGTCGACTGTGTTCTCGGGGTCCGGGACGATCACGAAGTCGTTCTCGGTGCCGTGACCCTTGAGGAAGGCGATCCGCGTGCTCATTCCTCGATCGTAAGGGGTGGGGCGGGATCGGGGGTGGGGGTGGGCGCTCGGGCTGGCGGGGGGGGCGAGCGCCCGGCGGGCGTCTTAGGCAGGAGGGGGAGGAGGACGCGCCAGCCGGGGGTCGGCATCCCGTTCAGGGGGGAGGGCCGGATGCCGGTCCGTACGGCGGTCCGCATGTCGTGGGTCCCGGGTGAATGAGACGCGCCGGGGAGCGGGGCGGGTCCGGCCAGCGGAATACGCCGGTCAGCGGGACAGATCGATCGCGGGGGCTCACTGCTCTGGTGTGCCCGGTGCGGCACGCACCGACTGGTGTGCCGGGGCGGCAGGCGGCAGGCGAGCACTCAAACCCCGTCCCACCGCGGCCCGGCTCAGCGCAGTCGCGCCACGCGCCACACCGCCAGCACCACCACCGCGGCGACGACCACCACGTACAGCGCCGCGATCCGCCAGTCCGTGCGGCGGTCGGGGGCGCGGGGGGAGAGGCCGGGCCAGGAGTAGCCGACGCGGCGGGCGGCCATCATGCCCCAGCCCGCCGCGCAGGAACAGATCAGCAGGCCCAGCATCGCGATCACGGCCCCGCTGTCCCCGAAGTCGAAGGCGAGCGGGAAGGCGAACATCAGGGAGCCGAGGGCGGCCAGACCGACGATGGGGGCGAGCTGCCAGAGCCGCAGTCGGCGCTGGGGGCGCAGTTCGACCTCGACCTCGGGGCCGCCCGTGAACATCTCCTCGGGCTCCGGCCCGTCCTGGCTCACTCCGCCGTCGGCCGTGTCATCGGGTCCGTCGGGGCTCAGGCCGAGACCGGGACGGTGATCGTCCGTTTCCGGACGGCCGCGGTCGGCGGTGACGGGTTCGGTGTCTTGTGCGGTGTCGCGAGGGCCGGCCTCCATCGCCACGCGCCCTCCCAACTCGGACTCCACTGGTCGATCGAAGCTTGATGATGGCACGGCCCCGAACGCCCGGATGACGGCCTGGGCGTCCCGATGCCATGACGTGATCAGGCTGTGACCGGTCGTTCGACCAACGCCAGCGCGAGTCGCGGAAGTTCCCCGATGTCCGCCGCGGCCCCACTGAGCCAATGCACCCGGGGGTCACGTCTGAACCATGAATCCTGACGGCGCGCGAAGCGCTTGGTGGCCCGGACGGTCTCCGCGCGAGCCTCCTCCATGGAGCACTCCCCGGCGAGCGCGGCGAGTACCTGCTGGTAGCCGAGGGCCCGGGACGCCGTACGCCCATCGCGCAACCCCTGCGCCTCCAGTGCGCGCACTTCCTGGACGAGACCGGCCTCCCACATCCGGTCGACCCGGCGGGCGATCCGCTCGTCCAGCTCGGGGCGGGCCACGTCGACGCCGATCTGGAGGGTGTCGTAGACCGAGTCGTGGCCGGGAAGGTTCGCCGTGAAGGGGCGGCCGGTGATCTCGATCACCTCCAGCGCGCGGACGATCCGGCGGCCGTTGCTGGGCAGGATGGCGCGCGCGGCCTCGGGGTCGGCGACGGCGAGGCGGGCGTGCAGCGCCCCCGAGCCGCGCAGCACGAGTTCCTCCTCCAGCCGGGCCCGGACCACGGGGTCGGTACCGGGGAACTCCAGGTTGTCGACGGCCCCGCGGACGTAGAGGCCGGAGCCGCCGACCAGGACCGGCCAGCGGCCCGCCGCGAGCAGGGCGTCGATCCGGGCGCGGGCCAGCCGCTGGTACTCGGCGACGGAGGCGGTGACAGCGATGTCCCAGATGTCGAGCAGATGGTGCGGGACGCCGTCCCGCTCGTGTGGCGTCAGTTTGGCGGTGCCGATGTCCATCCCTCGGTACAGCTGCATGGAGTCGGCGTTGACGACCTCACCCCCGAGCCGCTGGGCGAGGTGAACGCCCAGATCGGATTTTCCGGCCGCGGTGGGGCCGACGACAGCAATGACTCGGGGGGCGGGGGGTGCGCTGCTCACGGCACCAGTCTCGCAAACCTGCGGGCGGGCCCTCGAACGAGTTACGTGACGGGTGGGGTCCGGGGTCGTTGCCCGATGCGAGGTTTCGCCGCCTGTTCGCAGAGGCGGCGCCCCGGGCGGCGCAATCGGACGCACCGGGCGACGCGGGATTTCGCCCGCACGAGTACCGTATGGAGTGGATATGGGAGTTTTTGCGCGACTTCTTCGGAGGTCGAAGACCACGGAGGAGGCCGCCACGGAGGAGGTGTCGGCCGCCGGGAATCCGGCCTCGGAGGCCGCTCCGGACACGGAGAGGGCGGCTGAGACGGCGGCTGAGACGGAGACCGGGACGGAGACCGGGACGGGCAACGAGGCCCTGCCGGGCACCGGGACCGGGGCGCGTACGGGTACCGGTACGGGTACGAGTACGGGTGCAGAGTCCGGGAGCGGTGCGGCGGCGGAGTCGGACGGTTCCGGGGCGGCGGCTACGGCCGGGGAGCGGGTGGTCCCGGACACCGAGGTCCCGGCCACCGCGAGCGTCGAGATTCCCCATCAGCAGTCCGCAGCGAAGGCCGCCGACAACGAGGCCGGTGAGGGCGCCCGGACATAGATGGCTGTCCCAGGCGGTTGTCACAGACAGGCGCCGTAGAAAGGTGTCGTACGGAGTCGTACGCACCAACGGTCCCGTGAGGGAAGGTGGACCATGAGTCTCCTGAACAATTTGAAGGCCAAGCTCGCCCCGGCCAAGGACAAGGTGTCGGACCTCGCGCAGCAGCACGGGGACAAGATCACACACGGCATCGACAAGGCCGCGAAGGCGGTCGACGACCGGACCAAGGGCAAGTACAGCGAGAAGATCCAGAGCGGTACGGGCAAGGCCAAGGACGCCATGGACCGCCTCGCGCACAAGGACGCACCGGACGGGACCACGACCGGCGGCCCCGCGGACAGCGGCACCACCGGCCCCGGCGGCGATGCCTCACCCGGCACCCCACCGCCCGCCCCGCCTGCCTCCTGAGCACGGCGGCATCACCGGCGGACGGCCGTGGAGCGTACGGGCTCCCGGCCGTCGGCCGTTTTTTGCGGGGTGACGGGGGTGTGGTCAGGGGTTGGGAGCGGCGGCCTGGCGGTCGGTGCACGGCCTCGCGCGGAAGCCTGCCGGTCGGCGCACCGGCGCGCACCTCACGCGCTACGACCAGGTCGCCACCAGATACCCCACCCCGTAAGGCGCCTCCTCGTACAGCAGCGTGCCCGACAGACCGGCGTCCTCGGCCGCTCCCGCCAGGACCTGCCAGGGGGCACGGCCGGACACCTTCAGCTCCCGGGACAGCCCCGGGTCCAGGGCCTTCAGCGCCGCGACGTCGGCCGCGCCGAGGGCTTGCGCGAGCGCCGTGTCGTACGGCTCCGCGCGTGGGTCGAGATAGCCCGGCGCCTTGAGCGTGCGGCAGGCGCTGGCGTCGCCCATCACCAGCAGTGCGACCCGCTCGTCCGGGCCCCCCGCGATCTCCCTCCCGATCTTGATACACCACTCGGCGTCGAAAGGTTCCCCGACCGCGCGTCCCTCGATCGGGGCATCCGCCCATCCGGTCCGCTCCAGCAGCCAGGCGCCGACGGCGAGGGAGAGGGGCAGGGGGGCGGCTGACGCCGGGGGGGCCGGTTCCGCTGCCGAGCGGGCGGCTCCCAGGTGTACCTCGAGGTCCACCCCGAAGCCTCGGAACGAACCCCGTGTGCCCTGGGGGTAGGTGCCCGGTTCCGGTTCCTCCGGCACCAGGCCGATCACCATCAGGCGGTCGGGGCGGGCGGCGGCGAGGACGCCGAGCGCGTCCACGCAGGCGGCACGCGCGGAGTCGAGTTCGGGCGCGGCACCCGAGGCGACCTCGGGCACCAGCAGCGGCGGACAGGGGCAGACGGCTGCGGCGACAAGCATGATCCGCAGGGTAGCCGCCGGGGCGACGGGGGCCCGGTCCGGCCTTGGGCGCGTACGCCGGGGGCATCCGGTCGGCGGGGGTGGTGGAAGGGGTGGTGAGGGGGTGATGGAAGGAGTGGTGGAAGGGGTGGGCTCGGTGGCGTAGGGGCTGGTCAGTGTGGGGCGGCCGGGCGCGGCGTCTGGTATGAGACCCCGGCGGTCGGCCCGCGTCCTGTGCGAGACCCGACGGCCGACACGACCCGGCGGCGCGTCCGGTACGAGACCCGACAGCCCGGCGCCGCGTCCGGTACGAGCCGCACGGGTGAGGTCACCCATCGGGCGGGCAGCTCGGCGGTGTGCGCCCGCAACGGGCACCCCGTTCAGGGCGAAGGCGCGCGCCCCGGGTCAGGGGCACACGCGACCCCGCTCAGCGCGAAGGCCCGCGCCCCAGGTGAGAGACACGTGCGACCCCGCTCACCGGACGATCTCCCCCCGGCGCCCTACCCCCCGCTCACTCCCCCACCACCCCGCACCCACCCGTCGCCGTCGGCAGCGGGGCCGGGACGCCGATCGACGGGAGGCCCAGCAGCACCCCCGTCGGCTTGGCCGGTGTCGGTTGGGCGTTGCGCTTCTGCCAGGCGTCGCCCGCGCGGGTGCGGCGGATCTTGAGGACCTCGCCCTCGGCGAGCAGATGGTGCGGGGCGGCGTAGGTGATCTCGACCGTGACGACGTCCCCGGGGCGGACCTCCTCGTCCGGCTTGGTGAAATGGACCAGGCGGTTGTCGGGGGCGCGGCCGGAGAGGCGGTGGGTGGTGCCGTCCTTGCGGCCCTCGCCCTCGGCGACCATCAGGTCCACCACGCGGCCGACCTGCTTCTTGTTCTCGTCCCAGGAGATCTCCTCCTGGAGGGCGACCAGCCGCTCGTAGCGGGCCTGGACGATCTGCTTGGGGATCTGGCCGTCCATGGTGGCCGCCGGTGTGCCGGGGCGCTTGGAGTACTGGAAGGTGAACGCCTGTGCGAAGCGGGCCTCGCGGACCACATGGAGGGTCTGCTCGAAGTCCTCCTCGGTCTCGCCGGGGAAGCCCACGATGATGTCGGTGGTGATCGCGGCGTGCGGGATGGCCTCACGGACCTTCTCGATGATCCCCAGGTAGCGGTCCTGGCGGTAGGAGCGGCGCATCGCCTTGAGCACCGGGTCCGAGCCGGACTGGAGCGGCATGTGCAGTTGCGGCATGGCGTTGGGGGTCTCGGCCATGGCCGCGATCACATCGTCCGTGAAGTCGCGGGGGTGGGGCGAGGTGAAGCGGACGCGCTCCAGGCCCTCGATCGCCCCGCACGCGCGCAGCAGTTTGCTGAACGCCTCGCGGTCGCCGATGTCGGAGCCGTAGGCGTTGACGTTCTGGCCGAGCAGGGTGATCTCGGAGACGCCCTCGGCGACCAGGGCCTCGATCTCGGCGAGGATGTCGCCGGGGCGGCGGTCCTTCTCCTTGCCGCGCAGCGCGGGGACGATGCAGAAGGTGCAGGTGTTGTTGCAGCCGACCGAGATGGAGACCCAGGCCGCGTAGGCGCTCTCGCGCCGGGTCGGGAGGGTGGACGGGAACGCCTCCAGCGACTCGGCGATCTCGACCTGCGCCTCCTCCTGGACGCGGGCGCGCTCCAGCAGGACCGGGAGCTTGCCGATGTTGTGCGTGCCGAAGACGACATCGACCCAGGGGGCCCGCTTGACGATGGTGTCGCGGTCCTTCTGGGCCAGACAGCCGCCGACCGCGATCTGCATCCCGGGGCGTTTGGCCTTCATCGGCGCCAGATGGCCGAGGTTGCCGTACAGCTTGTTGTCGGCGTTCTCGCGGACCGCGCAGGTGTTGAAGACGACGACATCGGCATCGCCGTTCGCGTCGGAGGCGGCGCGGACGTAGCCGGCGCCCTCCAGCAGCCCGGCCAATCGCTCGGAATCGTGGACGTTCATCTGACACCCGTAGGTGCGGATCTCGTACGTCGGATTCTCTTGAGCTTCCACTGCCGTCACTGCCGTCACTGCCGTGCTCCGGTCGCCGCTGCTGGTCATGTCGTCAAGGGTAGGCGGTCCGGGGAGCGGCTAGGGCGTGGGTTTCCCGGAGCGGGGCCCGTCCCGGTCGCGGACCAGGCGGCGGCCGGGGAGCGCGAGGAGCCACCAGTACTTCGCGGCCGTCGGGGAGGCGAAGGCGATGGCGATCGACGTGCCGAAGACCAGGGCCAGCAGCACGCTGTCGCGCAGGGCCGCCCTGAGGCGGGCGGGGGTGGTGTGCGGTGTGGTCAGCTCGGGGGCGGAGAGGAGCCGGGCGTACATCGCGCAGCGCAGGGCCAGGCCCAGGGTGATCGTCCCGGCGTAGACCGCGGTGGCGGTGACGGTGGCGCCGTACTCGCTGATCAGCCGGGTCGGGAAGGGCAGTGCGGCGACGACCGCGAGCAGGGCGAAGTGGCCGTAGAGGAGCCAGTGGTCGACCTGGGCGACCTGGCGGAGCAGCCGGTGCTGGGCCAGCCAGAGGGTGCCGATGACGGCGAAGCTGAGGAGGTAGGCGCCGATCGCGGGCAGGGCGTCCCGGACGGCGTCGGCGACCTCGGCGTCGGGCAGACCGTCGGGGACGGTGATGTCCAGGGCGAGCAGAGTGATCGCGATGGCGAACACTCCGTCACCGAAGGCCGTGAGGCGCTCGGGGGACAGCGGGGCGGGACGGGCGGTACGGGCGGGACGGGCGGGACGGTGGGGCATGGCGGCGACACCAGAGGGCTCGGGGGGTGGGAGGGGTGGCGGCGGACCAGCGGGGCGGCGCGGTGGGGCGTGGCGCGGCGGCACCAGAGGGTTCGGAGGGAGGAGGGGGTGGCGGCGGACCAGCGGGGCAGCACCGTGGGGGGGGGAGGGATGACGGCGGACCAGCAGGGCAGCGCGCCGGGGCGTGGCGCGGCGGCACCAGGGGGCTAGGAGGAGGGAGATGTGGCGGCGGGGCGGTGAACGTCAGCAGTACCACGTGCCGCCGTGGTGCCGGGTGAAGGACGCGAACAACCGGTTCCGGGGCCCGGTGGCCTCCGGGCGGACGGGCCGGACCGCCGGTCCCCGAAAGCCCTTCCCTCACTTCTTACTTCACATCTTGACGGAAGTGGTCCGGACCTTTAGCTTCACCGAGCGACCCCCATCCCGTGAGCACCCCCAGCCGTCCCGGTCGTTCGGACTGTGAACGTTCGGCAGGTGATGACGGCCGCCGGTGCCCGCCCTCGCGAAAGGCCACCCCCCACCATGGCCGGAGCCCGGTCCTTCCCGTTGTCCGCCGCCGTCGCGGCCACCGCCCTCGCCCTCACCCTCTCCGCGGGGCTGCTCGCCGCCGCCCCCGCCCAGGCCGCCACCGGCACCATCACCGGACTCGCGGGCAAGTGCCTCGATGTCGCCGGAGCGAACTCCGCCGACGGCACCCCCGTCCAGCTCTACGACTGCAACGGCACCGCCGCCCAGCAGTGGACCGTCGGCACCGACGGGACCGTACGGGCACTCGGCAAGTGTCTGGACGTCACCGGCAACTCCACCGCCAACGGCGCCACCGCCCAGCTGTGGACCTGCTCCGGCGGCGCCAATCAGCAGTGGACCGTGACCGCCGCGCGGGACATCATCAATCCGCAGGCCAACAAGTGCCTGGACGTCACCGGCAACAGCTCCGCCAACGGCACCCGGGCCCAGATCTGGAGCTGCACGGGCGCGGCCAACCAGAAGTGGACCGCCCCGGCGGCCGGTGGCCCGAACCCGTCCGCGCCGATGGCGGTGGCGCCGTACCTCTACAACGGGTGGGGGTCGCCGCCGAGTCCGACGACGATCACCAACGCGACCGGCGTGAAGTGGTTCACGCTCGCCTTCGTGCTGAGCAACGGCTACTGCAATCCGCAGTGGGACGGCTCGCGGGCGCTGACCGGCGGGGTGGACCAGCAGACCATCACCACCGTGCGGGCCAATGGGGGCGATGTCATCCCCTCGTTCGGCGGCTGGAGCGGCAACAAGCTGGAGAGTTCCTGCGGCAGCGCGGGTGAGCTGGCCGCCGCCTACCAGCGGGTGATCAGCGCCTTCGGGCTCAAGGCGATCGACATCGACATCGAGGCCGCCGCCTACGACAGCCCGACCGTGCAGCAGCGCACGGTGGACGCCCTGAAGACGGTCAAGGCGGGCAACCCGGGTCTGAAGGTGTACGTCACCATCGGCACCGGGCAGAACGGGCCCGACACCAGCCTGATCAACCGGGCGGCCTCCGCCGGGCTGACCGTCGACGGCTGGACGATCATGCCGTTCAACTTCGGCGGCGCCGGACAGAACATGGGCACGCTGACCGTGCGGGCGGCCGAGGGGCTCAAGAACGCGCTGCGCTCGGCGTACGGGTACAGCGACGACCAGGCGTACCGGTCGATGGGGATCTCTTCGATGAACGGGATCACCGACCAGAACGAGACGGTCACCGTCGCCGACTTCCGCACCATGCTGGCCTACGCCCAGCAGCACCATCTGGCCCGGCTGACCTTCTGGTCCGCCAACCGCGACCGGCCCTGCACCGGCGGTCCGGCCGACAGCTGCTCCGGGGTCGCCCAGTCGGCCTGGGACTACACCCGGGTGTTCGCCGCGTACACCGGCTGAACCCAGCACTCTTCCTTTCCTTTCCTTCCGGTGTCCGTCCCCCTCCCCCCACCCGCTGAGCCGAACCGTCGGCGAGGAGAACACGTGTTCCATTTCTTGCGTCCCGCTTCGCCGGGACCCCGCAGATCCCTGTCGGCGGGGCTGGTCGCCGCCGCTGCCGCCTCCTTTCTGACGGGCGCCCCGGCGCCCACCGCCTCCGCCGCCGAGGCGGCGCTCCCGGTCGGCTGGGCGACCGTCATGAACGCCGCGAGCGGCCGGTGCCTGGACGCCCGCGCCGCCGCCACGGCGAACGGGACGGCCGTCCAGCAGTACGGCTGCAACAGCAGCAACGCCCAGCAGTGGTCGTTCACCGGCACCAGCGACGGCTACGTCCGGATCAACAATCGGGGGGACGCCAATCAGGTCGTCGATGTCGCCAATGTGTCGACCGCCGACAACGCGGCCGTGCAGCTGTGGGCCTACGGCGGCGGCACCAACCAGCAGTGGCTGCCGGTCCACGAGGGCGGCGGGGTCTACCGGTTCGTGAACCGCAACAGCGGCAAGTGCCTGGACGACCCGGGCGGGTCCATCGCCGACGGGGTGCAGTACGTGCAGTACATCTGCAACGGCAGTGCGGCGCAGCGGTTCCAGGTGGTGCCGGTGGAGCAGTCGGCGGTCGATCCCGATCTCGGTCCGAATGTCGTCGTCTTCGATCCGTCGATGCCGGCCGCGACCATCCAGAGCCGGGTCAACTCCCTCTTCCAGCAGCAGGAGACCAATCAGTTCGGCGCGCAGCGCTATGCGGTGCTGTTCAAGCCGGGGTCGTACAACGCGGATGTCAATGTCGGCTTCTACACCCAGGTCGCCGGGCTGGGGCTGTCGCCGGACTCGGTGAACATCAATGGGGCCGTGCATGTGGAGGCGGACTGGTTCCCGCCGCAGAACGCCACCCAGAACTTCTGGCGGGGCGCCGAGAACCTGTCGGTGAATCCGGCCGGCGGCGCGGACCGCTGGGCGGTGTCCCAGGCGTCCGCGTACCGCCGGATGCATGTGCGGGGCTCTCTGGCGCTCAGTGACGGTGGCTGGTCCAGCGGTGGGTTCATGGCCGACAGCAAGATCGACGGCCAGGTCAACTCGGGGACGCAGCAGCAGTGGCTGACCCGCAACTCACAGTTGGGGAGCTGGACCGGGTCGAACTGGAACATGGTGTTTGTCGGCAGCCAGGGCGTCCCCGCGACCAGTTTCCCGAGCCCGCCCTACACCACCGTCGCGCAGACCCCGGTCGTCCGCGAGAAGCCGTTCCTGTACGTGGACGAGAACGGCGCCTACCGGGTGTTCGTGCCGTCGCTGAAGTCCAACTCGGCGGCGACGGGGTGGGTGAACGGTACGGCGGCGGGGTCGTCGCTGCCGATCGACCAGTTCCACATCGTCAAGCCGGGCGCGACGGCCGCCGAGATCAACGCGGCACTCGCGGCGGGCAAGAACCTCCTGGTCACCCCCGGGGTCTACCACCTCAACCAGACCCTCCAGATCAACCGCCCCGACACCGTCGTCCTCGGTCTCGGCCTGGCCACCTTCATCCCCGACAACGGCATCACAGCCATGCGCGTCGCCGACGTCGACGGGGTGAAACTCGCCGGGATCCTCTTCGACGCCGGGACGGCCAACTCACCCACCCTCCTGGAGGTCGGCCCCGCGAACTCCGCCGCCTCCCACGCCGCCAACCCCACCTCCCTGCACGACGTCTACTTCCGCGTCGGCGGCGCCGCCGTCGGCAGGGCCACCACCAGCCTCACCGTCAACAGCGACCACGTCATCGGCGACCACCTGTGGATCTGGCGCGGCGACCACGGCACCGGCATCGGCTAGAACACCAACACCGGCGACACCGGACTCATCGTCAGCGGCGACAACGTCACCATGTACGGCCTCTTCGTCGAGCACTACCAGAAGTACCAGACCATCTGGAACGGCAACGGCGGCCGGACCTACTTCTACCAGAACGAAATGCCCTACGACCCACCCAACCAGGCCGCCTGGATGAACGGCACCACCCAGGGCTACGCCGCCTACAAGGTCGCCAACACGGTGACCAGCCATCAGGTCTACGGCTTCGGGAGCTACTGCTACTTCAATGTCAATCCGGGGGTGGCCGCCGAGCGGGCCATCGAAGCCCCGAACACGGCGAATGTGCGGTTCACCAACATGGTGACCGTCTCCCTGGGTGGGGTCGGCACCATCCGGCATGTGATCAACGACCGGGGCGGGCCCTCCAACTCCACCACCAATGTGGCCAACCTCGTCAGCCATCCCTAGGGCATGACCTCGGCCCCCGTCCGGAGTGCGCCGGGCGGGGGCCGAGGAGTCCCTCAGGGCGGTGGCGTCAGTTCTGCCATTTCAGGGCGCGTTTCTCGAAGACGCCGATCAGCGCGCTGCCCAGCACCACCATCGCCACGATGATCACCAGCGCGGCGAACAGACCGGCCGGGTCGAACTGCTGGGTCGAGGTCATGGAGTAGTAGCCGAGCCCCTCGTCGGCCGAGATGAACTCCCCCGCGATGACCCCGATCATCGCGAACGACACTCCGGCCTTGAGACCGGCGAACAGCGGTACGGCGACCGACGGGACGACCACCTTGCGCACCACGTAGAGCCGGCTGCCGCCCATCGCGCGGGCCACCTCGACCAGCGGTCGGGGCACATTGCGCATCCCCGAGTACACATTGAAGAAGACCAGGAAGAACACGATCATGCTGGCAATCGCGATCTTCGAGCCGATGCCCAGGCCGAACCAGAGCAGCATCATCGGGGCCAGCGCGACCTTGGGGATGCCGTTGATCGCGTTCAGGATCGGCTCCAGGATCTCGCCGACCACCTTCACCGCGCCGAGCGCCCAGCCCAGCACGGCTCCGCAAGTCGCGCCCAGCGACCAGCCCAGGACCAGTTCCTGACCGGTGATCAGGATGTGGTGGTGCATCTCGCTGTCGCCGCTCACCTCGATCAGCTTGGCGATCACATCGATCGGGTTGCTGATCAGGAAGTAGTCGATCCACCGGCCGCTGATCAGTTGCCAGACCAGCAGGATCAGCAGGACGACGCCGAGCTGTCCGGCGAGCACGAGCATGCCGTGGCGTCCGCGCGGACGTCCGGTCTTCTGCCGGACGACCCGGCCGCGCCGCATCTGGAGCGGTTCTTCGACTGTCATCGCGCTCTCCTCCTAGGAGTCCAGGTCGTTTTCCAGCAGGCCCCACAGCTCGCGCCGCAGTTCCTGGAAGTTCGTCGAGTCGGTGATGTTGTAGACGTCCCGGGGGCGGTCCAGCGGGATGTCGACCGTGCGCCGGATCCGGCCGGGGCGGCCGGTCATCACGGCGACCCGGTCGGAGAGGGCGATGGCCTCGGTGAGGTCGTGGGTGATGAAGACGACCGAGGTCTGACGCCGCTGCCACAGATCCAGGACGGTCTTCTGCATCGTCGTCTTGGTGATCGCGTCGAGCGCGCCGAACGGCTCGTCCATGAGGAGGACCTCGGGCTCGTACACCATGGTGCGGGCGATGGAGCAGCGCTTCTGCATACCGCCGGAGAGCTGGCGGGGGTAGTGGTTCTCGAACCCGTCCAGGCCGACAATCTTGATCCACTCGCGGGCCCGTTCCCGGCGCTCCCGCTTGGGGACCTTGCGGATCTCCAGCGGCATCATCACGTTCTCCAGGACCGTGAACCACGGGAAGAGATTGGAGTCCTGGGTGATGTAGCCGACCTCCAGGCGGTCCAGCTCGCGGTCGCCGCTGAGCAGCCGGACCTCACCGGACGTCGGCTTGATCATCCCGGTGACGATGTTGAGCAGGGTGCTCTTGCCGCAGCCGCTCGGCCCCACCACGGTGAAGAACTCCTTCTCCCGGATGGTGAGGTTCACATCCGTGAGGACGTCCATCATCTTGCCGTCGGGCGACGCGAACCGGTGCGAGAGTTCGCCGAGGATCATCGTCGGCCGCGCCGTCTCAAGGTCCTGCTTCATTTTCCTCCGCCTTGTCCCTCGGGCCTGTGTCACTTCTGGTATTCGTCCGTGTACGCGTTGGCGAGCTTGTCCGCGGAGGGCATCTCGAACATGCCCATGTCGGCGAGGGTCTGGATGCTCCGGTTGAACTGCTCCTGGGTCATATCGGCGTCCTCGGCCCACTTGTAGCTGGGCATGGCGGCGACGAGGATCTCCTCGCTGAAGGAGTTCATGCTGGCCTGGAGCGCCTTGGCGGCGGCCTCGGGCTCCTCGTCGAGGTAGTTGTTGGCCTTGCCGATGGCGTCGCAGACCTTCTCGGCGACATCCGGGTGCTCCTCGGCGTAGGCGCGGGAGGTGCCGATGCCGGACCAGGCGACGCTGTCCAGCTCCGCGAAGAGGTCGGAGGCGCCGGTGTCGTAGATGATTTTTCCGGGGGCGACCGAGAGCACCTGGTCGGGGATGGGCTGCGGCTGGAAGACCAGGCCGACCTGGCCCTTCTGGAAGGCGGCCGTGGAGGCGGCGGTGTTCGCCTGGGACAGCACGCCGATCGAGTCCCTGGGCAGGCCCTCCTTCTCCAGCAGGGCCTCCAGCAGTTTGGCGCCGGGGTTGACGGTCCGGCCGCCGATGGCGGTGATGTTCTCGCCCTCCAGCGCGGCCAGCTGTTCCTTGAGCGTCATCTCGTCCGACATGTTGTTGCGTTCCCAGGCCGCGTCGCTGACGGCGAGCATGTACGAGGGGTCCACCTGGGTCACACAGATCTGCTGGAGGTCGATCTCCTCCTGCGTGGTCGACTGGATCACCGTGGAGGTGTTGACGGCGCCGAACTGGACCTTGCCGGTGGCGATCTGGAGGCTGGCGTTGGCGATCGTCTCCACCTTGACGTCGAGGCCCTCGTCCTTGAAGTAGCCCATCTCGTCGGCGAGGAAGATCGGGGCGTTGGCGGGGGCGGCGATCGAGACCGAGACGATGATGGGGTCCTCGGCGCCGGTTGCTGCGCAGCCGGCGGTGGTGAGGGCTGCGGCGGTGGTGAGGATGAGGGCGTGGCGGAGGGGGGTGCGGGTGGGTGTGGAAGCGTCGTTGCTTCTGGGCATGGTGTGTCCCTGTGGGATGGGTGGGCGGGTATGGGGCGGGGAAGGGGGGTGGGTGCGGGTGCGTGGTGGCTGGGCGCGCAGTTCCTCCCCCAGAGGGGGCACCCCCAGCGCCCCTGAAGGGCGTTGTTCTCAGGGCGTTTTATGGGGGATCGTCGGGGCCGCGTCCTCGTCGTTCACTCGGGATGCGGCGTACAGGCCCAGGAGGTTGAGGGCCGCGGCGGTGAGGAAGGCGGCGCGGTAGCCGCCCATGTCGGCGCCGGTGGTGCCGGACGCGGAGACCAGGACCGTGGTGACGATCGCGACCCCGAAGGCGCCGCCGATCCGCCGGCCGACGTTGAAGAGGGTGGAGGCGCGGCCCGAGGAGGCGTCGGAGACGGTGGCGAAGGACGCCGACTGGGTGCCCAGGAAGACCTGTCCGACGGCCAGGCCCATCAGCACCAGCAGGGCGACGACCAGCCAGAGCGGGGTGGTCTCGTGCAGCAGCAGGGCCATCAGGGTCACGGCCACGCTGGTACCGGCCGCGCCCAGCATCAGCTGACGGCGCGGTCGCAGGGTGCGGTACAGCACCCGGCTGGCGAGCTGGGAGCCCACGGCCACCCCCAGGGACTGGGGGAAGGTCGCCAGTCCCGCGGCCAGCGGGGTCATCCCCCGGACATCCTGGAGATAGAGGGTGATCAGGAAGAGCGTGCCGAGGAAGGTCGCGGACTGCATGGTCATCGCGGCGGTGCCGGCCGCGAACAGCCGGACGCGCAGCAGCCGGAAGTCCATCATCGGGGTCCTCTTGCGCACCGACACCAGCACCAGGCCGGTCAGCAGCGCCGCCCCGCAGAGCAGTCCGGCGAGCACCGGCGCCGAACCCCAGCCGCGTTCGGGCCCCTCGGAGACACCGAACATCAGCAGTCCGAAGCCGGACGCGGCCAGCAGGAACCCGGTGACGTCCAGCCGTTCGGCGGGCCGGGCGGGCTCGTTGCGCAGGCACAGGACGCCGAAGAGCACGGCGAGCACCCCGAAGGGGACGTTGACATAGAAGATCGCGCGCCAGGAGACCTGGCTGACCAGGAGGCCGCCGAGGACCGGGCCCAGGGTGGGGGCCAGGCCGTTGGCCATGGTGAGGATCGCGGAGGCACGGACCCGCTCCTCGGGGCGGAAGGCGCGCAGCAGCATCGCCATCCCGACCGAGGCGAGCATGCCGCCGCCGGCGCCCTGGAGGATCCGGAAGGCGATCAGCTGGTTCAGGCTGGTGGCGGTGGAGCACAGGGCCGACGCCAGGGTGAAGACGCCGATGGCGGTGAGCAGGGTGCGCTTGCCGCCGAAGCGGTCGCCGAGCCAGCCCGAGCAGGGCACGAAGACGGCGAGGCTGACGAGGTAGGAGACGGAGACGATGTCGACGGAGGTGGAGGGGACGTCGAAGGCCCGGCCGATCGAGGGCAGCGCGATATTGACGATGGTCATGTCGAGCGTGCTCAGAAAGATGCCGGCCACGTACACGATGCCGACGGCCAGCTTCTGGCTGACGTCGAATCGCGGTCCGCGCCGGACGCCGGCGTCGGCAACGCCGTCGGTGCGCGGGCGGGTTGATGACATGGACGGCCTCCGAACGGAAGGGACAGGGGCGGGCCGGGTGAGCGGATGAGCCGTGACCGTCGGCGTCGCTGACCCCAAGAAACCTTCTTGGTAGGTTGCTGTCAAGGTGAAGCACACGCATTTCTTCGACCACCCTTTTGCCCCTATAGGTGGGTGCGGCAACGCTTGTGAGTCACCTATCAGGTAGGTTACGTTCACGGAACGGCGATACGGCGACACACGGTTGACGCACGGTGACTCCTGGGGGTGGCATGTCCGGGCCCAACAACCCCGCGAAGATCTTTCGCGGACGGGTGGCCGACCAGATCGTCGAGGACCTCCGCGGGCAGATCCTCAGCGGTGCCCTGCCCGACGGCTCCCGGCTGCCGTCGGAACGGGATCTGGCGACGGCGTACGACGTCAGCGCGCCGACCATCCGCGAGGCGGTCCGGGTGCTGACGGCCATGGGCCTGATCACCACCCGCAACGGCAGCCGCGCCACGGTCAACGCCCAGGGCGACACCATGCTCGCCATGTCCATCGCCTCGGTCGTCCAGGTCGAGAAGGTCGGCGCCCGTGAGGTGCTCGGACTGCTCGGCGCCCTCCAGGCGTACGCCGCCGAACTCGCCGCCGAGCACGCCACCGACGAGGAGATCGCCCGGCTCCGCGAGACGGCCCAGGCCATTCCCGGCGCCCAGGGCGTCGAGGCCCGCGCGGCGGCCCTGCACCGCTTCTTCGCCACGCTCGCCGAGATCTCCCACAACCCGCTGCTCGCCGCGCTGTGCCGGTTCATCACCGAGATGCAGATCGGCCTCTCCCTGAAGCTGTCCGGCACCGGGGAGGGCGACTGGGGCCGGGTCGCCGGCGATCTCCAGCCGGGCCGGATGCGGATCGTCACGGCGATCGGCACCCGTGATCCCGCCCATGCCGCCGAGGTGGTCCGCGCCTACCACGACCAGGCCGTCCACCGTCTCGGCGAGGCCCGCCGCGGCACCGACGCGGACGACAGCCGCCTCACGGAGGCGCTCGGCGCCTGGCTCAGATCCCATGTGGGGCTGGGCGGCCAGGTGAGGGGACGGCGCGATCCGGGTGCCGGGTCCGGCTAGCCGAACGCCCGGTCCAGCAGGGCCAGCAGGGCGTCCCGGTGCCGTTCGTCCGCCTGCTTGTCGTACGCCGTGGTGTCGGCCTGGGTGTAGCCGTGGTGGGCGCCGGTGTAGACCTCGCAGAAGTGGCGTACGCCCGCGTCCGTGAGGGCGGACTCCAGACGCCGGATCTGTTCCGGCGGCAGGGACGGATCGTCGTCGGCGTGGCCGAAGTACAGCTCGGCGGTGATGCGCGGGGCGATCAGATGGGGGCTGTCCGGGTCCTCGGTGGCCAGGCGCCCGCCATGGAAGCCCGCCGCCGCGGCGATCCGGTCCGGGTGGGTGCCCGCGGTGAGCAGCGCCAGCCGGGCGCCGACGCAGTACCCCGTCAGTGCCACCGGGCCGGGCATCACCCGGGGGCTGCCGGCCAGCCAGTCCAGATACCCGGCCGCGTCCCGCATGGCCAGATCCGGGGTCAGGGAGCGCAGGATCGGGCGCAGCCGCTGCCACAGTTCGCCGCGCGTCCCCTCGCCGATCATCTCGGGGAGGCGGACCACCGGGGCCCGGCCGTGGCGGTGGAAGACGTTCGGCACCAGGACGGTGAATCCGGCGGCGGCCAACCGGTCGGCCATCGCCCGCACCGGGGGCCGTACGCCGAACGCGTCGGTGTAGAGGAGCACCCCGGGGCGGGGTTCGCCGTCGGCGGGGTGGGCGAGATAGCCGTCGGCGGTGCCGTCGGGGACGGGGATGTCGACGGCGGTGCCCAGGACAGGGGTCATGGTGGGGTGTGCCTCTCGGGTAGGGGTTCAGCGGGCGGCCGGGAGGCCGTGGGCGGGCCGAGGCCGGGCAGCGCCACCACGAAGGCGACGGCGGCCAGCCCGGCCCGCGCGGCGGCGGCGAAGTCGCCCCGGGTGGCGAGGAGTCGGCCGAAGTGGAGCGAGCCCGCCAGGGTCGTGCCCAGGGACGTGCCGATCTTCATGCCGGTCTGGTGGACACCGGCGGCCGTGCTGCCCTCCCGGCGCGGGATCGACCGGAGGGCGAGGGTCTGGTTGGCGGCGATGACCAGTCCGGCGCCGCAGCCCGCCAGCAGCAGCGGCAGCGCCATCCGCAGGAACATGGTGTCCCCGGCCCCGGAGGCGCCCACGACCAGCGCGGTGACGGCGAGCCCGGCGGCGGTCATGGCCGTACCGGCGATGACCAGCGGCCCGCCCACCCGGTGCACCAGCCGTCCGCCCACGATCCCGCAGACCGCCGACCCGGCCGTGAACAGCACCGTGCACAGCGACGCTCCGAACGGCGAGTAGTGCAGCCCCTGCTGGAGGAACGGGAACAGCACCAGGAAGATCCCGGTGAATCCGCCGTACAGCGCCCCGGCCACCAGGGTCCCGACCCAGTACGTACGCTGCCGGAAGAGCCGGATGTCGACCAGTGGCCGTCGTCCCCGGGCGGCCACCGCGCGTTCCCACCGCGCGAAGCAGACCAGCAGCGCGAGCCCGGTCCAGGCCAGCCACCAGCGGCGTTCGCCCCAGGTGCCGCTCTGGAGCAGCGGCAGCATCACCGCGGTCACCCCGAGGCCGAGCACCAGCGCGCCGACCAGGTCCGGGCCCCGCACCCGCGCACCGCGCCGCCCCTCGGGCAGCAGCCGGGCGGCCGACACCAGCGCGAGCACGTCCAGCGGGATGAACAGCAGGAAGATCCAGTGTCGGCCGCCGTCGCCGAAGCCCTGGAGGATGGCGCCGCCGAGCAGCGGGCCGATCGCGGTGGAGAGGCTGACGGAGGCGCCGTAGTAGCCGAAGGCCCGGCCGCGTTCACGAGGCGGGTACAGCTGGTGGAGTATGCCGACGACCTGTGGGGCGACCAGTCCGGCGGCGGCGCCCCGGGCGAGGCGGGCCACCACCAGCAAGGTGGCGTCGGGGGCGAGCCCGCAGCCCACCCCGGTCAGGGTGAACAGCACCATCCCGATCAGGAGGACCTCGCGACGGCCGAACTCGTCGCCGAGCCGCCCGCCCGGGATCAGGGCCAGCCCGAAGGTCAGGGTGTATCCGGCGACCGCCCAGGTGGCCTGGGCGGACGACAGCCCCGACTGGTGCTCCATGGACGGCAGGGCCGCCGTCACGATGCTCACATCGAGCAGGGTCAGAAAAGCCGCCGCGATACAGACGGCCAGCGCCTGGGCGCGGCGCCGGGGGCTGAGGTCGTCCCGGTGCCCGGAGGTGCCGGGGGTGGTGCTGAGATCATCCGGCGTCCTTGCCATGGCGTACCTCTGTTCCGAATGGCTGTGGTGCGAGGGCCGGGATCGTCCTCGTCGGTCCCGGTCGCCCGTCCGATGGGGGCGAGGTCAGCCCGCGTCGGCGACCAGGCCCGCCTTCTCGACGCCGAACAGCGCGACGGCCTCGTCGTTGTCCGGGCGGTCGCCGCTGACGCCGATGGAGCCGAGCAGTTCACCGGCCTCGTCCCGGATCAGCACCCCGCCCCTGGAGGAGGCGATCCGGCCCTCGGAGATCGAGGCGAGCGCGGCGAAGAACGCGGGGTCACGGGTGGCGTGCCGGGCTCCGGCGGCGCCGCCCTGGCCGGTGCCCAGCGAGCCCCATGCCTTGGCGTGGGCGATCTGCGGGCGCAGGATGCCGGCCTTCTCCTCGCGCTTGACGACCAGCGGGTGGCCGCCGGGGTCCAGAACGGTCACGGTCAGCGGGCGCAGGCCCAGTTCACGGGCGTGGCCGAGGGCGGCGTCGACGATCTCGGACGCCTGGTTCAGGGTCAGTACGGTCATGGCCGTGGCTCCTTTTCTCGTGGTTCAAGTCGATGGGTCGGGGCGGGCGCGGGGTCAGCCGACCGGGGCGGCCGGGCGGGCGGCGGAGAGCAGGGTGGTGAGCCGCTGGAGTTCGTCGAGGACGGCGGTGGCGCTCTCGTCGAGGCCGGGGGCGGCCTGGAACGCGCCGTCGCGGGTGATGGCGGTCCGGATGGAGGGGATCTGGATGTGCGAGGCGAGCGGGACCATGCCGAGCGAGATCACCACGGGCAGCAGGGCCTGGACGGCCCGGGAGCCCGCGGCGACCCCGCCGTACCCGACGAAGGCGACCGGCTTGCCGGACCACTCCCGGGCGAGGTAGTCGAGGGCGTTCTTGGTGGCCGCGTTGTAGCTGTGGTTGTACTCCGGGACGACGAGGACGAACGCGTCGGCGGCGTCGATCGTGGCGCTCCAGCGGCGGGTGTGCTCGTGCTGGTAGCGACCGCGCTGGGGCGGGGCGGGTTCGTCCAGCAGGGGCAGGGCCACCTCGGCGAGGTCGACGAGTTCGGTGTCGAAGCGAGGGTGGGTGAGGGCGAGGGTGTGGAACCAGTCGGCGATGGCGGCGCCGCGGCGGCCCGGCCGGGTACTGCCGATGATGATCTGGAGGTGTGGTCGGGACATGGCTGGCCTTTCGTCCGGGACGGGGTGAGGCGGGGGCGGGGCGGGGCCGGGCGGCGGCTCGGGCGGCATCGGGTACAGGTGGATTTCACTTCGGAAACGCTGTTGCCGAAGTGAAATCCACCGACCGGTGCGGCGGCGGCCGGGTCAGTCGTCCAGGACGACCTTGTTCTCGATCACCCCGAGCCCCTCGACCTCGCCGCGGACGACATCGCCGGGCTGCACCGCGCCATGGCCCGCCGGGGTGCCGGTGGAGAGCACATCGCCGGGGGCGAGGGTGAGGGCGGCGGTGAGCCAGGCCAGTTGCTCGGGTATGGAGTGGTACATCTCGGCGGTGGAGCCGTCCTGGCGGACCTCGCCATTGACCCACTGGCGGATGCGCAGCGCGTGCGGGTCGGGGATCTCGTCGGCGGTGACGAACCAGGGGCCGCAGATGCCGTAGCTGTCGAAGCCCTTGGCGCGGTCCATCCGGTTGTTGTCCCGCTCCGAGACATCCCGGGAACCGGCGTCGCACAGGCCGACGTATCCGGCGACCGCGCGCATCGCCTCGCCGCTGGTGAGATGGCGGGAGCGGGGGCCGATGACGACGGCCAGTTCCATCTCGGGGTCGACCTGCTCGCTGATCACGGGGTGGCGCAGTGCGTCATAAGGACCGGCCACCGCGCCCGGCGCCTTCAGACAGCCCTGGAGGCCACGCCGGGGCGGACCCGGCTCGGTGGCCGGGGCGGCGGCGGGGCGCCGGCGCGGGTAGTTGGCCAGCATGCACCAGATGGTGCGGGGCCTGCCGACCGGCGGTCCGAGCCGGGCCGGGTCGTCGGACCAGAGGCAGTCCTCGTCCAGCACCCCGCTGCCGGTCCCTCCGACGGCCCAGTCGAACAGCCGTCGTACGGTGCCGAGCTGCGGGTCCGCCTGGAGCAGCGTGGGCAGGTCGCCGGGTACGGCGAGCCGGGCCCGGACGAGGGCGTCGTCGCGATGGACCCCGTCCGTCTGCGCCCGCCGGACGAACGCGGCCTGGATGTCGATGAGCTGATGCGGCACCACATCGGCGAAACAGAGCCGATCGCCGAAGGGGGTCCGCCGGGAGGCGATTTTCACGGGATCACTTTCTGGACGGGGGCTGGGCCCGGGTTACTTCGGGTCCGCTTCCTTGGGGTTCTCGAAGCGGATGCCGCCGTCGGTGACGACGGTGACGAACTTGTCCTCGTCCGGCTCGACCGGCTGCACGATGGGCGGCAGCCCCACGACGTAGAGCACCAGTTCCTCCGTGGCGACGTAGCGGACCTTCTCGCCCGGGTCGGCCTCGACCGCGCCCATCCAGCCGATGCCGGTGCCCTCGGCGGTGCCGGTGCCGCCCAGCACCACGGTGAGCAGCCGGGCGTCCGCGCTCTCGGCGACCCATTCGGCGCCCGCGTCGAGCTTGACGAACTCGATCCAGAACTGGCGCTCGGTGTAGGTGCCGATGTGCTTGCGCTTCACGCCGGGCCAGCCGGCCAGCGGGAGGTAGTTGAAGTGGTCGGGGTTGCTGATGACCACGCCGTTGTAGCGCGGCTTGGGGAAGCGCTGCTCCCGGATCGGGCGGCGCTCGGCCTGGGCCTCCTTGTTGTCCGGGCCGCGTCCGCGCCCGGCGCTCATCCCGAGGGCGGAGGCGCCGCCGAACTGGAGCACCAGCTGGAGCTGCTGGGGGTCTTCGAGCTTGTCGTCCTGTGGGCCGTAGGTCTGGCCCTCGGGGAAGTAGCCGACCTCGCCCTCGCGCAGGAAGCCCTGCTCACCGAGGTTCATGTCGCCGAGGACGGGCAGCCGGATCTGCTCGAAGGTGTGGCAGTGCCGGGGCATCCGGAAGTCGGCCTCGTTGCGGCCGAGGATGTAGCGGTAGTTCTCGAACGGCTTGCTGCGGTCGCCCATCAGCAGGTAGTTGAACGAGACCGTCCCCCGGGGGTGGTCCATCCGGAACGCGTTCTCGTCGTACGGCGCGATCTTCATCGCTGTCCTCCGTCGGTGCGGGGTGGGAAGGCGGACGCCGGTCGTCACGGCCCCTCCACGAAACCTTCCTAGTAGGTTTGTGTCAAGGTAGGTAGTGAGCTTTTATCGAATCAAGGAACCCGCTTCCCATGACGGAGGAGGACCCGACAGGCACGGTCCGCCTGGTCACGGGCACCGCGTCCGCCGGGCTCGGCCGGGTGGGTGAACGCCGCGCCTCCAGGGCCGCCCGCATCCGGGCGGGCGGGAAGTCCGTTGCCGCGGACGCCGGTTCGACCACCGCCACCGGGACCCGGCGGTCCGCGGCCTCGTGGCGCGGCGACTCGCCGCAGGCGCCCAGGGCCCGCTCGGTCGCCGCATGCACCCCGCTGCCGGTGTGCACCGCGCGGCCGGGACACCGAACCGATCCCGACCAGGTCGGCGACGCCCCGCGGGCCGTCCCCGGCGGCACCGACCAGATGCGGCGGCGCGGCACGGGCGATGCGCAGCGAACCCGGCGGCGTCACCCGGACCATGTCCTCCCGGTCCGTCACCACCGGCGCGTCCGGCGTCGGCCCCGGCCGGGTCGTCCCGGCGTTGTCGACCAGCACGTCCAGCCGGCCGCGACTGTCCACGGCGGCCCGTACCGCGACGGTGGCCCGTCCGGCGTCCGTCGCATCGGCGGGCACCGCCGGAACTTCGCCGCCGGTCCCCGCCGCAGTTCCCCGGCGAGCGCGGTCGGCCGGTCCGCGCGGCGGGCCGCCTAGGCGCGGGCGCCGATGCCGCAGGGCGCGACGATCCGCTTGCGCCACCGCCGACTCACGGGACCGCGGTCATTGCCTCAACCTACCAGGTAGGTTAAGTTTGAGTCGCCATCGCAGTCAGCCGATCCGGGCGCCGTTCGTCCGGGTGACGTTCGGGAGTGACATGTCCGTGCCCCAGACCCCCGCGAAGATCTTCCGCGGCAGGGTGGCCGACCAGATCGTGGAGGATCTGCGCGCGCAGATCCTCAGCGGCACCCTGCCCGACGGCTCCCGCCTGCCGTCGGAGCGCGAACTGGCCGGGTACTACGACGTCAGCGGCCCCACCGTGCGCGAGGCGGTACGGGTGCTGACCGCCATGGGCCTCGTCCACACCCGCAACGGCAGCCGGGCCACGGTCACCGCCCAGGGCGACACCCTGCTCGCCGTCTCCATCGCCTCGGTCGTCCAGGTCGAGAAGGTCGGCGCCCGCGAGACCCTCGGCCTGCTGGGCGCGCTCAACGCCTACGCGGCCGAACTCGCCGCCGCGCACGCCACGGACGAGGAGATCGACCGGCTGCGCGAGGCGGCGCGGGCGATCCCGGAGGCCGAGGGCGTCGAGGCGTCGGCGGCGGCGCTCCAGGGGTTCTTCACGGTGCTCGGCGAGATCTCGCACAACCCGCTGCTCGCGGCGCTGTGCCGGTTCCTCACCGAGGTGCAGATCGGGATGGCGATGAAGCTGTCGGGCGGTCCGCAGGGCGACTTCGGCCAGGTCTCCGGCCCGTTGCACACCGGCCGGATGCGGATCGTCGCGGCCGTCGCCTCGCGCGACGCGCGGCACGCGGCGACCGTGGTCCGCGAGTACCACCGCGAGGTGATCCAGCGGATCGCCGCCGTGCGCGAGGCGGCCGGCGAGCCCATGGTGTCCGAGTCCGGGCTGACCGAGGCGCTCACCTCCTGGCTGCGCTCGAACGTCACCCTGGGCGGACAGCCGGCCTCCCCCCGGAGCACGGACTCGTGACCGCGCCCGCCGCCCCGCTCCTCGACCTCACCCCGGTCCGCACGGTCCGGGACGCCGCCTTCGACGTCCTGCGGCTGCACGGGCTGACCACCCTCTTCGCCAACCCCGGCTCCACCGAGGTGTCGGTGCTCACCGATCTGCCGGCGGATCTGGAGTTCGTGCTCGGGCTGCACGAGGGCTCGGTGGTCGGCACCGCGACCGGCTGGGCGCTGGCCCGGGACGAACCCGCCCTCGTCCTGCTGCACACCACCGCCGGGCTCGGCAACGCGGTGGGCGCGCTGGCCACCGCCCGGGTCAACCGGGCGCCCCTGGTGGTGCTGGTCGGCCAGCAGGACCGCCGCCATCTCGCCCAGCAGCCGTTCCTGGCGGGCCGCCTGGAGGGCCTGGCCGGCGACTATCCGGTACGGGTGGAGACCCCGCCGCGCGCCCAGGACGTCCCCGGCGCCATCGGCCGGGCCGTGCACGCCGCCCGCGAGGGACGCGGCCCGGCGCTGGTGCTGGTCCCGATGGACGACTGGGCCCGGCCCGCCGAGGAGGTGCCGGTGGCCGCCCCCGAGGTGCTGCGCCGCTCGGCGAGCGCCGATCCCGGGGCCGTCGCCGAGGTCGCCGCCCGGCTGGCCGGGGCCGCCGCCCCGGTGCTGGTGGTCGGCGCGGGCGCCGACCGGGCGGCCACCTGGAAGGCCCTGACCACTCTCGCCGAACGGCTGGACTGCCCGGTGTGGCAGGAGCCGTTCGGGGCGCGGGCCGGGTTCCCGCAGGACCACCGGCTGTTCGCCGGGCATCTGCCGGCCGACCGGCCCCGGCTGCGGGCGGCGCTCGCCGGGCACGATCTGGTGCTGTGCGTGGGGGCGCCGTTCCTGCGCCAGTACCCGTACGCGCCCGGCGGACTCACCGGGGGCGGGGCCGAGGTGGTGGTGGTCACCGACGACCCGGCCGAGGCCCACCACTCCCCCGTGGCGCTCGCCGTCGTCACCCCGCTGCCCGACTTCTGCGCCCGGCTGGCCCGCCGTACCCCGCCGCGCGAGCCGCAACGGGCCACCGCCGCCCCGGACCGGCGACCGCCCCGGCGCCCCGCCCCCGGGGGCCCGCTGACCCCGGCCCAGGTGCTGGGCGCGCTGGCCGAACGGCTGCCCGCCGACACGGTCGTGGTGGAGGAGACCCCGTCCTCCCGCCCCGACCTGCACGCACTGCTCCCGGCCCGCGCCCCGCTCGGCTTTCTGAGCGCGGCCATGGGCGGCCTCGGCTTCGCCCTCCCCGCCGCGGTCGGCGTACGGATGGCCCGGCCGCACCGCCCGGTGGTCGCCGTGGTCGGCGACGGCTCCTCGCTCTACCAGATCCAGGCCCTGTGGACGGCGGTCCAGTACGGCGTCGGCGCGGTCTTCGTGGTCCTCGCCAACGGCCGGTACGCGGTCATGGACAGACTCGCCGAGCAGCACGGCGGTAAGCCGCCGTGGCCGGCGTTCGAGCAGGTCAGCGTGGCGGGCCTGGCGGATTCCCTGGGCTGCGCGACCCGCCGGATCAGCACCGGTGACGAGTTGGGCGCGGCCCTGGACGCACTGTGCCCGGAGCTGACCGAGCGCACCGAGCCACTGGTCCTGGAGGTCGTCGTCTCCACGACGGGCGACTTCCGCCCCTGACGCCCCACGCCCCCCACACATCACCCCTTCTGATCCCACTGCATCCCCCTGCATCCCCTTGCACCCCACATCCCCCGCCCCGACACCCGCACCCTGGAGGCCGTCATGACCCTGCTCGATCCCGCTCTCTGGTCCGGCAAGGCCGGCATAGGCGGCTGGACGGTCCCGGCCGGGGGCACCGCCCCGATCGTGGAGCCCGCCACCGGTGAGGTCCTGGACGTCATCGGGCTGGCCACCGCCGAGGACGTCGCCACCGCCGCCGAGCGCGCGGCCCGCGCCCAGTCGTCGTGGGCCCGCGTCCCCTACCCCGACCGGGCGGCGGTGCTGCGCCGGGCGGGCGATCTGTTCACCGAGCACGCCGCCGAGATCCAGCGCTGGCTGATCCGGGAGGCGGGCTCCATACCCGGCAAGGCGGCCTTCGAGACCTCGGTCGCCGCGCAGGAGTGCTACGAGGCCGCCGCGCTGGTCTCCCACCCGCTCGGGGAGATCCTGCCCACCGCCGAGCCGCGGCTGAGCCTGACCCGCCGGGTGCCCGCGGGTGTGGTCGGGGTCATCGCGCCCTTCAACGCCCCGCTGATCCTGGGCATCCGGTCGGTGGCGCCCGCCCTGGCGCTGGGCAACACCGTGCTGCTGAAGCCGGATGTGCGGACCGCGGTCTCGGGCGGTGTGGTGATCAAGCGGGTGTTCCAGGAGGCCGGGCTGCCCGAGGACACGCTGCACCTGCTGCCGGGCGGCGCGGACACCGGATCGGCGCTGGTGCTGGCCCCGCAGGTGCGGGTGATCTCGTTCACCGGCTCCACGGCGGCGGGCCGCAAGGTGGGCGCCGCCGCCGCCGAGAACCTCAAGCGGGCGCATCTGGAGCTGGGCGGGAACTCGGCGCTGATCGTGCTGCCGGACGCCGACCTGGAGAAGGCCGCGTCGACGGCCGCGTGGGGCTCCTTCTTCCACCAGGGCCAGATCTGTATGACGACGGGCCGCCATCTGGTGCACGCCTCGGTCGCCGACGAGTACGTGGCCCGGCTCGCCGAGAAGGCGGCGCGGCTGCCGGTCGGCAACCCGGACAAGGAGGAGGTGGCGCTCGGCCCGATCATCGACGCCGCCCAGCGCGACAAGATCCACGCGCTGGTCACCGCCAGCGTCGAGTCGGGCGCGCGGCTCGCGGCGGGCGGCACCTACGAGGACCTGTTCTACCGGCCGACCGTGCTCGCCGATGTCACCGACGCCGCCCCGGCCTACGCGGAGGAGGTGTTCGGCCCGGTGGCGCCGGTACGGTCCTTCACGGACGTCGAGGAGGCGATCACGCTGGCCACGGCCACCCCGTACGGTCTCTCGCTGGGCATTCTGACCGGTGACGGTCTGCGCGGTCTGGAGCTGGCCGAGCGGATCCCGACCGGGATCGTGCACATCAACGACCAGACGGTGAACGACGAGGCGGTGGCCCCGTTCGGCGGTGTGGGCGCCTCCGGCACCGGGGCGCGGTTCGGCGGCACGTCGAACATCGAGGCGTTCACCGAGACCCGCTGGATCACGGCCCGGTCGACCCAGGCGACATACCCGTTCTGACCGGCACGATCCGGGTCGGCGGGTGTGGGGGGCCGAGCCCGGCTCAGGGCGGTACACGGCGTCCAGGACACCGAAGCGGCCCCCCCGCACACCCCGGCCACCGCCTCAGGGATCCACCAACCCCGCCCGGATCGCGTACCGCGTCAGCTCCAGCCGGTCCCGCATGCCCAGCTTCTGAAGCAGATTGGCCCGGTGCCGCTCGACGGTCTTCGCGCTGATGAAGAGCAGTTCGCCGATCTCCTTGGAGGTGTGCCCCTCGGCGACCAGTTTGAGGATCTCCTCCTCGCGCTCGGTGATGGCCCGCTCCGGCAGCCCGTCCCCGCGCTGGAGGCGCTCCAGATACGACCGCACCAGCGCCCGCTCCGCCCCCGGGTACACGAACGGCTCCCCGCGCACCGCCGCCCGGCACGCCTCCACCAGATCCCGGTCAGCGACCGACTTCAGTACATAACCGCAGGCCCCGGCCTTGAGCGCCTCGAAGAAGTACTGCTCGTTGTCGTACATCGTCAGGATCAGGATGGGCAGGCCGGGCAGCCGCCGGGACAGTTCGCGGGCCGCCTGGAGCCCGGTCATCCGGGGCATCGCGATGTCCAGCACCGCGAGATCCGGCTCCTGGGCGCGGGCCAGCTCCACCGCCTCGGCCCCGTCCCCCGCCTCGGCGACCACGGTGAGATCGGGCTCCGCGTCCAGGATGAGCCGCACACCCCGCCGTACGAGGGTGTGGTCGTCGGCGAGCAGGACGCGCGCCGGGACCGGGACGGACCCGGCGGTCATCGCCCGGCCCCCCGCACACCCGGTTCCCGCGAGGGCACCCCGCCGACGGGACCGCTCTGCGGTACGTCCACCGGAACCCGCAGCCCCACCTCCGTACCGCGCCCCTCCGCCCCCGGGGCGAGGACGAGCGCGGCGCCGACCAGCAGCGCCCGCTCGCGCATCCCGGCGATCCCCGCGCCCTCGGCGGCCCGGCCGAGCCCGCGGCCGTTGTCGCGGACGGTCAGCTCGACGGCGTCGGGCAGCACGCGCAGCCGGAGCGCGGCACGGTCGGCACCGGAGTGCCGGGCGGTGTTGGTGAGGGCCTCCTGGGCGACCCGGTAGAGCACGAGTTCGGTCTCGCCGGTGAGCGGGGGCAGCTCGCCGCTGAGGTCGGGGCGGACGGTCAGCCCCTGTCCGGTGAACTCCCCGGCGAGCGACCGCAACGCGCTGACCAGCCCCAGTTCATCGAGCACACCGGGGCGCAGCCTGCGGGCGATCCGGCGGATCTCGTCCAGCCCGGCGCGGGTGGCCTCCTGGGCCTGCTCGACCTCCTCGCGCAGCTCACCGGGGACCCGGTCGGCGACCCGCTTGAGCTGGAGCAGCACGGCGGTCAGGGTCTGCCCCACCTCGTCGTGCAGCTCCCGGGCGATCCGGTGCCGCTCGCGCTCCTGCGCGGACAGCGCCCGCGCCGCGCTCCCGGCCCGCTCACTCTCCAGCCGGTCCAGCATGGTGTTGTACGTGGTGATCAGCCCGGCCGTCTCCGCCGGACCGGCGACGACCGCGCGGGCGCCGGGCCGCAGCAGATCGGCGGTGGCCATGGAGCGGCCCAGCCGTTTGAGGGGGGTGAGGCCGATCCGCAGGACCAGGGCGTTGGCGACCAGCAGCACCGCCAGCCCGGCGCCCACCACCAGGGCCTCGCCGAGCAGGACCGGGGTGGAGACGGTGACCGGGCCGAGCAGCAGCGCCGCCGCCACGATCAGCGCCGCGGAGTTGAGCGAGAAGATCCGCCAGAACAGCGACACGTTGCCGGTTCCGCTCCCGCTCCCTGTGATCCGACGGCACTTCTGTGCCGCCCACAGCCTCGCCGTGGGCCGCGGGTCCCGTATATCCGTCACAACACCCATGTCGCCACGGTATGCGAGGGTGGCAGCATGGCGGCGCCGCCCGAAGTCGATCAAAGATCCGGTCAGGATCCGGCGACCGGCCCTGGGAGTCAATTCCTACCTAATCAATACCCACCCGATCAACACATACCTAAATAGCCGCCCAGCGCGCTCCCGGCCTGAGCGGGAGCATGAGGGAGAGAAGAGATCGTGTCCGCTCCACGCCTGAGGGCGACGCCGTTGCCGGGCATCGGGGTCCAGTACGACCTGATCACCAAGGAACACCGGCATCTGTCCGTCGTGGCGCACCGCGACGGCGCCCGGACGGTGAACGTCTACCGCACCGACGACCCCGACTCCTGCGCCCAGTCGCTGCGGCTGTCCAGCGCCGAGGCGGGCTCGCTGGTCGACGCGCTCAAGCCGTCGCACACCAGCGCCAGCCTCCTCTACACCACCGATCTCGGACTGGTCGCCGAGCGGATCGAGGTGACCTCCGCCTCGCACTGGAACGGCCGGGTGCTCGGCGAGACCCGGATCCGCACCGAGACCGGGGCGTCCGTGGTGGCCGTGCTGCGCCGGGCGGAGGCCATTCCGTCCCCCACGCCCGACTTCCGGCTCGCGGGCGGTGACACCTTGATCGTCATCGGTACCCGCGAGGGCGTCGACGCTGCCGCGGCGATACTCGGGCGGGAGTGAACGCGTGCATTCCTCCGCGGTCCTGCTCATCGAGTTCGGTTCCATCATTCTCGGCCTCGGCCTGCTCGGCCGGATGGCCGCGCGGCTGAGTTTCTCCCCGATACCGCTGTATCTGCTGGCGGGGCTGGCGTTCGGCGAGGGCGGTCTGCTGCCGCTCGGCGCCAGTGAGGAGTTCATCGCCATCGGCGCCGAGATCGGCGTCATCCTGCTGCTGCTGATGCTCGGCCTGGAGTACTCGGCCAGCGATCTGGTCTCCAACCTCAAGGCCCACTACCCCTCCGGTCTGGTCGACTTCACCCTGAACGCCCTGCCCGGCGCGGTCGCCGCGCTGCTGCTCGGCTGGGGCCCGGTCGCCGCCGTCGTCCTCGCGGGCGTGACCTGGATCTCGTCCTCGGGGGTGATCGCCAAGGTGCTGGGCGATCTGGGGCGGATCGGCAACCGGGAGACCCCGGTGATCCTCAGCATCCTGGTCCTGGAGGATCTGGCGATGGCGGTCTATCTGCCGATCGTCACGGCGATGGTGGCGGGCGTCAGCCTCGCGGCGGGCAGTGTCACGCTGGCCATCGCGCTGGGCGTGGCCGGCCTGGTCCTCTTCGTCGCCCTGCGCTACGGCCGGGTGATCTCCCGGTTCGTCTCCAGCGACGACCCGGAGAAACTCCTCCTGGTGGTCCTCGGGCTCACCATCCTGGTGGCGGGTGTGGCCCAGGAACTCCAGGTCTCGGCCGCCGTCGGCGCGTTCCTGGTCGGCATAGCGCTGTCCGGCGAGGTCGCCGAGGGCGCCCACACCGTGCTGAGCCCGCTGCGCGATCTCTTCGCGGCGGTCTTCTTCGTGTTCTTCGGTCTGCACACCGACCCCGCCAGCATCCCCCCGGTCCTGCTGCCCGCCCTGGCCCTGGCCGTCATCACCGCCCTCACCAAGATCGCCACCGGCTACTACGCCGCCAGACGGGCCGGTATCCCGGCCAAGGGCCGCTGGCGCACGGGCGGCGCCCTGGTCGCCCGGGGCGAGTTCTCCATCGTCATCGCCGGTCTCGCGGTGACGGCCGGTATCGAACCCTCCCTGGGCCCCCTCGCCACGGCCTACGTCCTGATCCTGGTCGTCGTCGGCCCGCTCACGGCCCGCTACACCGAGCCCCTGGCCACGTACTGGACCGGCAGGCTCACGGCCCGCCGCGAGGCGGCGAAGATACCGACCGAACCGGAACGGGAGCCTGTCGGCGACTGACCGGGGCCTCCGAGCACCGCCACCCCCACCGAGGGCCGGACGCACCGAGCGGACGCTGTTGGCTAAATCTCCGGCTCTGATGCTTCGCCCCGTCGTTATGCGGCGGGGCGAAGTACTGTCAAAAGGCTGGTCCGGGTGCGGGCCCCGGGCTGGTCGCTGAGCCAGGCGTTGATGCGGATGAGGTTGATCGCGGCGCCGGTGAGTTGGTGCTGGAGGCTGGTCTTGGCGAGTCCGCGGTAGC
>NZ_JBEXLA010000028.1:0-141893 GCF_040609715.1 Streptomyces sp. NPDC004610 | reverse complement strand
CGGCGCGGGGGCCCCCCCGCGGCCGGGAGACGGTCCAGCTCCTGGCGGGCGGCGAGCAGCTGCCCGCCGCGGTCCGCGCCGCCGCGCTGCTGGCCGAGGCACAGCGGCTGCTCACCACCGCGGACCCATCCGCCACCGAGCCCGAGGAGGGCGACGACGATGACGACTCTGACGAGGACGACGGCTGAGGAGCGCCGCCGCCTGCCGCTGTCCACCGCGGGGCTCGCGATCCGCGCGGACGGCGGCGACGGCGGCGGTGAGCGGTTCGGCGGCTACGCAAGCGTCTTCAACTCCAGGACCAGCATCGGGAACCCGCTGCGCTGGGGCTTCTACGAAGAGGTCGCCCCCGGCGCGTTCACCAAGACCATCGGCGAGGGCGACGCGCGGATGCTGATCGACCACGACAGCTACTACGTCGTGTCCCGCGTCTCGGCCGCCACCCTCGCCCTGGCCGAGGACGCCCGAGGCCTGGCCGTCGACTCCGCCCTCGACCCCGCCCTGTCCTACGTGAACGACCTCAAGGCCAACGTCAGGAACAAGAACATCACCGGGATGTCGTTCGGGTTCCAGGTGATCAAGGACGACTGGCAGCTGATCGACGTCGAGACGAAGGACGGTGACAGCGTGCAGGCCGAGCTGCGGACCCTGCGCGAGGTCCGCCTGTTCGAGGTGTCGGCGGTGACGTTCCCCGCGTACGAGGACACCGAAGCCGGTGTGCGCGCTGTCGCTGCCGCCCTCGTACGCCGCGGCGACAGAGCCGCGATCGAGCAGCGCGGGCAGTACCGGCCCGAACTGCTCGACCTGCTCGGCACGATCGACCGCGAGCCGGGTGAGTCCACTCGCGGAACCGGCACCGACGGCGAGCCGGCCGGCGCCACTCGCCTGTCACGTACCTCGGCCGACCTCCGGATGCAGGCCCTGGCCGCGCGCTACCGGCTGGCCCGCTGACCCACCCGCCCCCGCCGCCCCGGCCCTGCACGGCTGGGCGTCCGGCATGCCCCGAAGGAGCACCATGACCACGGAGACCCTGGCCCGGCGTCAGCGCCTGGTCGACGAGCAGAACACGGTCTGGCAGCGCATGCAGGCCATCATGACCACCGCCGAGACCGAGGACCGGGAACTGACCGCGGAGGAGCGGCAGAACTGGGACCAGGCCGAGACCCGGCTGACCGAGGTGTCCGGCGACCTGGAGCGGCTGGAGCGCATGGCGCAGCTCTCGTCCGTCGACCGGTCCCAGATCGTCACCACCTCGGACCGCGGTGACGACGACGATGCGGACCACGCCCGCTACGCGGAGGCGTTCGGCCTGTACCTGCGCTACGGCATGGAGGGCCTGGACGGCGAGCAGCGGCAGATGCTCCAGGGCGGGTTCAACCAGATGTCCCAGCAGGACCGCCGCGACCGGCGCGCGATGGGCACCAGCCCGGACAGCACCGGCGGCTACCTCGTCCCGGACACGTTCCGCAACACGATGACCGAGACGATGAAGGCGTTCGGCGGTCTGCTGTCGATCTGCCAGGTCATCACGACCGCGGACGGCGGGGACCTGTGGTGGCCGACCAACGACGACACCAACAACGAGGGCGCGCTGCTCTCCGAGAACGCCCAGGTTCCCGAGACGGACATGAGCGTGGGGCGCCGTGAGCTGGGCGCCTACGTCTTCACGTCGAAGCTGGTCAAGATGTCGTGGAAACTGATGCGCGACAGCGCGTTCGACGTCGAGTCCTGGCTGCCCCGGAAGCTGGGCGAGCGCATCGGCCGCGCGGCGGCCGGATACCTGGTCACCGGCAGCGGAGTGAAGCAGCCCGAGGGCATCACCACCCAGGTCCGCACCGGGAAGACCGGCGCGGGCGGTCAGACGACCTCCGTCATCTATGACGACTTGGTCGACCTGGAGCACAGCGTGGACCCCGCGTACCGGGGGCCGCAGTGCCGGTGGCTGATGAACGACGCCACGCTGAAGGTGCTGCGCAAGCTGAAGGACGCCGATGGCCGCCCGCTGTGGGTGCCGGTCCCGGCGCCCGGGTTCACCGCCACCCTCAACGGCTACGGCTACACCATCGACAACAAGATGCCCGTCCCGGCCGCCTCCGCCAAGTCGATCGTCTTCGGCGACTTCACCGCCGGATACGTCGTCCGCCAAGTTCAGGGCGTCACCGCGATCCGCCTCAACGAGCGGTACGCCGACTACCTCCAGTCCGGGTTCTTCGGCTACGCCGAGGTCGACGGCATGGTCGATGACGGGTCCGCGATCGCCGCGTACGAGCACGCCGCCGCCTGACCCGCCCCCCTGTCCGCCGGGGGCCGCAGCCTGCGGTCCCCGGCCCCCGCCCGCCCAACCCCTGCTTGAAGGGATCCGCGATGCCCCCCAACCCGTACGAGAACCTGCTCACCCGGCAGAGCCTGACCCCGGCCGCGCGGACCGCGTCGGCGGACGGCAGCGCCGTCGACCGCGCCGCCGGCGGGGCCCGCTTCCAGGACGCTGTGGTCGTCGTGACCACCGGCACCATCACCGACGGCACCCACACCATCGTCGTGGCCGAGTCGTCCGACGGCACCACCTTCACGGCCGTGGCCGATGCAGACCTCCAGGGCCCCGAGCCCGCGATCGTCGCTGCCGACGACAACAAGGTCTTCGAGATCGGCTACCGCGGCGGTGCGCGCTGGCTGCGCGTCTCCGTCACCGTGGCCGGTGCCACCACCGGCGGCGTGTACGGGGCGGCCGTCGTGCTGGCCAACCCCCGCCGCGCGGCTGTGAGCCACAGCTGATGGCCTCCCGCATCCGCATCCTCCAGGCGATCAGCGGCCCGGATTTCTCCTGGGCGCCCGGCGACCTGGTCACCCTGCCCGACGACGAGGCCGCCGTGTGGGCGGACGGCGAGCGGGCCGCACCCGCCGACGGCACCGAAACCCCAGCCGCGGTGCCCGGCCCGTCCGCGGCCACGCCGACGCACGCGCTGCCGGTCGTGACCGGCGAGGACGGCGAGGTCCTGGACGTCGTCGCCGCGAGCATCGAACCCACCAGCCCGCCCGAGGGACAGGACCCCGCCGGCGGCTGGGTGCGCTGGTCGGTCACCGTCCGCGTGCCCGTACCAGAGCCCGGCCCGGACCTGTTCGACCCGGCCGGGCAGTCCGTGAAAGACGTTCTCGCCTACCTCGACGGTGTGGGCGAGCAGGAGGCGATACGCGTGCTGACGGCCGAGGAGAACGCCGAGACACCCCGCAAGGGCATCACCGGGCAGCGGGGCTCGATCCTGGAGCGGGCCCGCTCCAACGACGAGGCCGGCGCCGAGCGGGCCGCGCGACTGTCGAGCGGCGGCGGCAGCGACACCATCGAGACCCGCTGAGCACGCCGTGCCGTACGACCTCGGCACCACCGCGCGCCTGACCGCCCAGTGCCGGGACCCCGGCGGCACGCCCGTCACCGCGACCACCGCGGTGGTGACCGTGACCCTGCCCAACGACACCACCGCCACCCCGGCCGCCACCGAGACGGACTCGCCCGGCAGCTACCAGGCCGACTACATCACCACGGTGGCCGGGCGGCACACCGTGCGCTGGGCGTTCACCGGCCCTGTCCACGCCTACACCGACGTCCTCGACGTGCGGCCCGAACAGCTCCCGGCGATCCTCTCCCTCACGGACGCCAAGGATCACCTCAATCTCAAGCAGACCGACACGAGCCAGGACGAGGAGGTCCGGTTCTGGAACGTGGCGACGGTCCGCGCGGTGGAGCACTTCACCGGCCCGGTCGTCGTACGCACGGTGACCGAGGACCACGCCGTCGGCCCGGTGGAAGCCCTCGCCCTGCGGCGTACCCCGGTGCTGGAGGTCCTGGCCGTCGACCCGCTCCTCGACGGCGGCACCGCCTACGACCCCGACCGGCTCACTCTCGACGGCCCGGCCGGGATCGTCACCCGCAAGGACGGCGGCCTCATCCACGGCCCCGTCCGCTGCCGCTACCGCGCCGGACGTCCGGTCATCACGGAGAACATCAGCGGCGCCGCGCGGATCATCCTTCAGCACCTGTGGCGCACCCAGCGACCGACCCGCGGCGGCGGCCTGCCCGGTGCCACCGACGACTACAGCGTCACCGAGCCGATCCCCGGCCTCGGCTACGCCATCCCCAACCGGGCCGTGCAGCTGCTCGGCCCGGACGACCAGGGACCAGGACAGGCATGAACTCCCGCGTACCCGAAGTGATCGAGGCCCTGGCCGCGCTCGCCCGCACAGACCCCGAACTCATGGACGTCGAGGTGGCGGACGGCCCCGAGGTGACCGAGTCAGCCGCCCTGGAATGGCTGATCGTCGGATTCGACGGCGACCCGTCCGGTGATTTCGAGGCGGCACAGTCCGTCACCGAGGCCGCCGGGCTCAGCACATCCAGGGAAGAACAGTTCCAGATCACCGTGGCCGCCGTCGCCAACCGCGGCGACACGGACATCGTGGCCGCCCGCGCCCGCGCGTACGAGATTGGGGGGCGCGTCGTGGCCTGGCTGCGGGAGACGCCGAGCCTCGGCCTGGACGGGCTGGAGGCCGGTATCGGAGCGACCCGGCTGGTGCAGGACCAGACCGAGCAGGGCGCGCAGGCACGGGTGCTGCTGACCGTGGCCGGCCGCGGATTCATCTAGACGGAGGAGAACCCACATGGCTGCACTGACCGCCACGGTGATGCCCCTGACCGGCGCCGCCGTGACCTACACCGCCGCCGCCGGGGGCGGGGACACCTCGCCCACCGGCGCCGGGGTACTACTGCTCGTCAAGAACGGCGACGCCAGTTCGCACACCGTGACCCTGGCGACGCCAGGCACGGTGCAGGGGCTGGCGATCGCCGACCGGGCGGTCACCGTGGCGGCGGGCGCCGAGGTCGGGATCCCCGTCACGAACGACTACCGCAACCCGTCCACCGGCAGGGCGAACATCACGTACGACGGCGTCACGTCCGTCACCGTCGCGGTGATCCGGGTGCCGGTCTGATGGCGCGCGTGACGATGACCCACCCCGGTCTGCCGGACCAGCCGATCGAGGTGGACGAGGCCGCCGTGCCGCACCACCAGGCGGCGGGCTGGCAGATCGCCGAGGACCCCCCGACCACGAGGAAGCCCGCGGCGAGGAGTCGCCGGCAGACAGGAGATGAGAGCTGATGGCCACGCCGATCACCGCGAGCCGCCGCTACTACCGGCGCGGCACCACCAAGGTCCTGTGGGTGCCGGCCATCGCCAGCATCTCGGCCCCGACGCGCCCCGAGATCAACGCAGGCACGGCGCTGGAGGGCGAGGCCGGGGCGATGGCCGGATGGCAGACAACGTCCGCCACCGTGCCCACGGCCGCCCTCGGCAGCCGCTTCACACCGACGGTGCCGGGCGAGATCACCGCCTCCGAGTCGTCGCTCACGTTCTGGGCGAGCCGGGACGGCGACGACGTGCGCACGCTCCTGTCACGCGAGGAGGAGGGGTTCATCGTCTGGATGGACGAGGGCGACGTCCCGGGCCAGACCATGGACGTCTACCCGGTGCAGGTCACCTCGCAGGCCAAGGTCCGCGAGTTGGACAGCGCGGCGCAGATCATGTGCCAGTTCGCGATCACGTCCGAGCCTTCCGAGAACGTCACCATCCCCGCAGCCTGATGCCCAGCTCCGTACAGATCACGGGTACCGGCGAGTTGGTGATGCTGTCCCGCCGTCTGCGCGCGGCGGGCGGCCCGCGGCTTCGGCAGAACCTGTCCCGCCGCATCAGACGGGCCGCCGAGCCGCTCAAGTCCGATCTGCAGCGGGCCATCCGGACACAGCCGCTGGTATCCGAGGGGCGCAAGCGCAACCGGCAGGGCACCATCCCGCGCGGTGGTCCCTCGCCCACCAGACGGCCCCTGCGCGCCACACTGGCGGGTGGCGTGAAGATCAGCGTCCGGCAGGGCACCAGCCCTGGCGCCCGTGTGTGGATGGACCGTGCGGCCCTGCCCCCGGACATCCGGTCCATGCCCTGGGTCATCAACGACGGCAGGGTGCGCCATCCGGTGTTCGGCAACCGGAGCCGATGGGCCACCCAGTGGGCGCGGCCCACGGGCTGGTGGACGCGCACCGTGCAGGCCGGGACCCCGCACATGCGGGCCGAGGTCGAGCGGATCCTCGGCGACGTGCGCCGGGACCTGGAGTAGAAGGAGCAGCACATGATCATTTCCCTGCGGCAGGACGACGGCACAACCGAGCGGGTGTCGACCGGGGACCTGTCCGCCCTGGAGGCAGCCGCCATCGAGGGCGTCGTGGGAGTGCCCTGGCGGGTGGTGGAGGACCGGCTGCGGGCGCAGGACGTCACAGCCATGCGGGCGGTGCTGTGGGTGGTCCGCCGCCGCGACGACCCGGCGCTGGAGTTCGCGACCTTCGACATTCCCGGCTGGCGGCACCGGCTGCGCGCCCGCATCGAGCGCGACGAGATTGACGAGATGCTCACCAACGTGATGCGGGAGGCCCTCGCCAAGAGCGAGGACTCCACCATCGACGCGCTCCAGCCGCACCTGCGGAAGCTGGCCGACAACCCGGCAGACGTCGAGTCCGCCCTAGACGACCTGGGAAAAGGCCACTTGGTTCGCCGCCGGACGGAGTAGCCGGCCTGATCTCCGAGTACCGGTGGTTGCTGGCGCACTACCTCCATATCCGCCCGTGGGAGCTCGGCCGCCTTTCGGCCGCCGAGCTGGAGTCCGCAGTGATCTGGATCGCCCGCCACTCCGCAAACTGAACTGAGGGGGTGAACCCGGGTGGCCGAAAGCCTCACCTTCACCCTCTCCGGCAGGGACGAACTCTCACGAGTCCTGAACGGCACGGCGGACAGCGCCGACCATCTACGGCTGCGGATGGCCGGCCTGACCACAGACGCCGACGGCAGGCTCCGCGATCTCCAGGGCCAGTACGTGTCCGTGGCCGACGCACAGCGCCGCCTCGCCGGGGAGGCCGACAGCACGGCCGCCCGGGTCCGCGGCCTGTCCGACGCGACAGGCAAGCTGGGCGAGTCCCTGCGCGCCAACCTCATCAGCCTCGCCCCGGCCGCCATCCCGGCCGCGGCCGGGATCGCCAGCAGCGCCACCGCCCTGGCCGGAGCGTTCGGCGCGGTCGCCGTCGCCGCCGGGGTGTACGCCCTCGCCCTCGGCCCACAGGTCGCTGCGATCGGCGAAGCCCTGGCGGCGCAGGAGAAGTACGAGGCTGCGGTCGAGGAGTCCGGCGCCGGATCGGCCGCAGCCGTCAAGGCACAGGCGCAGTACCAGCGGCAGATGGAGAAGCTGCCCCCCGCCACCCGCGAGGCCGCGGTCGCCGTGGGCCTGCTCAAAGACAACTACGCCGAGTGGTCAGACTCCCTCAGCGGCGACGTGATGGGCCCGTTCACCAAAGGCGTCGCCGTCACCAACGCGCTGCTTCCTGAAACGACGGGCCTGGTCAAGGGAGCATCGGGCCAGTTCGACCGGCTGATCACGCTGGTGGGCGGAGCGATCTCGACGCCGGGGTTCGACGCGATGAACGACCGCTTCACCTCGTTCTCGGAGCGGACAATGCGCCGTGGTGTGGACGAGCTGACGCAGTTCCTCGCCAAACTCGATGCCGGGGAGTACGACGACAGCGGGCTGTCCCGGTGGATGGACTACGCGCAGGAGCAGGGCCCTCTGGTCTGGGACACTCTGGAGAACGTGGGCGACGCCTTGCTGTCCGTCCTGGAGGCGGGATCCGGGGTCGGGGTCGGCATGCTCCAGGTGATCAACGCGCTGTCGGCGGTGGTCTCCGCCGTTCCGCCCGAGGCCCTAGCCGTGCTCCTGCAACTGGCCATCGCCATCAAGGCAGTGAAGCTGGCCGCTGCCGGCGGCGCCGCGATCAGCGCGGGCATCGCCGTCATCGGCACGCAGGTCGCCGCGATGCGCGCGGCCGCCACCGGAACACCCGGCGTCCTCGCCGGGATGGCCGCCGCTATCGGCACCCTGTCCCGCACCGCCAAACTGGCCGTCGCTGGAACGGGCATCGGCCTGCTGCTGATCGCGATGACAGAGCTATCGCAGATGGGCGAGCCCGCAGCCCTGGACGTCGACAAGCTCACCACGTCGCTCGGTGAGCTGGGCCGCACGGGCAAGGCCACCGGCTACATCGCCTCTCAGTTCGGTGACGACTTCGGGAAGCTGCGTGAGCAGATCCAGAAGGTGGTCGACCCCAGCATGGTCGAGTCCGTCAACAACTGGGGCGCGGACATCACCGGCGGACTGCTCGACGCCGGAGACGCCACCGAGGAATTCCTGAAGAGCGTCGATGGCATTGACGACGGACTTGCGAACCTGGTCAGCGGCGGCAAGGCAGAACTCGCCGCAGCAGCGCTCAACGCGATGATCGAGGGCATGAGCCCCGAGCAGGTAGCGGAGTTCACCGGCGCACTCGACAACTACAAAGACGCCCTGGCCGGGCAAGAGCTGGAGCAGCGGCTCGCCGCCGAGAGCATGGGCCTGTTCGGTGAGCAGGCCCAGGAGGTGCAGGCGAAGCTCGACGCCCAGAAGACATCCGCGGACGGCCTGCGGGAGAGCATCGTCGCGCTGAACGAGGTCAACCGGAACGCGCTCGATGCGCAGTCCGCGTTCGAGGCCGCGCTCGACCAGGCGGCCGAGACCGCAGGCGAACTCGGCGCAGTATGGGCGGCGACCGGCGGCAGCCTCGACCTGACCACGGAGAAGGGCCGCGAGGCATACGGGGCGCTGTCCGACCTGGCCGCGAAAACCAACGAGGCGACCACGGCCGCGCGAGAGTCCGGGACGTCCTGGTCCGAGGTGTCCGCAACCTTCCAGCGCGGGCGTGAGCAGCTCATCGCGAGCGCCCAGCAGATGGGCATGACCCGAGAGGCTGCTGCCGCCCTGGCCGACCAGATCCTCGACACCCCCGACAAGACCGCCTACCTCCGGGGCGACCTGGCGGATCTGAAGGACAAGCTGGCGGACGCCAAGGAGAGGCTGGCCAGGGCACCGTCTTCGAAGACGGCTTCGATCAAGGGCGAGATCGAGGACCTGAAGCGGAAGGTGGACGAGGCGCAGCGGCGGCTGGACGGGATGCGCGACCGCACGCTCACCATCCATGTGGCGACCAACATGCAGAAGCGGCTGGCGGACGCGGGGCTGCTGGCCCAGGGCGGTCCCGTCCGCCGTGCCCAGGGCGGTCCCATCCCGGGTTACGACGGCGGTGGACTCCTCAGCGGCCCGGGTACGCCCACGTCGGACAGCATCCTGTTGTGGGGGTCGGACGGCGAGTACATGATCCGGGCCGCAGCCGTCGACCACTACGGCGAGGACCTGTTCCGGGCTCTCAACGCCAAGACGGTGGCGCTGCCGAAGACCCCGGCAAAACCGGGTCTGCCCGCCCGCTCGATGCCGGCGGAGAGCCGGACGACGTCCGCCGCCGCCGACCGGGCGCCGGTGACGTACAACATCTACCCCCGCTCCAGCGTGATCGATGAAGCGGACCTGCGGCTGATCCAGCGGCAGGAGGAAGCGCGCCAGCGTGTGGGGAGGCCAAGGTAGATGCCCCTGATCACAGCCCCGGTCATCGTCCCGGAGGAGCCGGGGACCCCGCCGGTCGAGATCCCCGAGGTCGGATACGCCTCGGTGACGTACATCGACCCGGTCGGCGGGCGGTGGCCGATGACGGACCTGTCCGCCGGGTCGCAGTGGTACACCCTCGCCGACGGCGTCAGCGGGATGGGGGCCGCACCGTACGAGCTGGTGAGCGATCCGCATCCGCGTGGTGGTGCGCGGCTGCGGCACGTCCAGCCGCAGCCGCGCACCATCGTGTGGCCGGTCCTCGTCAAGGGCCTGGATCACACCGCGTTCACGGCGAACTGGCGGGCTCTCGGCAGGGCGTTCACGCGGACGCTGCGGCAGGGGCCGGGCATGCTGGAGGTCGCCCGCCCGGACGGCACCGGCCGCCGCATCCGGGTGTTCTACATGGACGGCTGGGACGGCCGTGGGCAGGCAGCCACCGGCATCACCTGGGACAGCGCGGTCCTCACCCTGTGGTGTGAAGATCCGTACTGGGAGGACGTCGAGCCGGTCACGGTCCACCGCGAGCAGGGCACGGGCGTGGACTTCCTGGTGCCGTACCCGTCGGTGTCCTCCAGCCAGGTTCTCGGTGCCACCGCGGTGGCCAACGGCGGCGACGTCGATGTCTGGCCGACGTGGCGGATCACCGGCCCGGCATCGGCCATCACCTTCACGCGCGGGGACACCGGCGCCAGTTTCACGCTGGACATGGCGGCGACCGTGCACGGTGAGCTGCTCGCCGGTGAGACCGTCACGATCAGCACCGACCCCCCGCGAGTGCGCTCGGACACGGGCGAGAACCTGACTCCCGGCCTGAACTGGCCGGCGGCCGTTCTGTGGTCCCTGCCGCCAGGTGAGACTCCCGTGTCGTTCCTGCTCGCCGACGCCGGACCGGGCAGCGCCGTCGACCTCGCGTTCTACCCCCGCTACGAGACGGCATAGGGGGTGCGGTGGCGATCGAACTCCTGGTCACTGACAGGAACCTGAACGTCCTTGGCGACCCGATCAGCGGCTGGTCCAAACTGACGTCCGACCTCAATTTCATCGCCCCGGACGCCGCGGCGATCACAGTTCCTGCCTATCCGGACCACATGGCGCTCTTCCAGCCCGGCAACCGTCTGGTCCTCATCCGGGACGGTGCGATCTGGTGTGGGGGTCCGCTGGAGGAGCCGCAGAACTACACCTGGGATCTCGGCAGCAACGCCGGGCCCGGCACGGTTACGGTCCGCTTCACCGACGATCTCGGGCGGATCGCGGGATACCTCACCTACCCGGAGCCGTCGAAGTCGTTCGCGGCCCAGACCGAGACCAGCGATCTTGAGCGGGTGTTCTCCGGCACCGCATCGGGGGATGTCATCCGGCAGCTGGTGTACGAGAACTGCGGGCCCGGCGCCCTGGCAGCCCGCAGGATTGAGCGCCTGGTGCTCGATGGCGTGACCGGCCTCGGCACTTCCCGGACGCTGAAGACGAGGTTCGATCCGCTGCTCGACGCGTGCCGGACCATGGCGGCCTCGGACGGTCTCGGGTTCCGGACCTGGCAGGACGGCGACCAGATCAAGTTCGGGGTGTACGAGCCCGCCGACCGCACCAGCACCGCGCGGTTCTCCGCCGGGCTCGGGAACCTGCGCAGCGTGTCCTTCACGCTCGGCGCGCCGACCGCGACGTCCGAGCTGGTGATCGGCGGCGATGACCCGGCGCAGGAGACGACCCCACCCGACCCGCCCAACGAGCGCGTGTACGTGGAGGTCGCCTCGGGGGCGGCGGCCGACTGGTACCGGGTGGAGAAGCTGGTGGAGGAGTCGGGCAAGGACGACGCCGCCGGTGAGCTGACCCAGGCGGGACGGCTGGAACTGGTGGACGACAACCCCCAGGCATCGCTTGCGACCGTGACCGTGGACACCCCGGACCTGCGGGCCGGGCGGGACTTCGGGCTGGGCGACCTGGTCACGGTCGTGCTGCCGTCCGGGCTGGAGATCGCCGACATCGTGCAGACCATCAGGCTGGAGGCCACCCCGGACGGGGGCGAGGTCGTGACCACCATCGTCGGCAGCGACGACAAAACCACCAACAGCGCGACGGTCCGCACGCTCCGTGAGCTGACACGCCGCCTGAGCAGACGGAGGTAGCGCGTGGCACAGGACTCCTGGCCCAACGCCGGCCACAACGACAGATCGGTCACCGACAGCGAGTACGAGGTGATGGCCGCCCGCTTCTCCGACGACGGCGTCTACGGCGACCCCGGAGACCCGGCCGTGGCCACCGCGGGGGTGGGCCTCACCGTGAACATCCGGGCAGGGGTGCAGGGCAGTCTGCGGGGGCACGGCTGGGAGTCGGGCACCACCACCGTGCCCCTGGCCGTGGACGCCAACACGTCCGGGCAAACACGCGTGGACTGGGCGGTCCTGCGCCTGGACCGCTCGGACTGGACCGTGCGTGCCGCGATCCGCAAGGGAACACCGGGGGCCGGAGCGCCGGCGCTGGTGCAGTCCGAGGGCGACACCGGCGCGTACGAGATCCCTCTCGCCCGGGTGACGCTGCTGTCCGGGGCCGGATCGGTGACGGTCGCCCGGGCGGAACTGTACGCGGGAACCCGGGTCAGGCCCTGTACCTCGGCCACCCGCAACCCCGCCGCCCGCCCGGGTGAGATCGCGTTCGAGACGGACACCCGCCGGCTGATCCTGTGGAACGGGTCCGGATGGCAGCGGGTGTCCGACGACTCCGGGGTCATCGTGGTCGACTCGCCGCTGTCCGCGTGGGACTCCACCGTGCAGTCTGTACTCCAGCTCCGCAACAGCGCGGTTCACCTGCGCCTCGGCTCCTTCGAGCGTACGGCCTGGACGCTGCCGAACACCGACGAGTCGAGGCTGCCGGTGCTGATCCCGGCCGCATACCGGCACCCGTCCCGGGACCAGTACGTCATCGCGTACATCTCCGGCGCCCAGATCGGTCGGGGCATCCTCTACTCCGCCGCCAGCGACCGACCCGGTCAGCTCTGGCTCACGAACAAACCCGAGATCGCGCGCGGGGAATCTGTCCTGCCGGTCTCTGGAATCAGCTGGGTGGTGTGACGTGGCACGGTACGAGTTCGGCCGGGGGATCGCGGACTACGCGGTGGCACCGTCCGATGGGCTGTGGGGTGTCGCCGTCGGGGTCACCGTGACGTTCTGGGACTCCGTGACCGAGGGCACCCAGATCACCGACCTGCGCGACGTCGCTGATGCCCCGATCACCCAGGTCGTCACCGGCGAGCAGGGACAGGTCCCGCGCTTCTTCGGCCCGGACGGGGTAACGGGGATGTGGGCCGAGGCGGGCGGTGGGCAGCGCGTATGGATCTCGGCGCACAACGCGAACGCCGGCGGCGGGCCCACGGGTTCGGTCCGCGACTGGCTGAACGTGAGGGACTTCGGAGCGGCCGGGGACAACGTCACCGACGACACCGCGGCGATCCAGGCCGCGCTGGCGGCGTGCCCGATGGGCGGGATCGTCTATCTGCCGGTGGGTGCCTACCGCACCAGCGCCCCGCTCACGATCCCGCCAGCCGTCACCCTCCAGGGCACCCACACCAACCTGATGGCCGTCGTCGGCCTGGTCGACCCGCCGTGCTACATCAGGCCGCTGGCAGCGTTCACCGGCAACGCGGTCATCGAGTTCCTCGACCAGGATGAGGGCGGCTACTCCACGATCTCCGCCGAGCACCGCATCCTCAACGTGATGATCGACGGCCAGGATCTGGAGGACCCGGGCATCGACGGGATCAGGGCCGCGGGCAACATCCAGAACGTGGGCCTGCGGGACGTCACGATCCGCCGGGTCACCGGCGCCGGTGTCCACACCGAACTGAACGCGGGGTTCTTCCCGTACTCCTGGCGGCTGCACCGGGTGATGGTCGACAACACGGGGTGGCACGGCTTCGCCGTGGAGGTGATGACCGACATCACCTTGATCGACTGCCAGGCCATCGGCTGTGGCGCGTCCGGCTTCGAGATCGCCAACGCGGCGAACAGCCAGGCGATCGGGTGTCGTGCCGAGTGGAACGTCGGCTCCGGATTCCACCTGACCGGAAACTGGGCGACCGGGACCGGCTCCGGCGGGATGCTCCTGGGCGACTGCTCGACGGACCGCAACGGCGCCAACGGCGTCCTTGTCGACGCGACCGGGAACCCACCGATCCAGATCGACAACCTGCACACCCGCCGCGACGGCCGCAACAACGGCACGGGCGGAGGCGGATACGCCGGGCTCAAGGTCGACGGGGCCGGGGTGCCGGTGATCGTGGGCATGGTCACCTGCTACCCCGGCGTGGACGACAACGGGACCCAGACGAACAGCCCGCAGTACGGGGTGCGGGTCGAGGACAGCGCGTACGTCTCCGTCGACTCGGGGTTCCTGCACGCCGCGACGGCGGGCTGGTCGGACGGCGGCGGCAACACCGTGTTCCGACGGGGGCTGAACATCGGCGAGCGCACCGGCAGCACGTCCGCGCCGGTCGACGCGTTCGCCGCGCCGCTCGACGTCGGCGGCAACCTCACCGTCGGCGGCTACGCCGCGCTCGCCTCCGGGCAGTCGGCCGGCCAGTGGAACATCTGGGCAGGCGCCGCCAACGCGCTCAACCTCGGCGGGGCAGGCGGTGGCATCGCGATCACCGAGGGCACCAACGCCCGCATGGGCGTGGCGGCCCTGACCGCGGGCGCGGTGACGGTGGCGAACACGTCGGTCACCGCGACGACCAGGGTGGCCACGTTCCGCCAGGCGGCGGGCGGCACCCTGGGCCACCTGTCTGCCACCAAGGCCGCGGGCACCTCGTTCACGATCACATCGAGCAGCAACACGGACACCTCCGTCGTCGCCTGGCTACTCCTCGAACCCGCCTAGCCCGTACGTCGACCGCGCCCCGAGCCACCGGCCGGGGCGTTCGTCTTTCCCCCTCACCACCATCCCCCGAAGGAAGAGGAAACCATGCCTGACCTGCGCTCTCTCGTCAGCTTCAACGACGGCACCGTCCCCCTGTACGAAGTCCGCGTGAACGACGGGGGCCACGACGGCGGGACGACCTCGGAGATCCAGATCGGCGGATTCCCGGGCTCGCTGACCACTGCGAACCTGGACGCCGCTGTCACCGCTCTCACCGTCGCCCTTGAGGCCGTGCCGGGGTTCACCGTCGTCAGCGTGAACCGGATCACCGCGGTCAAGACCGCGCTGTAGCCCGCCCCCTGAGCCCCGCGTCACCGGCAGAAACGCCCGGTGGCCGGGGCTCTCCTCATGCCCTGGAGGGTCTGATGGCCACACCCCTGCCCGCCGACAAGTTCGTCAAGGCCCTCCGCGACGAGGGACTCAAGGTCGTGGAGGTCGGCGACTGGCGTACTCACAACCGCAACAGCAAGGGCCCGTGGGGGCCGGTGCATGGCGTGATGATCCATCACACCGTCACCAAGGGCAGCGCGAACACGGTCCGCATCTGCCGCGACGGCTACGCCTCCCTGCCCGGCCCCCTCTGCCACGGCGTCATCACCAAGGACGGCACCGTCCACCTCGTCGGCCACGGCCGCACCAACCACGCCGGGAAGGGCGACGACGACGTCCTCAAGGCCGTCACCGCCGAGAAGACGCTGCCCGCGGACAACGAGGCGAACACCGACGGCAACACCCACTTCTACGGCTTCGAGTGCGAGAACCTCGGCGACGGCAAGGACCCCTGGCCCGCCGCCCAGCTCGACGCCATCGCCAAGGCGGCGGCAGCGTTGTGCCGGGCGCACGGCTGGTCGGAGCGGTCGGTGATCGGGCATCTGGAGTGGCAGCCCGGGAAGATCGACCCCAAGGGCTTCACCATGGCCAGCATGCGCGAGCGGGTCGCCGCCCGCTTCAAGCCCTCCACCACCTACACCGTCCGCGCGGGCGACACCCTCTGGGGCATCGCCGCCTCACGGCTGGACGACGGCGACCGCTGGCGCGAGATCGCTGGACTCAACGACCTCAAGAACCCGGACGACCTGAGCGTGGGCCAGAAACTCAAGCTCCCCAAGAAGTAGTAGAGGAGTGATCATGCAGGAATCGACCAAGCGCACGATCCGGACCGTCCTTCAGGCCGGGCTCGGGCTCGCTGCGGTGCTGCCCGCGATCGTGGCCGCGTCCGGGGTGCCGGAGGCGCTGCCCTGGGTGGCGGGCGGCCTGGCGGTGGCGGCCGGGCTCACCCGGGTGATGGCGGTGCCCGGCGTCCAGTCCCTGCTGCCCGGCTGGCTGCGGACCGACGACACGGCGAGCCGGGAGTGAGCACGCCGCCGGCGGACCAGGGGGTCTACATCCCGGCGGCGCAGATGTATGGGGAGCTGAGGTCGCTGAGTGATGGTGTGACCCGGGTGGAGACCAAGCTCGACACCATCGGCCAGGGGATGAGTGATCTGGGCAGGCACGTCGCTGATCACGAGTCCCGGCTCCGCGCGCTGGAGGCGGCACCGAAGACGACAGAGCTTGAACCGCGCGTCACTGCCCTGGAGGGCCGCAGCTTCCCTCTGCCCTCGATCGGTGCACTCACCGGGATCGGCGCACTGGTCGTCGCCGTCATCGCCCTGCTTCTCCGCTGAGACATCACGCCCCCTTGCACAGCTCCCTGCGGGCTGTGCAAGGGGGCGTTTCGGCATGTCCGGGGGTGTAGCAAACGCGGTAATCAAATCACCGGGATTCCTACACCCGGGGCGCTGGTGTACCGAAGTGCCTTCACGCTGTCGAGAGACGCATGACCGGTCGATCGCTAGGCTCCCGACATGACTGATTTCGTGCAGGTGTCAACGGCTACGGAGACCCGTGAGCAGGCGGTCAAGCTGGCTGAATCGATCGTGAGGGGCCAACTGGCCGCCGGGGCACAGATCATCGGCCCCGTGATCTCCGCGTTCTGGCACGACGGCGACTTCGGCACGGGGGAGGAGTGGCAGCTCCTGCTGAAGACCCAGCAGAGCCGGTACGCCGAGTTGGAAGCGCACCTGCTGGCACATCACCCGTGGGAGAACCCTGAGATCGTGGCCGTGCGGATCGTGGCGGGGTCTGAGTCCTGTCTACGGTGGATCACCACCCACACGCAAGCGGACGCGTAGTCAGACGGTTCGCGCCTGGTCCAGGACCCCTGCGACCGCGGGCAGGGACTGGTGCTGGCCGAGCCTGCGCACGACAGGGGCCAGTCGTGCGTGTGGCCGCACAGAGGCCACACCGGCGCAGAGTTCGAGTGCACGGCCAGTCACCACGGCAGCCTGCTCGACCTCGCCAGCGGTCAGATAGGAGTCGGCGAGCCAGGACAGGTAAAGGCTCTTGTCCCGCGCGTGCGCGTCGTCGTACCGGGCGAGCGCAGCCTCCAGGACCGGTACCGCCCGCAGAGGCCGGCGCAGTTCGGTCCAGCAGCGGCCCGTCATGATCTGTAGCTCGGTCTCATCCACCCATGCCGCCCAGTCCGGCTGCGGTGTCCCGTCGGCCTGGCTGAGCGCGTACGCCGCGGTCTGGAGCGCGCGCTCCGTGTCGGCGGCGAGACCCGCGACGGCGTAGGCCCACGCCAGTCGCTCGTACAGCAGCGCGCGGACTCCCGGCGCCGCTTCAGGGCCCGCAGTCGCGCATGCCTGCGCGGCAATGTCTATCGCGGCTTGCTGATCGCCATTGAGTGCCTGGTACGCGAGGAAGGCGAGCGCGTTGCCGGCGAGCTCGGCATCTCCGGCTTCGACAGCCGCCTTGTGGCTGACCTCGTACAAGCCGGTCGCATCGTGGTGTCGTCCAGCGTCGAATGCTGCCCAGCCTGCCTGTTGGGCCTGCTCGGCGAGCACGCCCAGGAGCCCCCTCCCGGTCTCCTCGGTGTACGTCGAGTCCCGCAACAGGCCCTTGGTGGATTCGTACTCGCCGAGGTAGACCCGGTAGGTGTCTCCTCCGCCCAGAACGTCATCGAGACGGCGTAGCCTCGCTGCCCGTGCTCGGAGTCGCGCCGGGATGTCAGTGCCGATCCGTCTGCCCGTTCGGGGCCGGGCGAGTTCATGCAGGCCGGCAGCGAGTCCCGCGCCGGTGGTGCTCTGGACAAACCTTCTGCGCCGCACGTCGTCTCCGTCGTCATCAGCAGATGCGCCATATGCGGGATGCGGTAAGGCCGCCGCCTCCCAGTCGCGTGAGGCAAGACCGAGCAGGTGACCGGGAATCCTCAGAGCGTCAGCAATTCGCGCAATCTTTTCGAACGTTGTCACGGTCCCCTGCCCTCGCGCCAACAGGCCGACACGCTCGGGTTTCATATCGCACTCAGCCGCGATCTTCGAATAGCTGATGCCTGCCGCACGGGCAAGGCGGAACACCGTTCCGAAGTCGTGTGCCTGGATCGCGGACTGCATCTCGGCACCATCAAGGAGTGCACGGGGCAGGGCCGTTGGGGGTTCGTAGCCAGTCATCAGAGGCCCCGAATTGTCTGGTAGGTCGCTGCTCGGCAGGAGCCTACCCATGATGGGGATACCTACGGACGGGAAGCGGGGGACCAGGCCCGCCGGAAGTCTGGGGCACTCATCAGACCCCGGCAACCGCCATCACGGTCCCGGGGCATGGCCGACCACGAAGGAGTCGACATGCCGCACGGTACAGCGAGGTCACCCGAAGGGGCGACCTCATGACGAGTACCCGACAGGTCTGCGGTGTTCCGGGCCGCATGCCGGTGGACCTGGTGGCGCTGATGCTCGCGCATATCGAGGACAGCAGTGATCTCCGGGTGTCGGTGCGGGTGGATCTGCGCTGCTCCCTGGAGGAGCACGACACCGGCCCCCACCACGATCTGACGTGGGAGCTGGACACGCCCAGCGTCGGCGAGGTGTGGGCGGAGTGGACCGACGAGACGGCCGAGAGGGTCGTCGTGCGGCCCGACTGCTACACGAGCAACGGCGGGGTGGGCGGCGCCGATGAGGTGTGCACTCTGTTCGCCGGGCATCCGGGCTGCCACACCTTCGAGTACGTCGACCCCCAGTGCCCCTCTCACGTGTATCCGGACCTGTGGATGAGCGCCGAGCGCGAGGACGGGGCGCGGCCCTGATGACCACAGTCCACGACATCCCGGCCGAGGTGCTCGGCCTCCTCGCCCTCCCGGCGTTGGGCACGCTCACCGACGCGCAGGCGCGCGGCGAGGTGTGCGTGTGGGACCCGGCAGAGGCCCGGCTGTCCACCGAGACGGCGGTCGACCTCGGCGAGCGCACCAACGACAGTGGCCGCCACTGGTTCCCCCGCGCCTGCCGACGCCATGCCGAACAGCACGCCCGCCAGGAGCGGCGTCCCACCGGAACTCCTGGCGAGCACGCAGCCGGTCCGCTGGACATCGCTACGATGCGTGAGGCCGTGCAGCGTCTCCTCGGCCCGGCGGCCGAGCCGCCCGGCGAGCACGACATCGACACCCTCACCCTCCAACTGCGCGGCCACATCATGCTCGTCATCCCCGAGATCGAGCGCCTGGCCGCCCCCCTCCCTCCGGAGGACATCCCGCGTGCGTGCGCCATCGAGGGCGTGGCCGAGGCCCGCAGACGGCTGGACGCGCAGCCCCGCAGCACCGCGCTGCCCGCGGGGATCGCCCACGCGCAACGCCTCGCCCGGTCCGTCCGCGCCCTCTGCGACCACTACGAGACCCTGACCGCCACCCCACCACCGCCCGGCGAGGCGGCGCCATGACCACGGAATCCATCCCCGGCCCCGAACTGGGGCAGCTGACCGACGAGATGCCCGCGCCGGGCACGCTGACCGCGCCCCAGCGGCAGGGCGAAGCGTGCGTGTGGTGCGCGGTAGGCGCCGACGTCGGGGACGGCTTGAGGCCGCTCGCGTTCGCCGGTGAGCAACCGCCCTCGGCCTGCCGCCGGTGCTGGACCATCCGCCTGCGGTCGCTGCGGACCTACGCCGCCTGGCGAGAGCACGCGGACACGTGCTGGTTCTGCGCCTCCAGCCGCTGCGCAGCCGCCCGGCCGCTGGCCGCCGCCCACACGGCGGCCCGCGCGGAGGTGACCGGGGACCCGGAGTACTGCGCCCGCTGCCGCGGCACACTGCTCGTCACCCACGACAACGTCGTGCCCTTCATCCGCGAGGGACTCAGCGGCCTCTACCGGGCCTACGCCCACACGGTCTGCCCGCCCGCGTACCTATGACCACCTCCCGCCCCCTGGGTCGGCGGGGGCGGGGGGTGACCACCGCACTCCGCGCCGGGACGCACTCACAGCGGGGGCGGTCCCCAGCTAGCACCAAGCAAGGTATCTCGCGCTGTCAGTGCATGCTCACCGTCAGCGAACATTGCACACCCGCGAGAGACCCTGGCATATTCACTTTCCCCGCTCCTTCGTAGCTCTTTCACACCCGCACTCCGATGCATCCGGGCCCGCATGACTGGCCCCCTCTAGGGTCCGGACAGGCGGAGCCCCTCCCTGGCCCGGGATGGGCTCCGCCTTACATCGTCACCCTTGAGCTGCGGATACTTCTCCCGCACGTCTGCCGCACCTGGGTGTGAACTGGGTGTGATCTTGAAGGATTGATAGGTGTGCGAGAAGTGTTCGGCAGGTATCTCGCATACGCCGACTCGGGGCCGTGTCGCCCAGGCCGAGCCCCTGACTAGGCTTTTTGCGCGCGACAGTGCAGGTCAGCGCGACGGACGAAACAGGGCGAGTACGCAGCTCCCCCCATTCGGGACGAAGAGGTCGTGGGTTCAAATCCCGCCACCCCGACAGCTAAATAGCAGATCAGAGGGCCCTTACCGATTCGGTAAGGGCCCTCTGGCGTTGCTGCGTGTCTATCTGCGTGACTGCCGATTCGGCGGACGTTCGCCGCGTCGAGCGGTTTGTCCACGGCCGAGGAGAAGCCGGGGTCCTGTTCCTCCCACTTCTCGTCGGCAGCCAGCCGATCCCAACCCTGATCTTCGAATTGCTCCGTCGACACCGCATCGGGTGCCGACCCGGCGATGGTCTTGATGAACGAGGTTGCGCGGCTAACCCCCGCCTGCCGCATGGTCGGCGCGGCCCGTCGCAGTGGTGGGCCCTATCCGCCTCGCAGGAGTGATGCCTCCGTGTCCACGCTCTTCGACAAGTTCCTGATTCCGACCGCAGTCGGTCTGGTCGTCACCGGTCTCGCCGCCGCGGCCGGATGGCTCTACCGGCGTCGCCGGGCCACTCCGGCACCTCCCCGCGTGCTGCGCCGCTTCAGTCTGCTGGGCACCATCGGCGCCGACGGCAGCCCTCTGTACTACGAGACCACCCGGGCCCTCGGCAGCATCGTCATCCGCCGGGTCGGCGGCCTGTCCCGACGCTTCGAGCTGACCGATGCCCCGCTCGGCGACGGCACGTACGCCGCCGAACCCCTGGACCATCTGTAGGGCGACCGGAGTATGGAGTGTGTGGGACGGCGAGCGGGGCATCGGGCAGGGCTGCCCACCAGCACCTTCACCGCACGCGAAGGGGCTTCCGACCACAGTCGGCCGAAACGGCTGTGGTCGCGGTCGAACGACTGGGAGGAATGACTGGAAGGAATGGCTGGGTGGAATGACGAGGGGGGAATGACGGGGGGGATGACGGGGGGAATGACGGCAGGCAGAGCCGCTGTTCGTGCCGCACTCCCCTTGACGCGTCCGGCGGCTTTCGAGGCGCGCCGACTGGCTACGGCGTTCCGGTGGCCGACCGTGACGCGAGGAGAGCGCGTCGGGCGATCACCATGCCGCGCCAGCGTTGGCGTACTGTCCGCCGCTCGTCGAGCCACCGTGCGCCGGATGGGTTGTCAAGCGGGAGGTCGGCCATGAAGTGGGCGATGTCGACGTAGTAGGCGTAGTAGCCCTCACGGGTCAGCTCGCGGAGTCGGCTGATGCTGGAGGCGACGCCCGCCCGGCCGTCGCGGATGGCGTGATGGAAGGCGCGGGCCAGTTCGAGCTTGGCCTGGACGAAGAGCAGCCCCGACCTGCTGATCTCCGCGGCCAGTATCTGCGCCCTGTCCTCGACTCCCCGATCCGTGCCTGCGTCGCGCAGGAGCGCTGCGATCCGTACGTCCAGGGTCGCGGCGCGCAGATCGACCTGGGACAGGAGATGTTCGCCGAGGTCGATCTCATCATCGGTGGCGGGGTCGGTCGTGAAGGCGAAGGTGAAGGCCCGCATGGCCTGTGACATCGCCGCCTCCCCGCTCTTGCCGTGCTGCTCGCCTTCCGCGCGGGCTGCTTCGAATGCCGCTGCCGCCGAGGCCATGTCGCCCTGCACCCACCGCACGTCGCCGACGACGCGGTGGTGCCGGCCTGCCCAGCCCAAGTGTTCGGCGGCTTCGAGAGCGGTCGGGAAGTCGCCTGCGAGCCGGGAGAGGTGGGCTAGCCCACGGCGTGCGTTCGCCGCGAGTCGTCCTCCGCCCGCGGCGACCGCCCGCATCCCCTGGCGGGATGCCTCGGTGTGCCCGAGGTCGCGCTGCGCCTTGGCCCGGTAGTAGAGGGCGACGTCGTGCAGTTCCGCGGGCAGCAGCCCGGTGTCAGCGACTGCGACCAGGCGCTCCACCGTGCGGGCGCGGTTCTCGTGCTGGCGGCGGGCGAGCGCACTGAGCAACTCCACCAGTACGTCGGCGGCTGTGGCTGAGGCTGAGGCTGCGACGCCCTCCGCTTCGGGGGCGGCGGCCGGGGCGGCGGCCAGGTCGAGCGGCTCCCATACGGAGTCGCCGATGTACGTCCAGGCGGCCTCGATGAGCCAGCCGAGGTCGTCGAGGCGGTAGTCGCGGGCGATGGCCAGTCCCTGGCGCAAGCAGCCCACGAGGAGCGCGCGATCGCCGTCCGAGCCGCTGCTCCACTGCTCCCCGAGGGCGGCGAGGGCCCGGACGGCAGCCTGCTGCCAGTCGGCCGGGGACCACCGATCGTCGGTCTGGTCGTCGGCGCCCCGGATCGTCGCGCGGATGAGGGCATGGAGGTGGAAGGGCCACAGACCGAACGGCGTCTCCCGTACGAAGGGACGCTCGACGAGCCGTAGCGCCGGTGCTTGTTGGGGCAGACCTGCGGCCCGGGTCGCCAGGGTGACATCGAAGGAGGAGAAGAGGCTGGCGGAGCGCAGGACATGACGCTCGGGGGCGGTGAGGTCGGAGAGCGTTCGGGCGATCAGCGCGGGGAAGTCGTGGTCGAAGTCGGTCGGCTGCGGGGTGTGCCCGCCGCGTCGGAGCTCCAGGAACCTCATCACGGAGAGGTCCAGGTACAACGGCAGGCCGTGCGAGCGCTGCCCGATCACCCTGCGGATGGCATCGCCGATCAGGGGGCGGCCGTCTGCGGAGAGGCGGCGGGCGAGGTAGTCGTCGCAGTCCTGGGAGGAGAAGTCGCCCATCAGCATCTGCCGTTCACGGCCGGGGGCGGGGGACTCCGTACGGGTCCGGGGGATGTCGGGAGCGACCAGGCCGGGCCAGGCGGCGGGGCCGGTGAAGTCGAGCTGGCCCTGAAGGGCTTCGTCGGCCCACTGCAGGCGGGAGCGGCCGGTGATGATGAAGAAGGCATTCGGCAGCAGCCACACCAGACGCTGTAGAAGGCGTTCAAAGTCCCGGTGGGTGCGGTCCCCGATCTCCTCGAAGGCATCCAGCAAGATCACCGGAGTGACCTTCTTCGCGGTGGGCAGTCGGGCAAGCTCCCAGGCGAGCAGGTGCGGGTAATAGGACAGGGAGTCCAGATCCGGTTCGCTCTCCAGGAGATCGGCCAGGCGTACGCAGCCGGCGAGCGCCCGCACGGTCTGCCGACGCTCGCGCAGCGCTCCGACGAGCGCCCCGCTCACCTGCCCGATCGCGGAGCCCACCGTGCCCGGCAGCAGCAGGGCCTGGGCGACGTCGGCGAGCGCGGACTGCATCTGCTGCGGCAACGCCTTGCCGAACCGGGCGGTCAGTCCGCCGCGGTTGAGGAAGTCCTCCAGCGGATCCCCTGGATGCCGATGCTCCCAGTAGCGGCGCAACGCCACGTCGAACGCGGGCAGCGGCCGGCCGATCGCGGCCAGCGCGAGGCGCACGCTGAGCACGACCTTCTCGAAGTCGGGATGCGCGGAGCGCGCGAGATCGATCCGTACGGGCAGGATCCGCGCTCCGCCCCATGCGGGGGCACTCCACTGGGCGGGACGCTGCCCCGGATCAGCGAGGGACGCCTCCAACTTGCGGGACAGCGTGGACTTCCCGATGCCACCGATCCCATGGAGGACCACCACATTGTCCCGGGCGGCCTCCAGGTCATCAGCGGCGAAGGAAGGACTGCTGACCTGCCGCAGATGCTCGGCGAGCGCGGCGACCACGAACCCCCACTGCGCCTGCCGGTCCGTGAACGCCTCCACAGCCCCGAGCGTGCGGTCGTTCGTACTGAACAGCGCGCGCAGATCCCGACCTGCCACACCAGCCCCCACCAATGATCGCCTGGCCGCCAACCTATGCCCACCCCAGTCCTGTTGGGACAGCATTCCCGAAGACGGCCGCGCCCGCACCTACGGAAGAGCAGTTCAGAGGGCCCCTACCGACTTGGTAAGGGCCCTCCGCCATTGCCCCGTCACCCCCCTCCCAGGTCCGACACCGCCCGCTTCGCCTCCCCGACGAAAGCCGTCTTGGCGCGGTGCAGATCGTCCTGTGTCTCATGGCGCCGCAGGGATTCGAGGAGTTCCTGGGCGGCTGCGGCGACCTGTTCCGGGCCTTCGAGGACGACTCCGGCGTACGCCCGTTGCAGAGGGCCCTGTTCGTCGCCGGTGGCCCGGCCCGTGCGTTCCACCAGGATGCGTGCCTCGGCGGCGCCCAGGAACTCCGCGTAGATCTGGCGCCGGAGGGCGACCGCGCGCTGAAGGTCCGCCCCGCGGACCGTCATACGGACCGACTCCAGCAGCGCCTCCGCCTGCCGCTCCCCCGCCTGCCGGGCCGCCTCTGCCTGGCGGATCCCCGCGTTCCGGGCGTACCAGCCGGTGACGACGCTGCCCGCGAGCGCCGCCCCCGCCGCGACCAGCGCGACTGCCAACTCGGACATGAGCCCCCCCTTCCCTCTCTCTTCCCGCTGTTCCCCTTGCTCCCACCTCACCATGCCCGCACCGCACACCTCCCCACATCACCGCCATCCCGAGCTGTACGATCGCGATATGCCGCCGGACGACCCCAACAAACCCCTCCGACCTGCGGAAACGGCCATCCCTCTCCCTGAGTGCCGGATAGAATCGAACAATTGGGGCGACGGGCGACGGGCGACGGGCGACGGGCGATGCGTGCTGCTCGCCGCCAGGTCTGCCGTCGCTCTCTACCGGTTGCTGGACGCCGCCACCGCCCTCGCCGGTGATGAGCGCGTCTCCCGGCATTTCACCCTCGTCCCGGGGTCGGACTTCGGGGTCGACATGCTGGCCGCGATCGAGCGGATCGGTGGCAGAAGCGTCCCCTGGGCGCAGGCGTGCTCCCGCTCGTACGATCTGATTCTCACCGCGAGTCCGAAGGGGGATCTGGCTCTCCTCCGGGGGAAGCGGGTTCTGTTGCCGCACGGGGCCGGGTACAACAAGTCGATTCCCGGGGAGGGGCCGGACCCGGACTCGGCGTCCGGGCTCGACGCCGTGCTGCTGAGTCCCGGGGACGGCGCCTCCTCACCGATAGCCCTGCACGCGGTCGCCCATCCGGAGCAGGTGGCCCGGATCGCCATGGCCGACGAGCACGCCGCCGCCCGTGCCAAGGTCGTCGGTGACCCCACCCTGGAGCGCCTCCTCGCCTCCCGAACCCTGCGCGACCGGTACCGGAACGCCCTCGGCACCGGCTCCCGCACCTTGCTCGCCCTTACCTCGACCTGGGGGCCCGAGTCCCTGCTCCGGCGGTACCCGGAGCTGCCCGCCCGGCTCGCCACCCAGCTCCCCCACGACACCTACCAGCTCGCGCTGATCGTGCATCCCAACGAACGGAGTCTGCTCGGTACCTACGAGCTGGCCGAGCGCCTCGCACCCGCGCTCGACGCGGGGCTGATCCTGGCGGAGCCCCTGGAGGAGTGGGCGTCCGTTCTCATCGCCGCCGATGCCCTGCTCACCGATCACGGGTCGGCCGCCCTGTACTACTGCGCCACGCAGGACCGGCCCGTCGTCGGGCTCCCCCGGAGCGGGTCCGAGCTGATTCCGGGGAGTCCTGTCGATGGTCTTCTGCGGGGAGTTCCGCGGCTGGTGCCCACCTCAGCGCCGGGCGAGGGCGACCAGTCGGCGGACTTCCTGGCGGCTGCGCTGGGCAGCGCCCTGCGCTCCTACGTCCCGGGAGCCGGGCAGGACGCGGCCCGGCGGGCTTTCGCCCATCAGGGGCAGGCGCTCAGGCGGCTGCGGTCCGAGCTGTACGGTCTGCTCGGCCTGACCCCTCCCCGTTTCAGCAGCCCGCCCCGCCTTCTTCCCCCGCCCCGGCCCGCTCCCCGTACCCCGGCGGCGTTCGATGTGTGCGCGGACGTCGAGGGTGACCGCGTGCACATCACCCGGCGGCCCCTCAGCCCGGACGTGCCCGGTGATCATCTGGCGGTCGAGTACGGGGCCGCGGGTGAGGGGCTGGTGCGGTCGGCGGGGCTGCTGTACCGGCGGGCGCTCGCCCCGACCGCCGACGGGACGGCCCCGTCCTGGACCGCGAGTGCGTGGGCCGAGTACGTCCTCTCCGCCTACCCGGGGTGCCGTTCGGCGGTGGCGGTGCTGTCGGCGGATGTGATGCTGTTCCGGAGCCGTGGGGACGCGGCGGCCTGCTACACCGTCCGGGTCGAGGCCCGCACCGAGGACGGACGGATCATCCGTACCGACCCCGCCGCGGTCGCCTCGGCCGTGCACGCCTGGTTCGGCGGCGGGGCTCCGGCGCCCGTCGGCGCTCATTCGCTGAGCTGCGTGATCGGCGGACGGACTTACCGGGTGACGGTTCGCCCGGCCACCGGCGAGGAGGCGATGGCCCCTTTCTGAGAGTCTGAGTCGTCGTCGCTACCCGCCCAGGCCGTTGAGCCGCCGGATGGCGTCCGCCGCCGTACGGTGCTCCGCCGCCTCGGCGGCCCGCCCCTCCGTCTGCGCGAGTTCCGCCAGGGCGTCGTGGACCCGCGCCCGGTCGAAGCCGGACCCTCGGCGGCGGGCCGCGTCCAGGGACCGTTCGTACAGTCCCCGGGCCTCCGCCGTCCGGCCGAGGCGGTGCAGCACACCCGCGAGCGCGAAGCCCGTACGGCGGGCCATCCGCTCGCGATGCAGTGCCACCGCCTCGTCGTGCGCCTGGGTGAGGACGTCGTACGCCGCCTCCAGTTCGCCGAGGCGGGCGCGGGCCTCTCCGAGCCGGTAGGACTGGAGCATGGCGCCATAGGGGTTGGGGATCGCGCGGTGCAGGTGGCGGGAGCGGTCGAACTCGGTCGCGGCCTGGGCCCATTCGCCGCGCACCCCGGCGAGCATGCCCCGGAACTCGACCACCGACGCGGCGAGTTTCCGGTCCCGTTCCCCGTCCCCCAGGAGGCCGAGCGCGGCGGTGGCCGCGTCGAGTTCCCGCTCCGCCTCGTCCACCGCGCCCGCCTCCCACAACTGGCGGGCGAGCTGGCACCGGGTGCGCACCAGCCACTCCGGGCGGGCGCCGTGCCGGACCGCCGACGCCACGGCGAGCCGCAGCGCGCCCACCACATCGGCCTGGTGCGGGTGGTCCAGCGCGTACGTCCACACCGGCTCGGACAGCGCCACCGCCTCCGCGTCCATCCCCCGCTCGTGCGCCAGCCGGACGGACGACAGCAGCACATGGCGTTCCTCGTACAGCCAGGCCGACGCGCGGTCCGAGCGCTCGGCCCTCACCGCCGGGTCGGCCGCCGCCCCGGGATCGGCCAGCGGCACATCGGGGGCGAGCGGCAGGGCGGGGCGTTCGTCCGCGACGATCAGCCGGGCACCGGCGGCGAACCGGTCCGCCCGCTGGAACTGCCGCACCAGCCAGCGCAGCAGCCTGCCCACTCCCTCCTCGGCCTCGTCCTGCGGGGCGTCCTTGCGGCTGCGGCGCAGCGCGTGGGCGCGCAGCGGGCCCGGCAGTCTCAGCCGGCCGTCGCCATGACCATGGCCGTCGCCGTCGCCATGGCCGTCGCCGTCGCCGCCGTCGTCGCCGCCCTCGGCGAGCAGTTCGCTCAGGTCGAGCAGTCCGGCCCGGTCCAGTTCCTCCAGGGCGTCCTCGCACGGCTCCGGGCCGAGTCCGAGCAGCGCGGTCGCCGACTCCTGGGTGAACGCCGTCCCCGGGTGGTGGGCCAGCAGGCGGTAGAGCCGGGACGCCGTACCGGACAGCCCGTCGTACACCGTGTCCCAGAACCGTTCCACCCCGGCGACGCCCTTCTCCTCCCACTCGTCCCGCAACTGCGGAATCAGTCGGGACAGTGGTCGCAGCCGACGCGCGCGCACCCAGCCGCCCGCCACGTGCAGAGCGGCGGGCAGGCCCTCGCACAGCCGCACAAGTGCCCGTACGGACTCGGGGTCGGCGGCGAGGCGGGCGTCCCGGACGACCAGTTCCAGCAGTTCCGTCGCGGCCCACTCCTCCAGCGGGGGCAGGGCCATGCCCAGGGCCGTGCCGTCCTCCAGGTCGCGCAGCGGGCTGTGACTGGTGACGATCACCAGACTGGCGCCCGACGCCGGGAGCAGCGGGACGATCTCCGAGGCGTACCGCGCGTTGTCCAGGATGAGGATGAACCGGGCGTCGGCGGTCTTGCTCCAGTACTGGGTGCAGCGCGCCTTGAACGACGCGGCGACGAACGACGGCTCCACGCCGAGCGACTCCAGCAACTGCGCCAGCACATCACCGGGGTCCAGCCCGCCGCCCAGCCGGAAGTCGTCCAGGTCGACGGAGCGGACGCCGTCCGCGAAGCGGTCCCGCAGGACCCGGGCGAGCAGCCGGGCCAGCTCCGTCTTCCCCATGCCCTGCGGCCCGCTGAGGGTCACCATCAGCGGTCTGGACGATCCAGAACGTCCCGTCCACTCGTCCACGGCCCGCAGGACCCGGTCCCGCTCCTCGTACCGGTCCACGAAGTACGCCGGTTCCGGCGGAAGCTCCACCCTCATATGACCCGACTCGCCCTCTCTGCCTCGAACCGATCCGGACTCCAAGTCCAACCAACCATGCACCATGGACGATCGGTTGGCGGTCGGATCAGCCGGACCCCGACGTCATCCGGCGGCCAGGTCCAGTTCCGCCCACACCGTCTTCCCCACGGGATGCCGTGGCACCGACCCCCACCGCAGCGCCAGCGCGTCCACCAGCAGCAGTCCCCTGCCGGACTCTCCCTCCGGGTGCGCGGTCGGCGCCACCGTGGGCAGCCGCTTCTCGGCAGCGGCGTCCGCGACCTCCACGCGCAGCACGCCCTTGGCCGGGTCGAGCGCCAACCGCAGACCGCACGCGTGGCCGGGCACCCGTCCGTGTTGTACGGCGTTCGCCGTCAGTTCCCCGACGACGAGCGCGACCGCGCACGACGCGTCCGACGCCTTCGGGTGACCCTGCTCCGCCATCCACAGGACGGCCAGCCGCCGGGCCCTCCGGGCGCCTCGCGCGGAAGAGGGGAATTGCAGGGTCGTCTCTGTCAACACGGCTTGCCCGTCGCCTTCCGTCGAGTCGTCACGTTCCGTACTCAAGAGTCGACGCAGCGCCCTACGCTCACCAGGTGACACAGCATTAACGCTCCGCTCGTAAGGAACGGAAGTGACGCTTTGGCCAAGGAAATTGACACGAGTGTGTCCCTAGCCGTGCTCTTCGGCAGGCGGGTGTACAAGCTCCGCAAAGCGGCGGGACTGACACAGGCCGAGTTGGGCGCGCTGGTTCATGTGGTGAGCACGCGGATCACGCAGATTGAGCGGGCGTCCGGCGCGAAGCCCACGCTGGAGCTGACCCGGGCGTTGGACTCCGTCCTGGGCGCCGATAACTTGCTGATTGAGTTGTGGCCTTATGTGCATCGGGAGTCGTTCCCGGACTGGTCGCAAAAGTACATCGCTGAGCAGAGACGGGCACGGGTCATCCGGGAGTACGCAGCTCATCTGGTGCCGGGTCTCTTGCAGACCGAGGCGTACGCGCGAAGGGTGCTGAGTGCCGGTGACACGCTCACCAGCGAGAAGCATCTGGAAGAGCGGGTCGCCCTTCGTCTGGGACGGCAGCTTCGCCTCACCATGCCCGATCGACCGAAGCTCTGGGTGATCCTGGACGAGGCCGTGCTCAGGCGTCCTATTGGTGGTCTGACCGTGATCCGTGAGCAGATGACCCGGCTGCTCGAAGCGGCGGAAGAGCCTCACATCACCCTCCAGGTACTGCCGTTCGAGCAGACGGCGCACGACTTCTTCGGCGGCTCGCTCTCGCTGCTCGACCTGCCGGATGACTCCGAAATCGCCTACACCGAGAGTTCGCACTACGGCCACCTCATCGAGGAGCCAAAGGAGATCCGTTCCTTTGCCCTGTCCTACGATCGCCTGAGAGCGGTGGCTCTGCCCCCACGCATGTCTCTCGACATGATCCGATCCGTGCTGGAGGTCAATCACCGTGGTGTGAGAATCCCCAGCCCAGTTGAACGACGCCGTCTGGCGAAAGAGCAGTTACAGCAATCGGGAGGGCTGCATTTGCGTGGAGGTCGCCATCGGAATCCCGACCGTCGTCCCCGCCCGTGACAGCAAGGTCCCCAACGGCCCTGCGCTCCACTTCTCCGCCCTCACCTGGGCCGCATTCATAGGCGAGTTGAAGAACAACTAGCAATCCTCCGCCGCCGGACCCCCGTCCACGAGGGTCCGGCGGCCCCCCAACCCCCTTAAAGAACTGGGGTAAAGAACTCCCGCCCACCCACCCTCCCCCGCCCCGCCGCGAGGCGCCGTCACCCGTTTGTGTGACCCGCTTGCGAGTTTGGGACACGGACCGTTACGTTCACCGCAACAACCTCACACAAAGACGGCCCCCGCCGGGACTGGCATCCCGAACGAGGGCCTGACCGCTCAGGAAGAAGTCGAGCTTCCCGATGGCTGAATCGCAGTCTAACGCGCCCTCGCGCGCCCGCGCCGGTGCTCCGACCTCCGGCGTCATTCACATCCGCACCCGGCTGACCGCCGATTTCACGGTGCTCTCCAACGCCCTCGCCCAGCGGCGCGGCAGCGCGGTCACCATCGGTGTCGCCGCGTACATCTCCTCCCTCCCCGACGGGGCTCCCGTCTCCATCACCGCCCTCTGCGCGCACTTCAGCGAGGGCGAGATCCTGATCTCGCGGGCACTGCGGGAACTGGAGGCCGCCGGGTATCTGGAGCGGCGGCGCGAGCGCCTGCCCTCCGGGCAGATCCGTACCCGTACGTACTTCTACGACGTTCCCGGCGGCGGCGATCCCGAGCCGGACGGGCCGACGCCGGAGCCGCCGTCCCCGCCCCCGGCGCGGAAGCCGGACGCGCCCGGAGAGCGGGCGCTCGCCGATGCCGACCCGCAGGCCATCGCCGTACTCGCCTCCCTCCGCCGGGTCGATCCACGGCTCATGCTGTCCGAGCGGGAAGCGGCACGGCTGGTGCCCGGCGTGTGCCAGTGGCTCGCGGCCGGGGTCACGCCCCACCAGATCACGGCGACACTCACCGACCGGCTCCCGGATCACTTCCTCGGCCGCCCGGCGGGCATCCTCGCCTTCCGGCTCCGTGAGACACCCATGCCAGCCCCGCCGCCCGCCCCGCCTCTCTCGGAACGGCCGCCCGTGGTTCCCCTCCAGACCTGCGACGGGTGCGAGCGTGCCTTCCGGGCGCCGGTGGCGGGGCGGTGCCGGGACTGCCGGGAACCTGTGCGGGCCAGCGCGTGAGCCGGTGATGGCGGGATCAGCGGAGGTGAGCGAAAGGTTCACCGAAGGGCTTCTGACGCCTACAGAAACGGCCTCCTACCTGGAGATTCCGCAGTCGACCCTGGCCTCGTGGCTGAAGGTCAGGGCCGCCGGGGCACCTCTGGTTCATCAGGTCGAGCCGGTCCGCAAGGGGCAGCCCTCGGTGCCGTTCATCGCGGTGGCCGAGGCGCATGTACTCCGTTCCCTGCGTTCGCTGGGGCTCCGGATGAGTGAGATCAGGGAGGCGGCGGCAGCCATACGGGACGCGTTCGCCACGCCGTACGGCCTGGTGTCGAAGCGGATCGCGACGGACGGGGTGGGCATCCTCGTCGAGCACGGGCTCGGGGATCTCCGCAGAGCCCGGGATGGTCAGGCGCCCATCCACGAGGTGGTTTCCGACTGTCTCCGCCATCTGAACTGGGAGCCCGACGACGACTTCCCCACCAGCCTTCGGCTCAGGCAGTACCCGGAGTCCGTGCCCGTGGTGATCGATCCGAGGTTCGGGCAGGGGAGGCCCGTAGTGGCCGCGAATCGGGTCACGGTCAAGGCCATCACCGACCTCTGGGAGGCCGGGGAGAGCGTCGAGGACATCGCGTACGACTTCGAGATGACTCCGGAGCAGGTGGACGCGCTGTGCGAGGCAGTGGTGCGCCTTGCCGCCTGAGTTCTTGGGCGGGGGGCCGTGCTCTTCTACCCGGACCGGGCCAGGCTCAAGGCCCCGGCCCCGGCCCCGGCCCCGGTCAGACCCTCCCCGCCCTCACTCCCCCAACCCCTCCTCGATCACCGCCGCGAACTCCTCATAAGACCCCGGATTCGCGATCTTCTCCCCGTCCACGAAGAACGTCGGCGTCGAGTTCACCCCCAGCCCCACCCCGTCCTCCTGGTCCGCCAGGACGCGGCCGGCGGTTTCCGGGTCGGCTAGGTCGGCGTCGAAGCGGGGCATGTCCAGGCCGAGATCGGCGGCGTAGCCGCGGAAGACGTCCTCCTTCCAGTCCTGGGACTCGCCCCACTCCTTCTGCGTGGTGAAGAGCTTGTCGTACATCTCCTCGAACTTGCCCTGGCGGGCCGCCGCCTCCGCCGCGCGGGCGGCGAGTTCGCCGTTGCGGTGGCCCGGCATGGGGAAGTAGCGGGCGACGAAGGTGACCCGGTCGCCGTACTCCTTCTTCAGTTGTTCCACGGCGGGGTAGTAGGCCGCGCACGCCTCGCACTCGAAGTCGAGGAATTCCACGACCGTCAGTTCGCTGCGTTCGGGGGTGGTCATGCGGTGGCTGGAGGGGCGGACCGGCTCCGCCTCGGCGGCGGGGCGGACGTCCAGGGTGGTGGTGCCGGTGCCCTCGGGGGCGAGGAGGAGATAGACGCCGTAGGCCGTGGCGAAGCCGACGATCAGTACGGCGGCGGCGATGAGGTTCTTCTTCAGCTTGGTCATGGGGTCTTCCGGTCGGGGGAGTGGGCGGGTCGGTGGTCTCGGGCGTGCAGGCTCGCCAGGTAGGCGTTGTAGGCGGTCAGGGGGTCGTTGCCGTCGCCCCGCTCCAGGCCCCGGTCGATACGGCGGTCGATGCGGCGGGCCTCGCGGCGGTCCGCGCGGATCCACTGGGCGGCCAGGACGACCGTGGTGAGCAGGACGGGGATGTCCCCGGTGGCCCAGGCGATCGCACCGGCGTCGTACTGGTCGTCCAGTGGCTCGGTGACCCAGGGGCGGTCGAGGGCGTTCCACCAGCCCGCGCCGATCAGGGTGCTGGAGCTCATCAGCGAGATGCTGAACCAGGAGTGGAACGGCATCGTGAGGATGAGGGCGAAGAGGCGGCCCAGATAGGGCGGGCGGCGCGGGCCCGGGTCGATGCCGATGACCACCCAGAAGAACAGCAGCCCGACGGCCAGGAAGTGCACCAGCATCACCACATGGCCGAGGTGACTGCGCATCAGCGTCTCGAAGAGCGAGGTGTAGTAGACGGCGTAGGCGCTGCCGATGAACAGGATGCTCGCCACCACCGGATGGGAGATCAGCCGGACGTAGCGGCTGTGGAGGAGGGTGAGGAGCAGTGCACGGGGGCGGGCCCTGGGCAGGGCGCGCAGGGCGAGGGTCGCGGGGGCGCCCAGGACCAGGAGCAGCGGGACCGTCATGGCCAGGATCATGTGCTGGCCCATGTGCACGCTGAACAGGACTTTTCCGTAGGTCGACAGGCCGCTCATGGTCGCCAGGACGGTGACCGCGAGACCGGCCAGCCAGGCCGTCGTCCGGCCGGGCGGCCAGCGGTCGCCCCGGCGGCGGAGGGTGCGGACACCGGTCAGATAGAGGGCCGCCGCAGCCGCCGTGCCGAAGGCGAAGAGGGGGTCGAAGTGCCACTCGGTGAACAGGGGGGTCCAGGGGAAGTTCCCCAGGGGTGGGGGCATGGGGAAGCCGAGGAGTTCCTCGGTGCGGGTGAGGGGGGTGGTCGTCCCGCCGGGGGGCGGGGTGCGGGAGAGGGCCACGGCGAGGCCGGTCGTCGCGGCCATCAGGAGCAGTTCGGCGGCGGCGAGGCGGAGGAAGGGTCTGCGGCTGCCCGTCCGCAGGGCCGGGAGCGTCCGGCGGCGGTGCCACGCCCCCGCCGCCGCCAGCCCGCCCAGCGCCACCACCTTGCCCAGCAGCATCAGGCCGTAGGGGGTGGTGAGGAGATCGGTGAAGGAGGGGAGGCGGACGGCCGCGTTGACGATGCCGCTCGCCGCGACCGTCAGCAGCGCCCCGCCCGCCAGCGCCCCGAAGCGGCGTACGGCGGTCTCCGTCCCCTCCTCCCGCCGCACCGCCACCACCAGCACGAACAGCAGCCCGCCGACCCAGACCGCCGCCCCGGCCAGATGCAGGGCGAGGCTGGTGACGGCGGTGTCGTGGTTGCCGGAGGCGGCGGAGTGGCCGGTGAGGGCGGGGGGCAGGAGGCCGGTCAGGGCGAGCAGCAGCGCGGTGCGGGCCCAGCGGGCGGTGGACAGGCCGATGGCGAGGGTCGCGACGAGTGCGGCGACGGCCGCCGTCACGGCGTACGCCCTGCCTCGGGCGTCGGTGGCCACGAAGTCGGCGACCACCTCCGGGGTGAGGAGCCCGGACCCCAGCAGCGGGCGGGCGAAGAGGTCGGAGAGGGAGAGGAGGAGGGTGGCGAGGGACAGCAGGGCCCAGGCGGCGGCGGACGCGATCACCCAGTCGACGTACCGGAGCTGGGCCGCGCCGAGCCGTCGGCCGCCCGGCAGCAACACCGCCACCAGCAGCAGCGCCCCTACGGTGGTCACCCCGGCGGCATCGGTGAGCACCCGCGCCACCGGCAACGCCCACGCGGTGAACGGCCCGGCGTCCTCGATCCCGGGGACGTTGCCCGTCCGGGCCCCGCCGCCGGCCCAGAGGGCGACCAGGGTGACGGCCACGGCGGTGACGGGGGCTGCGGCGAGGAGGAGGGGGAGGGGGAGGGGGAGCGTCAGACGCCGGTCCCGGGCCCGGTTCGGGTCAGTGGGCATCGTCGCCGCCCCCGGTCCGTCCGCGCCGCCGCCGACGTACGCCGTACGCGAGGGCCGCCGCCCCGCCGACCACGGCGAGCGCCGCGCCCCCGGCGAGGAGGGGGGTCCCTGGGCGGCCGGGCTCCGCCGCGACCGGCGAGGGGGAGGGCGATCCCGCCTCAGACGCCTCCGCCTCCGGCGCTTCCGACGGCTCCGACGCCTCCGGCGGTGGAACCGGTGTCGGCGCAGCCGCCGCCCCCTCCACCACAAACACGTACGACCCCGCCACCGGATGCCCGTCCTCCGACACCACCCGGTACCCGACCGTGTACCGCCCGCCCTCAAAACCGTCACCCCCGGTGGCGAGCGCGAGGGACACCGTCCGGCCGTTCACCCGCGGAGCGCCCCGCCCCACGGATGTGCCGTCCTCGGCGGTGACGGCGAGTTGTGCGTAGGTCTCGCTCATCTCGTCGGTGAAGGTGAGTGTGATGTCCGGGGGCGGCGCGGTGAGGGTGGCGTCGGCGGTGGGGGTGCTGGTGGTGAGTTCGGTGTGGGCCGCGGCGGGTGGCGCGGCGGTGGCCAGGACCGCCAGTGCGGCGGCGGGTACGGCGAGGGCGCGGGCCGTCGTACGGACGGCACGCCTGTCGGTGATCTGCATGATCGATCGGGCGCTCTCTGCGGGCCCCGGTGCGGGGCGGGAGGGACCGGCGCGCGCCGCACGGCACGGCCCTCGGGGCACGCCCGTCAGGGCAGCGCGGGACCGCCGATCGGCATCGGCCGGAAGGGGATCGGGTGAGTGAGGTCGGCACCCCACGACCCCGGGGGCGCCCGCCCCGCAGGTCGCCGTACCCGCGTCGCCGACCGCAGCGGTGTCGTCTCCTCGACGGCGACGACCCGCGGCCCGTTCCCGTACCCGGGGGCGAGGCGGGGCCACACGAACACCAGCAGCCGGTGGACGGCGGCCAGTACCGGCCCGCTCTGCCACAGCAGCCGTTCGCCGAGGCCCAGCAGCCGTGCCGCGAGAAGGGCGGCGACCAGATGCCCGGCGAACAGCACCCCGGAGGGCGGCCCGCCGCCGTGCTCCAGCAGCGCGGCCGAACCGTCACCGCCGGGCAGCGCGTACGCCGAGTGCGCGGCGATCTGGGCGGCGGCGAGGGCCCCGATCACCTGGGCGTCCGTCAGCCGCCGCCGGGTCAGCAGCAGCGCCCCCGGCACGGCCACGCCCGCCACGGCCGCGACGATCAGCCAGCCCGGCGCATGGCAGCGGGCCAGCACATGCCCCATCAGCGGCAGCAGCACGCACACCGCCGCCAGCACCCCGGCCCGCAACCCCCGCAGCACCCCGGACGCCGGTGAACCGCCTCCGGCGGAACGGGCGGCGGGCGGCTTCATGGGCGGGACCTCGGGGACCTTCGGGACGGGGGTACGTTCCGGCAGCGTACCGAGGCCCTTCCGGGCCGGTGTGCGGTACCCCGTCGCCCGGCACCGGTCCCTCCCCACGTGGAGACCGGTGCCGAGCGACGTGTCTGGAGGGACCCGGGGCCCGGGGGCGGGCGGGGCGGGTCCGGGGGTGGGGTGCGAGGGAGGTGGGTGGGGTGGGGCGGGGGCCGAGAGCCGGGTTCTAGGGTGCTGTCGCCGGGCCGGTGCTGTGCGCTCGTACCGCCTGCTGAAGTTGACCCAGAACGTGCGGCGTCATCAGGTGCCTCTCCGAGCGCTGTGCTGGTGACCTGCCCTGGCTGCGCACGGGGGGTGCGCCGTTGGGTCGTGATCCTGCCAGTCGGGGCCGCCCGCGGAGGAGGTTCCGGACTTCGCGGAACCGCTTCGTCGCAGGTCAGCCATATAAGGTGAGTTTTCCGGTCCGGACGGACCCGGGGTGAACCGGAAACAGGCGAGTGGTGAAGGACCGGCGGAGGAGGGCGTGGTGGGGGCCGATTCCGAGGCGCGCGCGGCGTTCGCCGAGCGGCTCGCGCTGCTCTACCGGGAGGCCGGGAACCCGCCCCTGAAGAGCGTGGCCGAGGCCGTCGTCCGGTTGCAGCGGGTCGATGAGCGCGGGCGGCCGGTCCGGGTGTCGGCGCAGCGGATCAGCGACTGGCGGCGGGCCAGGAACGTTCCCGCGCAGTTCGCCGCGCTCGCCGCCGTGCTCCAGGTGCTGATACCCGCCGCCCGGCGGGCCAGGCCCGCCCCCGTCTCCGCCGGGCTCTACGACCTGCCCCAGTGGCAGCGGCTGTGGGAGCTGGCCGTCGCCGATCCGGTCGCCTCCCGGGCGCCCGCCGAGGACGCCGCCGCCGAGGTGCCCAGCAGTCTGTGTCCCTATCGCGGGCTCGCCTCCTACCGGCAGGAGGACGCCGGGTGGTTCTTCGGGCGGCGGCGCTCCACCGAGACCCTCGTCGACCGGCTCCGGGACTCCGAGCGCACCGGCGGGATCGTGATGCTGGTCGGTGCCTCCGGCGCCGGGAAGTCCTCCCTGCTCAACGCGGGGCTGCTGCCCGCCCTGGAGAGCGGGGTCCTCGGCGGGGAACGGGCCGTCATCCGGCTGGTGCCGGGCAGTGATCCGCTGGGGGAGCTGGTCCGGGGGGTGCCCGATCTCCGGCCGTTCCTGCGCGACGGCACGGCCGAGCTGCCGGAGCTGATCGGTGTGGTGGGCGGGGGGCAGGACATGGGCGATATCGCCGGTATGCCGGGTACGTCTCGTCCGCCGCGAATAACCGGGGCGGCCAACACCGCCGACACCGACAGATCATCCGACGCCGACAGTTCCTCCGACGCCCCCGCAACACCACCCCTGCCTCCCGTTCTCATCGTCGATCAGTTCGAGGAGATCTTCACCCTCTGCCCGGACGACGACATCCGCCGCGCCTTCGTGCGGCTGCTGCACACCGCCGCCTCCCCGCCGGCCGGTGGCGGGCCCGCCGTGCTGGTCGTGCTCGGGATACGGGCCGATTTCTATGAGCGCTGCCTGCGCCACCCCGAGCTGGCCGACGCCCTCCAACACCGGAGCATGGTCCTCGGGGCGCTGACCGCGGCGGAGTTGCGGGACGCCGTGACCGGGCCCGCCAAGGCCGTCGGGCTGGAGCTGGAGCCGGGGCTCGCGGAGCTGATCGTGCGGGAGGTGAGCGCCGACGGGCCGGGCGGCGCGCATGACGCGGGGGTGCTGCCGCTGCTGTCGCACGCGCTGCTGGCCACCTGGCAGCGCAGGAAGGGCGGGCGGCTCACCATCGGCGGGTACCGGGCCGCGGGCGGCATCCAGGGGGCCGTCGCCGCCACCGCCGAGCGGGCCTGGTCGGGGCTGGACCCGGCGGCCCGGACCGCCGCCCGGCTGCTGCTGCTGCGGCTGGTGCGGGTCGGCGAGGACACCGCGGCCACCCGGCGCCGCGGCACCCGGCGGGAACTGGCGGCGGAGGCCGCCGATCCGGGCAAGACCCAGGAGTCGCTGGAGGCGCTGGTCCGGGCCCGGCTGGTGACGCTGGACGCGGAGAGCGTGGAGATCACCCATGAGGCGCTGCTGCACGCCTGGCCCCGGCTGCGCGAGTGGATCGACGAGGACCGCGGCGGCAATCTGCTGCGCCAGCGGCTGGAGGAGGACGGCCGGGCCTGGGAGGTGGGCGGCCGGGACACCGCCCTGCTGTACCGGGGTTCCCGGCTGGAGCAGGCGCACGGCTGGGCCGGGACCGTCGGGGACACCGCCCTGACCCGGGCCGCCGTGGACTTCCTGGCCGCCTCGGTGCGGCTGCGCCGCCGTACCGTCTGGCTCAGCCGGGGCGCGGTGGCCGCGCTGATGGTGCTGGTGGTGGTCGCGGTCGGCGCGGCGGTGCTGGCCTGGCAGGAGCGCGACGACGCGGTGTTCGCGCAGGTCCTCGCGGAGGCGGACCGGGTGCGCGACTCCGATCCCTCGCTGTCCGCGCAGATCGACCTGGTCGCCCACCGGCTGCGCCCGGACGACAAGGACACCTGGAACCGCCTCGTCTCGATCGTGAACGCCCCGCTGGCCACCTCGCTCGCCGGGCACACCGGCGCGATCTATCTGACCAGCTTCAGCCCCGACGGCCGCACCCTCGCCACCGCCGGGTACGACCGGACCGTACGCCTGTGGGACGTGTCCGACCGGCACCGGCCGAAGGCCCTGGGGACGCCGCTGACCGGGCCCGAGAGCTGGGTGTCCACCGCGGTCTTCAGCCCCGACGGGCGCACCCTCGCCACCGCCTCCGACGACGGCACCATGCGGCTGTACGACGTCACCGACCCGGCCCGCCCCCGCCCCCTCGGCCCGCCCTGGACCAAGCAGGACGGCACGGTCTATCTGCTGGCCTTCAGCCCGGACGGCCGTACCCTCGCCGCCGCGACCGAGGAGCGGGTGGTGCGGCTGTGGGATGTGGGCGAGCCGGACCGGCCCCGGTCGCTGGGGGTGCTCGAAGGGCACACCGCCGCCGTCCGCTCCCTCGCCTTCAGCCCGGACGGGCGCACCCTCGCCTCCGCCGGGGACGACCGCTCGGTACGGCTGTGGGACCTGGCCGACCGGCACCGGCCCGCCCCGCTCGGCACCGCCCGCACCGCGCACCGGGCGCTGGTGCACTCCGTCGCCTTCAGCCCCGACGGGCGCACCCTGGCCAGCGGCAGCGCGGACGACACCGTCCAGCTGTGGGACGTCTCGGACCGGGCCCGCGCCCGGCCGATCGGGATGCCGATCATCGGGCACACCGGGCCCATCTGGTCGGTGGCGTTCAGCCCGGACGGCTCGCTGCTCGCCGTGGCCAGCGCGGACAGCACCGCCACCCTGTGGAACGTCAGCAACCCGGCCCACCCCTCCCAGGTCGGCGAGCCGCTGGCCGGGAGCAGCGGGGAGATGTACGCGCTGGGCTTCAGCCCGGACGGCCGCACCCTCGCCACCGGCACCGGGGACGGCCGGGTCCGGCTGTGGTCGCTGCCCACCTCCGACATGGTGGGCCGGATCGGCGCGTTCCGCCCGGACGGCCGGGTGCTCGCGACCGCCGCCCGCGACCAGAGCCTGCGGCTGTGGGACGTACGGCGGCCCGGCCGTCCGGTGCGGCTGAGCGAACCGTTCCGCCCGGCCGGCGACGAGGTGAAGTCCCTGGTCTTCTCCCCCGACGGCACCACCCTCGCCGTGCTCGCCGGGCCCGACGCGGTGCAGTTGTGGGACGTCTCCGACCCCGCCCGGCCCGTCCCGCACGGCCCGCCGCTCACCCTGCACACCCGGTACGCGGGCCCCGACGCCCTCGCCTTCAGCCCCGACGGCACCACCCTGGCCACCGCCTACGACGACCGCACCATCCGCCTCTGGGACGTCACCGCCCCGGCCCGCCCCCGCGCCCTCGGCGCACCCCTCACCGGGCACACCGGGTACGTCAACACCCTCGCCTTCAGCCCCGACGGCACCACCCTGGCCAGCGGCAGCGCGGACACCACCATCCGGCTGTGGGACGTGTCCGACCCGGGGCGGGCGACCGGTGGGCGCGAGGCGTTCGCCGGGCATCGCGGCGCGGTCAACGCCCTCGCCTTCCGCCCCGACGGGCGGACCCTGGCCAGCGGCAGCGACGACAACACCGTACGGCTGTGGGACACCGCCGGGGCGGGGCGGGCGGAGCCGCTGGGCGGGGAGCTGACCGGGCACACCGAGGCGATCGTGTCGCTCACCTTCAGCCCCGACGGGCACACCCTGGCCAGCGGCGGCAACGACGACACCGTACGGCTGTGGGACGTGGGGCGGCCGGAGGCGGCCGTGTCGCTCGGGCAGTCGATGAGCCCCAACGCCAAGACCGGCAATTTTCTCTCCTTCAGCCCCAACAGCCGGATGCTCGGGGTGTCCAGCGGCTCGGGCACGGTCCGGCTGTGGGACCTGGACGTGGAGGCGGCCGAGCGCCGGATCTGCGCGGCCACCCGATCCGTCCTGACCAGGGAGAAGTGGGACGAGTACCTGCCCCGGCTGGACTATGAACCGCCCTGTGGGCCGTAGCCGCGCGCCCGGCGCCGCCCCCCTCCACTACGTGATCCCGGTCACACACCGGCGCCACTCCCGAGCAGTCGGTCCCCATGGTGGCAACCGGCTTGTTAGGCTTGGCCATAGCCCGATCGCTGGTGCATCCCCCGTCGCCAGCGATCGGGTTTTTCTTGTGCCCTCGGCCGTGTCCTCGGCCATGTCCTCGGCCGTGCCTTCCCTTATGCCCGGGAGGGTGTCCCGGGCTCCCTCTCCATCTCCGGCTCCGGCTCGGACTCCGGCCCCGGCTTCGGCTCCCGCTCCGGTGCCGCCAGGCGCAGGGCCGCCACCATGTCCCGGTAGAGACCGTCCGTGGTGAGCAGTTCGGCGTGTGTGCCCGTCGCCCGGACCCGGCCCTTCTCCAGCACCACGATCCGGTCCGCCTCCACGACCGTGGACAGCCGGTGCGCGATGGTCACCACCGCCGCCCGGTCCGCCCGGTCCCGGATGAAGGACTGCACGGCCGCCTCGGTCAGCCCGTCGAGCTGGGCCGTCGCCTCGTCCAGCAGCAGGATCTCCGGGTCGGCGACGAACGCCCTGGCCAGCGCGACCCGCTGACGCTCGCCCCCGGAGACGGTGGCCCCGGCGAGCACGGTGTCCAGCCCCTCGGGCAGTTGCTCGGCGCGGCCGGTCAGCCCGACCGCGTCCAGCGCCGCCCACAGCTCGGCGTCGGTGGCGGCGGGGCGCAGATAGCGGAGGTTGTCGGCGAGGGTGCCGGGCAGCAGCGGGGTGTCCTGCTCGACATAGGCGATCCGGCGGCGGGTCTCATAGGCGGGCCACTCCTCCAGCGGATGGCCGTCCAGGACCAGTCGGCCGGTGTCCGGGCGCAGGAACTCCAGCATCAGGGAGAACGCGGTGGTCTTGCCCGCGCCGGAGGGGCCGACGATCGCGGTGTGCCCATGGCGCGGCACGGCGAAGGAGACACCGTCGAGCACCGGGGGGCCGTCGGGGGCGTAGCGGGCGGTGACCTCCTCGAAGGCCAGGACATGCGGGGTGGGGCCGGAGCGCGGCGCGGCCGGGTGGGGTACGGCGACGCGGGTGTGGCCCTCCTCCATCTCCAGCTTCTGGATCTCCGCGATCCGGGCCGCCGCCGCGATACCGGACTGGAGCTGGGAGAACTCCTGGGCCAGTTCGGTGGCCGGGCCGAGCAGCTGGAAGGCGTACAGCAGGAAGGCGATCAGGCTGGAGACGGCCAGTGCGCCCGAGTCCACCCGGAACGCGCCGATCGCCAGGATCAGCAGGATCGCCAGTTGCACCCCGGCCAGGGTGATCGTCCAGACGGTGGCGTCGATACGGACCGCCTTGACGCTGTGCGCCGCCGACGCGTCCGCCTCGGCCACGATCCGCTCGGTCTCCCGCTCCTCGGCGCGCGCCGACTTGACCGTACGGATCGCCCGCAGCGCCCCGTCCAGGGCCGCGCCGAGCCTGCCCACCGACTCCTGCGCGGCGCGCTGGGTCTTCGCCAGCCGGGGCATCAGCAGCGCGACCAGCACGCCGACCACGGCGAGGCTCGCGAAGGTGACGGCGAACAGCACCAGGTCCAGCAGCGCCATCATGACCAGCGCGCCGACCAGCCCGATCGCCCCGTTGACCAATTGGGTCAGGCTGGACGCGGCGGCCTCGCGCATCAGCACGGTGTCGGAGGTGACCCGGGTGACCAGCTCGCCGCCGGACCGGCCGCCCAGCGCGCCGATCTTCAGCCGGAGCAGCCGCCGGACCATGGAGCGCCGGGCGTCGCGCACCACGTACTCCCCCATCCGCCCGAGCAGGATCCACTGGACGTACTGGGTCACCGAGCCCACCACGATCAGCGTGGACAGTGCGACGACCGCCGGGGCGATCGAGCGCGACGCGGCGAGTCCGTCGAGCACCCACTTGGTGGCGAGGGGGGTCGCCAGGGTGGTGGCGGTGACGAAGAGGCCGAGGAACAGCCCGGCGGCGAGGGTGCGGCGGTGGGGGCGGACGAAGGACCAGAGCAGACGGAGGTTGGGGAGGGTGGGGGGCGCCTTCTGGGGCGCCTTCTGAGGCTCCTTCTGGGGCTCCTCGGTTTCGATGTTCGGCACAGCGGGCTCTCCCCCTGGGATTGCGTAACTTACTTTTGGGACACTCACGTCCCATTTTCGAGTATGCAGATTTCATAGTGAGGTGTCCAGCGATATATTCGGCACATGAGCACGACGTCCCCCGCCACCGAGTCCGGCACCCGCAACCGCACCCGGCGCGCGATCCTCGACGCCGCCGCGGCGGTGCTGGCCCGGGACCGCCGGGCCACTCTCGCGGAGATCGCCAAGGCCGCCGAGGTGGGCCGCAGCACCCTGCACCGCTACTTCCCGGACCGCGATCGGCTGCTGCACGCGGCGGTGCTGGACTCCCTGGAGATCATCGACCGGGCGGTGCACGACGCCGCCACCGAGCAGGGGCCGCCGGACGAGGCGCTGCGGCGGCTGGTCACCTCGGTGGTCGGGGTGGGCCACCGGATGCTGTTCGCCTTCGGCGAGACCCAGCTCTTCGAGGAGGCGACCGCCGGGCAGCCGGACGGCGAGGACGACACCGAGCGGCTGGTCCTCGCGCTCATCGAACGCGGCCAGCGCGACGGCGTCTTCGACGACGGGGTCTCGGCCACCTGGATCATGCAGGTGCTGTGGTCCCTGACGTACGCGGGCGCGGAGGCGGCACAGCTGGGCACGGTCCCGGCGCCGGGGGTCGCCGCGCATGTCGTCCGGACGCTGGAGGGCGGGGTACTGGCCCGGGGCGGCGGCGGCCGGGAGGTGTGACGGCGGCGGCCGGGAGGTCTGACGGCGGTACCCGGGAGGTGTGACGGCGGCGGCAGCCCGCAGATGTGACGCGGGGCACATTCGGCCCGCGATCACTTCCCGCACGTCAGGGCGTCTATCCCTCTGACAGACATCGCCGTACGCATGAGCATGAAGGAGCCGTCGTCATGGCCGACGCCGTCGTCAAGGGTCCCGCCAGCTACTTTCCCGCGATCGAGAAGAAGTACGGGCGGCCGGTCTCGGAGTGGCAGGAGCTGATCCGGGCCGCGCTGCCGGCCAAGCACATGGAGCTGGTGAAGCTGCTGAAGGAGGAGCACGGGGTGGGGCACGGCCACGCCAGCGCGCTCGTCGCCCACACGCTCGCCGAGCAGAGCGGTGGGCGATCCTGAGCGCGGGCTCCGGGGCGCGGCGGGTCAGCCGGGCAGCGGGCTCCGGCTGACCCGGATCTTCGACTGGCCGTGCGGACGCGTCTCCCAGTCCGCCATGAACCGGGCGTGCAGCCCATGGCTCTCCGCCAGCTTCAGCAGGGTCTCGGTGCGGTAGTAGAAGTCCTCCCGCAGGACCTGGTGCTCGGTGCCCTCGGTGCGGTCGAAGGTGAAGTCGAAGAAACCGTCCGGCGTCAGCACCCGCCCGACATGGGCGAGGCACTGGTCGATCATCCCCAGCGGCGAGTGCGAGAAGACACTGTGGGCGTGGACGACGTCGAAGTGCGCGTCGGGCAGGAAGTCCAGGGTGAGATCGCCGGTGATGGTCAGATGCGGCAGCTTGTCCTGGAGGCCGCGCTCGGTGAGGGTGCGCTTGGCGGCGACCAGGATGTCCGGCGAGATGTCGATGCCGTAGTAGCCGCCGGTGCCGAGATGGTCGATGAACCGCCAGCCGCCGCGCAGATTGCCGCAGCCGATGTCCAGCATCCGGTGCCCGGGGCGCAGCCCGTGCTCGACGAGATAGTCGAACTGCATCTGCCCGAGGGCCAGCCAGCGGTCATGGGTCTTGCTGCCGACGGCGGCCTCGGGGCTGCGGCGGGTGTCGGAGGCCATGACCGCGCGGTAGTAGCCGACGTGGTCGGGGTGCTTGACGCGCAGCCAGGCGTCCCGGGTGGCCCGCCGGACATAGGGCACGACCTTGGCGGGGTGGCGCAGCGCGTAGCCCGCCTTGTGGGTGAGGGAGGCGCGATTGCTGCGCAGCTTCTTCGGTGACGTGGCGTCCGCGGGCATGACGGGATGACCTCCGTGCGGTGAGGTGAGGGGGATGGGAGGGAAAGGGGTTCTACGCGGCCCGGCGGCGCAGGATCAGCACCGTCGCCAGGGTGAGCAGCAGGGCGGCGCCGGCCAGGATGCCGGTGTCGAGCCACTGGAACGCCCAGTAGTCGGAGGGCGGATTGGCCTGGTAGAAGCGGGAGACATAGCCGTTCTCGGCCATGCACCGCCGCAGTTCGGCGCCGGACGGGTAGGGGCAGCTCATGACATCGTCGCGGCGGCCGTCGGCGGTGATCAGTCCGTAGGTGCCGGTGGACCACTTCTCGCCCATCGGCGGCTTGGGGCTGCTGCCCGCGCTGAGGTAGGACCGCGGGGGCACCAGCGCCCGGGTCTTGTGGGCGAGTTCGAGCAGGACGACGGTCAGCCCGGTGGCGAGCAGGGTCAGCCCCATCGCCGCCAGCACCCGGCGGGTGAGCAGCCCGATGAGGGTACCCACCGCGAGACCGAACAGCGCCGCGGCGGCGACCCGGGGCCCGGAGCCGCTGAGGGCGCTGGTCTCGTACCAGAAGAGGCCGTAGTTGCGGTCGGCGGCCGGTTCCCGCCACCAGGCGAACAGCCAGGAGAGCAGCCCGGCGCCGGTGACCGCGCAGACGGCGGCGAGGCCGTAGCGGGCGGTGAACCACTGGGCGCGGCTGATGCCCTGGGACAGCACCAGGCGGTGGGTGCCGAGTTCGAGGTCGCGGCCGAGCAGCGGGGCGCCCCAGAAGACGCCGATCAGCACGGGCAGCGCGATGTTCAGCAGGCCCAGGTACTGGAGCGGGGCGATGTCCAGCAGCAGCGGGAGCCCGTCGCCGGGGCGGGAGCAGTGCAGGGGGCCGGTCTCGCAGTGGTCGAAGCGTCCGCTGGCGAGGTCGTCGAGCATCCCGGCCCGGGAGTACGCGGCGACCGCGGCGGCGACGAGGAGGACGGCGACGCCGACCACGATCGGCACCCGGGCCTGCCGCCAGGCCAGCCACAGGGCGCCCCGCGCGGTGTGCCGCCGGACGGCGGAGGCGCTCGGCCTCAGGTCGAGGGCGCTCACGCGGCCACCTCCGCCGGGGTGCCGGGGACGGGGCCGGGATCGTCGTCGCGGAGGTGGGCCATCAGGACGTCCTCCAGCCGGGGCCGTTCGACATGCCAGCCGCCGGGCAGCGGACCGCACCGCCGGATCAGCGCGGTGAGCTGCCGCCCGCTGGTGCTGCGCCGGACGACGATGTGGTCGGCGAGGTCCTCGGCCCGGTCGGCACGGCCGGTGACCAGGACATGCGCCTCGCGCAGCGCGTCGGCGTCCTCGCACAGCGCCGCCCGGCCGTCCTGGAGGAGCAGCACCCAGTCGCAGGTCTGCTCCAGCTCCGGCAGGACATGGGAGGAGAGCACGATGCTGGTGCCGTGCTCGGCGGCCTCGGTCATCAGCGCCGCCATGATCTGGCCGCGCACCACCGGGTCCAGGTCGGCCATCGGCTCGTCCAGGAGCAGCAGTTCGGGGCGCTTGCCGAGGGCGAGGGCGAGGGCGACGCGGGTCCGGCGGCCGGGCGACAGCTCGCCGAGCCGCGCGGTGAGCGGGATGTCCCCCTCGGCGACCAGGCGTTCGGCGGCGGCCGGATCCCAGAGGGGGTTCAGCCGGGCGCCGAGCCGCAGGGTGTCGGCGACGGTGAAGCGCGGGTAGAGCGGCTTGTCCTGGGTGACCAGGGCGACCCGGGTCCGCGCGGCGGTCGTCCCGGGTACGGCGTCCAGCACCCGTATCTCTCCGGCGCGGGGCCGCAGCAGGCCGCCGGCCAGGTGCAGCAGGGTGCTCTTGCCGACACCGTTGCGGCCGACGAGGGCGGTGATCCGGCCACGGGGGACGGTGAACTCGCAGTCGCGCAGGGCCCAGGGGGCGGTGCTCTGGCCGCGCGGGCTCGGGTGGTCCGGGTGGCCCGGGTGGCTCGGGTGGTCCGGGTGGCCCTGGTACCCGGGGTGGCCCGGGTGGCCCGGGTGGTCCGGGTGGCTCTGGTGGCCCGGCTGGCCCGGCTGGCCCGGCTGGCCCGGCTGGCCCGGCTGGCCAGGCTGGCCAGGCTGGCCAGGCTGGCCAGGCTGGCCAGGCTGGCCAGGCTGGCCAGGCTGGCCAGGCTGGCCAGGCTGGCCAGGCTGGCCCCGATGGCTCGGGCGACTCAGGGGGCTCCAGTTGCTCCAGGTGCTCCAGTCGCTCCAGTTGCTCCGGTAGCGGAATCCGAGTCCCGTGGCGCGCAGGGCGGTGGCCGGCGCGTCGGGCGCGGTCATGCGTCCTCCTGGTGGCGTGCGGGGTGGGGCTGTCGTGGGGGGCGGGGCCCGCGCGCGGCGGGGGTCTCGCGCGGGGACGGGCCGGGGGCGTGGGCGGCATGGGCTTCCGGGGCGGCTGCGGGCCGCGCGGAGGTGTCATGGCCGTCATGGGCGGCCTGGGCGTCGTACGCGTCCAGCGCCGCCGTGACCAGGGCGAGCACATCGGCCCGCTCCAGTCCGGCCCGGCGGGCGCGAGCCGTCCAGTCGGCCAGCTCGGTGCGGAGCGGGGAGTCGTCCTCGGCGCCGGGCCGGGCGAGCGACCGGGTCACAAAGGTGCCGAGGCCGCGGCGCAGCTCCACCAGCCCGGCCGCCTCCATGTCGCGGTAGGCCCGCAGCACGGTGTTGGGGTTGACGGCGGTGGCCGCGACGACCTCCTTGGCCGTCGGCAGCTTGTCGCCGACCTTCAACGTGCCCATGCGCAGGGCCCGTTCGGTCTGCTCGACGAGCTGCACATAGGCCGGGACGCCGCTGCCACGGTCGATCCGGTACTCGACCACGTCACCTTCGCTTCTTCCGTAGTTCCATTAATGAATTAGCACAAGCATGGAAGGGGGGCGGGACAGATGTCAAACCAGGGCCGGGCCACCCCGGGCCACCCGGGGGCGCCGCACCCGCTCCCCTCCGGGGCGCCCCCTGGAACCGGCGTTCCGGCTGCGGCAGTCTGAGACCTTGTGGCGAGCATTCCGGGACAGGGACAGGCACACGGATCGGGCACGGGGTCGGGGTCGGGGTCGGGAGCAGGCACGGGGCCCTGGAGTCCGGGTCCCGGAAGCCCAGGCCCGTGGACCCCGAGTCCGTGGAGTCAGGGTCCGGTGAGCCCTGGGCCGGGAAGCCCGGGTCCGGGACGGGCGGGCCCGCCGATGATCGTCTGCGGGGACGACGGGCTGGCCCACCGGCTGGCCGCCGAGCTGCGCGGGGTCTACGGCGAACAGGTCACCCTGGTCGTCCCGCCCACCGGACCCCGGGTGCGCCCGCCGGTGGTGGGCCGGGCGCGGGCCGCGTCGGCGGCGCTGCTGGACCGGGTGGGCGCGGCGGTCGGCGGCCGTTTCCCGGTGACGGCGGCGGGGGTGGTGGCCGGGGCCGGTGACGGCGGCGGGGAGCGGGTGGTGGAGGCCGCCGAGCCGACCGAGGCCGTGCTCGCGGAGGCGGGGGTGGACCGGGCGGCGGCCCTGGCGCTGGTGTACGACGACGACGAGACCAATATCCGCGCGGCGCTCACCGCCCGCCGTCTCAACCCCCGCCTGCGGCTGGTCCTGCGCCTCTACAACCGCCGTCTCGGCCAGCACATCGAGGAACTCCTCGACCAGGCATCGGCGCTGGCGACCGGCGCGGACGGGACGGCGGCCGGGGCGGAGGCGACGACGGTGGTCCTCTCGGACGCCGACACGGCGGCGCCCGCGCTGGCGGCGACGGCACTCACCGGCACCAGCAAGGTGGTCCAGACGGACGGGCTGATGCTGCGGGCGGTGGAGCGGCACCCACCGGCCCCGGGCCAGGTCGCCGACCCCGGGCTGGCCACCCTCGCGCTGCTCTCCTCCACCAGCAACGACCCGGCGGGCGCGGACGGTTCGGACGCGAGCGGTGAGCAGGGACCGCAGCTCCTGCCGGACGCGGCGGCGGTCCGGGCGGCGACGGGCCGGGCGACGATCGTGCTGGAGCAGGTGTCGTACTCGGGCCCCCAGCTGTCCACGGCCCGCACCGGCGTCCCGCTGGCCTCGCTCTTCTCCCGGCGGCTGCGCTGGTCGCTGGCGGGGCTGGTGGCCTGTGTGATCGCGCTGGCGGTGGCGCTGATGGTGGTGACGGACGATCACCCGCTGCACGCCACGTACATCACCCTCCTGGACCTGTTCGCCATCAACGAACCGGCGGTCGAGGCGTCCGTCGGCGAGCAGATCCTGCAACTCCTCTCCGGCCTGGTGGGGTTGCTGCTGCTGCCGGTGCTGCTGGCGGCGGTGCTGGAGGGGCTGGGCACGTTCCGCACCGCGTCCGCACTGCGCAAGCCGCCGCGCGGGCTGAGCGGTCATGTGGTGCTGCTGGGCCTGGGCAAGATCGGTACGCGGGTGCTGACCCGGCTGCGTGAACTGCACATCCCGGTGGTGTGCGTGGAGTCCGACCCGGAGGCGCGCGGGATGGCGACGGCCCGGCGGCTGCGGGTCCCGGTCGTCCTCGGCGATGTCACCGAGGAGGGCGTCCTGGAGGCCGCGAAGATCCACCGCGCGTCCGCGCTCCTCGCGCTGACCAGCGCCGACACCACCAATCTGGAGGCGGCCCTGTACGCGCGCTCGCTCCGCGCCCAGCTCCGCGTGGTGCTGCGCCTGTACGACGACGGCTTCGCCACCGCCGTCTACCGCACCCTGCGCGCCGCGCACCCCGACGCCCCGACCCGCAGCCGCAGCGTCTCGCACCTGGCGGCCCCGGCCTTCGCGTCGGCGATGCTCGGCCGGCAGATCCTGGGCGCGATCCCGGTGGAACGGCGGGTGCTGCTGTTCGCGGCGCTGGAGGTGGGCGGCCGACCCCAGTTGGAGGGCCGCACGGTGGCCGACGCGTTCCGCGCCGGGGCGTGGCGGATCCTGGCCCTGGACACGGACGCCTCGGGCCGCCACCGCACGGGCGACGGCACGCCCCTCCCGTCGGGCCTGGTCTGGGATCTGCCGGACACGTATGTCCTGAACTCCGGCGACCGGGTGATCCTGGCGGCGACGAGGCGAGGGCTGGCGGAGCTGCTGGGGCGGGGGGCGTCGAGGGGGTAGGTAGGGCGGGGGGCGTCGCCGGTGCGGTGCGGCGCGGCACTGGTAGGCGCGGCGCGGCGCGAGTAGGCGCGGCCCGGCGCAGTGCGGCCCCGGATAGGCGCGGCCCGGCGCGGTGCGGTGCGGCCCGGATAGGCGCGGCGCGGCGCGGCCCGGATAGGCGCGGCCCGGCGCGGTGCGGGGAGTGATGAGCCGCCGCCCCTGCCCCCTTGGCTCCGCCCCCGACCCCCTTGGCTCCACCCGCCCCCCGTCGGCACGCCCCTCACCCCCCTTGGCGCCATCTGGCGCCACCCCCACCCCCACGGCGCCAGTCGGCCCCACCTGGCGCCACCCGCACCCCACCACCGGACATTTCCGACCCCCACCCGCACCCCACTCCACCCGGCGCCACCCCCACCCCCACCATTTTCCCCGCATAAGCCCAGCTCACCGCACCCCCCACCCACCCGGCGCCCCCTTCGGCGCCAATCAGGGTTGCGCATGGCGCCATGACGGTGCCATGATGACGTCATGAACCTCACCCCGTACGTCGACACTCTCCACCGGGAACTCACGGTGGCAGCGCAGGCCGATGGGGACGATGTCCGCGAGCTGGTCGAGCGGCTCATCGCGCCCCTGGAGTCGGCGACCCGTCTGAGCATGCTCAATCTGCTCTCCGCCGCGATGGACGAGATCACCCGCGAACTGGCCCCCGGCTCCGTCGAGGTTCGGCTGCGCGGACTCGACCCGGAGTTCGTGGTGACGCCACCCGCCGGTGACGGTGGCGCCATCGCCGCCGAGGCGGAGACGGTGGCCCCCGTGCTGTACCTCGCCGACGGCGACGACAGCACCCCCGCCCGCGTCAATCTGCGGATGCCCGGCCGGCTCAAGGCCCGCGTCGAGGAGGCCGCAGGCCGCGAGGGACTGTCCGTCAACGCCTGGCTGGTGCGGGCCGCCTCCGCCGCAATCGACGGCAGTGGCGCCACCCGGCCCAGGACGCCCGAGCGCCCCCGAAGCATCGGACACACCTTCACCGGCTGGACGCGCTGACCGCGACCCAGCCCCTCCCCCTTCCCCTCTCCCTCCCCCTTCCCCTCCCCCATCCCACGCACATCGACGGCTCGCCGAGCCGAGAGGACGGAACCGCCATGCCTTCTTTCGACACCCCCACCGCCATCTCCGTCACCGCCCATGTGGAGGCCGGTTCCCTCCAGTTCACCGCCGGGGACCGCACCGACACCGTCGTCCGGGTCACGCCCCGCGACCCGAAGAAGGACATCGACACCAAGGCCGCCGCCCAGACCGAGGTGAGCTACGCCGGGGGCGCGCTGACCGTGCGGACGCCCAAGGCCGGGCTCCTCGGGCGGACCGGGGTCGTCGATGTCACCGTCGAACTGCCCACCGGGTCGGCCGTCGAGCTGACCGGCGCCTGGACGCAGATCCTCGGCGAGGGGCGGCTCGGGGAGGTCCGGGTGAAGACCTCCTCCGGCGATGTCCGGCTCGACACCACCGGCCCGCTGTGGCTGACCGCGTCGCACGGCTCGATCGCCGTGGAGCGGGTCGAGGGCGCGGCCGAGATCGGCACCAGCTCCGGCAGCCTGCGCGTCGGCACCGTCACCGGGGACGCCGTCCTGAGCAACTCGCACGGCACCACCACCGTCGGCGCCGTCACCGGCGAACTGCGGGTGAAGGGCGCCAACGGTGACATCGACATCACCCGCGCCGCCGCCTCCGTCACCGCCACCACCGCCCACGGCACCCTGCGCGTCGGCGAAGTCGCCTCCGGGACGGTGGAGTTGAAGACCCAGTACGGCGCCATCGACGTAGGGGTCAGGCACGGCACCGCCGCCTGGCTCGACATCGACGCCGGCTCCGGCCAGATCCGCAACTCCCTCGCCGCCTCCGGCGCCCCGGAGCAGAGCGAGAAGACCGTACGCGTCCACGCCCGCACCCGGCACGGCAACATCGACGTCCGCCGCGCCCGCGTCTGACCTGCCTCTCCCGACCGACTCCCCTGAAACGGAACCCCGTCATGCCTTCAGCCGCCCGCGCCCGCCACCACCAGGACAGCGGCCCCCGGTCCGCCCTCGCCGTCTCCGCCACCGATCTGCGCAAGTCCTACGGCGACAAGACCGTCCTCGACGGCGTCGACCTGGCCATCCCCACCGGCTCGGTGTTCGCCCTGCTCGGCCCGAACGGGGCCGGCAAGACCACCGCCGTGAAGATCCTCTCCACCCTGATCCGGGCCGACGGCGGGCAGGCCATGGTCGCCGGTCACGATCTGGCCCGCGCCCCCCAGTCCGTACGGGCCGCGATCGGGGTCACCGGGCAGTTCTCCGCCGTCGACGGGCTGATCACCGGCGAGGAGAACATGCTGCTGATGGCCGATCTGCACCATCTGGGAAAGGCCGAGGGCCGCCGGGTCACCGCCGAACTCCTCACCCGCTTCGATCTCACCGCCGCCGCGAAGAGGCCCGCCTCCACCTACTCCGGCGGGATGAAGCGGCGCCTGGACATCGCGATGACCCTGGTCGGCGACCCGAAGATCATCTTCCTGGACGAGCCGACGACCGGGCTCGACCCCCGCTCCCGGCACAACATGTGGCAGATCATCAAGGAACTCGTCAGCGGCGGGGTGACGGTCTTCCTCACCACCCAGTACCTCGAAGAGGCCGACCAGCTCGCCGACCGGATCGCCGTCCTCAACAACGGGAAGATCGCCGCCGAGGGCACCGCCGAGGAGCTGAAGCGGCTCATCCCGGGCGGCCACATCCGGCTCCGCTTCACCGACCCCGCCGCCTACCGCGCCGCTGCCGCCGCCCTGCGCGAGGTCACCCGCGACGACGAGGCCCTCGCCCTGCACCTGCCCAGCGACGGCACCCAGCGCGAACTGCGCTCCCTGCTCGACTGGCTCGACTCCGCCGGTGTCGAGGCCGATGAACTCACCGTCCACACCCCCGACCTCGACGACGTCTTCTTCGCCCTCACCGCCACCACCACCGACATCCCCGGCCCGGCCGCCGGTCACGACAAGGAGAACGCCCGATGAGCAGCTCCCTCACCCTCGCCCTGCGGGACTCGTCCACCATGCTCCGGCGCAACCTCCTGCACGCCCGGCGCTACCCCTCCCTCACCCTCAATCTGCTGCTCACCCCGGTCATGCTGCTGCTCCTCTTCGTCTACATCTTCGGCGATGTGATGAGCGCCGGCATCGAGGGCGGCGTCGACCGCTCCGACTACCTCGCCTATGTCGTCCCCGGGATCCTGCTGCTCACCATCGGCGGCACCACCATCGGCAGCGCGGTCTCCGTCGCCACCGATATGAACGAGGGCATCATCGCCCGCTTCCGCACCATGGCCATCCATCGCGGGTCCGTCCTCATCGGGCATGTCCTCGGCAGTGTGATCCAGTGTGTGATGAGCGTGCTCCTGGTCGGCGCGGTCGCCGTCGCCATCGGCTTCCGCTCCACCGACGCCACGGTCCTGGAATGGGTGCTCGCAGTCGGACTCCTGGCCCTGATGGCCTTCGCCCTCACCTGGATCGCGGTCGGGATGGGCCTCGGCAGCCCCAACGCCGAGGCGGCCAGCAACAGCGCCATGCCGCTGATGATCCTGCCCCTGCTGTCCAGCGCCTTCGTGCCGGTCGACGCCATGCCGGGCTGGTTCCGGCCCATCGCCGAGTACCAGCCCTTCACCCCGGCCATCGAGACCCTGCGCGGCCTGCTCCTCGGCACGGAGATCGGCAACAACGGCTGGATCGCCGTCACCTGGTGCCTGGCCCTGGCCGTCCTCGGCTACTTCTGGTCCAAGTCCCTGTTCCACCGGGACCCGAGCTGATCCCCGGGACCCCAGCTGATCCCCGGGGCCCTCCCCGGGGGCCCCACCCCCACCCCCTCCCCGCACCCCAGTTCGACCACTTCCCCCAACCCCCTCCCCCCGCGGACTCCATGGGCGCACACTGGCCCCATGGAGTTCGCCGTTTTCGTCACGCTTCCGGGGCTGGTCATCCTGCTCACGGTCATCGCCTTCGTGGACCAGCTGCTGCTCAGGATGGGCCGGGCCGGGCTGCTGCCATGGCGCAACGGGGCCCGCGCCGGGCAGGTGTCCGCCACCGGGTTCGAGCAGTTGCACGGCGCGCTCTCCCCGGGCAAGGCGCACGAGCTGAAGGAACGCCAGTCCTCGCTGCTGATGCGGGACGACGAGGAGGACGGGGCGCCCCCGAACCGCACCCGTGTCGATCTGGAGAACGGCGTGGCGGTGGTCCGGCTGCCACCGCCACCCGCCGGCTAGGCGCGCGGAGCGCGGAGCGTCAGCCGACCTTCACCGCGCCCGGACCCGCGCCCGCGCCCCGCACCCCCTCCAGGTGCCGCCGGGCGAAGTCCAGCTCCAGCCGGACCTGCTTGATCCGCTCGTCGACCACCAGCGAGCCGTGCCCCGCGTCGTAGCGGTACACCTCGTGGTCGGCGCCCCGGGCCTCCAGCCGCTTGACGTAGTTGTCGATCTGGCGGATCGGGCAGCGCGGGTCGTTGACCCCGGCCGAGATGTAGACCGGCGCCTCGACCTCCTCCACATAGGTGAGCGGCGAGGACGCCTCGAAGCGGTCCGGGACCTCCTCCGGCGTACCGCCGAGCAGGGTGCGGTCCATGGCCTTGAGCGCTTCCATCTCGTCGTAGTACGCGGTGACGTAGTCGGCGACCGGCACCGCCGCGATGCCCACCGTCCAGGACCCCGGCTCGGTGCCCAGGCCCAGCAGGGTGAGGTAGCCGCCCCAGGAGCCGCCGGTCAGGATCAGCCGGGCCGGGTCGGCGAGCCCCGAGGTGACCGCCCACTCGCGGACCGCCGCGATGTCCTCCAGCTCGATCAGGCCCACCCGGTGCTTGAGGGCGTCCGTCCAGGCGCGGCCGTAGCCGGTGGAGCCCCGGTAGTTGACCCGGACCACCGCGTAACCGTGATCCACCCACGCCGCCGGGCCCGCGGCGAAGGCGTCACTGTCGTGCCAGGTCGGGCCGCCGTGGATCTCGAAGACCGTCGGCAGCGGACCGGTCGCGCCCACCGGCTTCTGCACCAGCGCGTGGATCCGCCCGCCCGGCCCGTCCACCCACACGTCCTCCACCGGCACCGACCCCGGGGACTTCATCCCGGGCGGGTCCAGCACCACCGAGCCGTCCGTGGAGCGCACCGCCGGCGGCTCGGCCGCCGACGACCACAGGTACTCCACCGACCCGTCGGGCCGGGCCGTCGCCCCCGACACCGTCCCCGGCGGGGTCGGTACGCGCTCCAGCGCGGCGCTCGCCAGGTCGTACCGGAAGAGTTCGCTGCGGGCCTCGAAGCTGTGCACGATCAGCAGTCCCGTGCCGTCCGGGTACCACTCGGCGCTGACATCGCCGGGCAGCTCCAGCGACAGGTCCGTCTCCGTGCCCGCCGCCACGTCCCACACCAGGGGCTCCCAGCGGCCCCGCCGCTGATGGCCGATGAGCAGCCGGGTGTCGCCGTCCACCGGGGCGAAGCCCAGCACCTCCAGGCCCAGTTCCTCGGTGCCGCCCTTGGTGTCGTCCAGCTCCGCGACCGTGGTGCCGTCGGGGCGGACCACGCGCAGCGCGGAGTGCATCGCGTCCCCGTGCTCGGTGTGCTCGATGGCGATCAGCGCCCCGTCGTGCGAGAGGTCGCCGACGCCCGCCGACTCGCGGTGCCGGTAGATCAGCACCGGTGCCTCGCCCGAGCGGGCCAGATGGATGCTCGTGCCCTCGTCGTCCGTCGAACGGCCCACCACCGCCGTCCGCCCGTCCCGGCCCAGCGCGAGGCCCGCGGGGTAGGAGGGGTCCAGGCCCGGGGTCGCCGGGTCGTCGGGACCGCCCTCGAAGGGCTGGCGGCGCCATACCCCGAACTCGTCGCCGTCCTTGTCGTCGAACCACCAGACGAAGGCGCCGTCCGGGGAGAGCACACCGTCCGTGGTGCCGTTCGGCCGGTCGGTGACCTGGCGCTGCGCACCGGTCGACCGGTCCCACGCGTACAGCTCGTACGTCCCTGTCGCATTGGAGACGAACAGGGAGCGGTCAGGCGCGTCCTCCGCCCAGTCGGGCAGGGACACCCGGGGCGCCCTGAAGCGCTTCTCCCAGTCCGGCATGGACACACGTTGCTGATGATCCGGCGAGACGGACCCGTTGCTCTCAGTCATGGCCCCATAGTGCCCGTCCGGACCGACATCGCGCGCCCGAGCCCCTCAGCCTGTGGATAACTTTGCCCAACCACTCACCGACCTCACACCTTGCCGCCCCGGCCGGGCCGTCCGCACCCGCCCCACCGGCCCCGGCAGCCCCACCCGTGCCCCCCACCCGTGCCCCGCGACCGACCCCCGCGCCCGGACCCCCGCCCCGCCCCCGTACCGTGGGGGCGTGTACCGGTTTCTGCTGACTCCCCGCTGGTGGGGGATCAACGTCTTCGTCGTGCTGGCCATCCCCTTCTGCGTCTTCATGGGGTCCTGGCAGCTGAGCCGGTTCGAGGAGCGGATGGACACCCACCGCTCGGCGACCGAGGAGCCCACCGGCGAGAGCACCGGCGCGGCCCGGCCGCTGACCGAGCTGCTGCCGGTGGACAAGGAGACCTCCGGCGACCGGGCCACCACCAGCGGTGCGTACGCCGAGCAGTTCCTGGTCCCGGACCGCCCCCTGGACGAACAGCCCGGGTACTACGTCATGACCCTGCTGCGCACCGACGACGGCCGGGCCCTCCCGGTGGTCCGCGGCTGGCTCCCCGGCACCGCCGACGCCGCGAAGGCCCCCGCCCCGCCGTCCGGCGAGGTCACCGTCACCGGCGCGCTCCAGGCGTCCGAGACCCCCGGCAGCAACGGCGTGCCCGCCCTCAGCGGACTGCCCTCCGGCCAGACCGGCGCGATCAGCTCGGCCTCCCTGGTCAATCTGGTGCCGTACGACCTCTACGACGCCTGGATCACCCTGGACGAGGGCGACTCCGGGATGCGTGCGGTGCCCGCGGCGGCTGCCGCCGACACCGGCCTCGACCTCAAGGCGTTCCAGAATCTCGGCTACACCGGTGAGTGGTTTGTCTTCGCGGGCTTCGTGGTCTTCATGTGGTTCCGGCTGCTGCGCCGCGAGGTGGAGTCGGTACGGGACGCGCGGATGGGCCTCGCCGACGCCCCCGAGGAGCACCGGGAACCGGCCCCGGCCGCCGCCCCCTAGGCGCCCCCCGGGCGCCCCTGGGCGGGACGCGCTACGACCCCGCCAGCACCCCGGTCCGGTACACCGTCCCGACGCACGCGTCCGGCACCACGACCGACACCGACTCCGAACCCGCCTCCGGGGTGTACGACACCTGGACGCTGCCGTCCGCCGTGCCGTCCTCGGTGAGCAGTTGGGTGCTCGTGCCGGTGTCGCCGCCGCCCGTGGTGCCACCGGTCGTCGTACCGGGGTCGGAGCTGGGGGACGGATCGGGGGACGGGCCGCCGGTGCCGCCCGTGCCGCCGCCCTCGACGGGGCAGGTCTCGGCGGGCACCCAGGCGAACCGCACCTCGTAGGCCGCGCCCGGCAGCAGCACCAGCTGACCGGTCTCGGTGGACGGGTCGGGGAGTTCCGCGGCCACATCGCCCGAGGCGTGCTGGGCGACGGAGATCCTGGCCGGGTCGGCGGCGCCCTGCGGGATCGGGGTGACGGTGCCGGGACCGGTGACCGTACAGCTGTCGCCGGAGACATTGCTGATCCGGAACATGCCGTAGACCGTACCGGCCGAGTCGGGGACGTCGGCGGCGGCCGTGCCCCCGCCGAGCTGGGCGGCCGTGCACACCGGGGTGGTGGGGACCGCGGAGGGCGACGGGCCGCCGGGCGGGGCCCCGGGGGTGGTGCCGGGGCTGCTGCCGCCGCTGGGACCGCCCTCCTGGTCGCCCTCGTGGCCGGTGGCGGGGCCGCCCCCGGTGGAGCCGCCGACGGTGCCGGAGCCGCCGTCGGGGCCCGCGCCCTCGCTGGCGCCGCCCGTGGCGTCCTGGCCGAGCCCGGCGATCGAGGGGTCGGCGCTGGAGCCGTCGGAGCCGGAGACATGCACCAGGGCGGGCACGGCGGTGCCGAGGAACAGAGCCGCCGCCGCCACCCCGACCGCGGCCTGCCGCTTGCGGGCGCGCCGCGCGGGCACCGCCCGGCGCAAATGGTCCAGGGTGCCGTCGCGGGGCTCGATGTCCTGCACCGCCTGGTGCAGCAGACCGCGCAGCTCCAGCTCGTCCGAGTCGAGCCCCCCGGGGCCCTGGTCGTCGAGAGGGTCGTTCACGGTGGCGCTCGTTCCGTTCCCAGTGTGCCGGTGCTCATGAGGGTGTTCCGGGCCGGACGAGGGCGGCTCCCCGGGCACCTGGAGAGGGCGCCGCTCCCGGCCCCCGCTCTCCCGGCCCTCGCTGCCGTCGCCGCTCATACGGGTGCCTCCATCGCCAGCCGCAGGGCCGCGATACCGCGCGAGCCGTACGCCTTGACCGAGCCCAGCGATATGCCGAGCGACTCGGCGACCTGCGCCTCGGTCATATCGGCGAAGTAGCGCAGCACCAGCACCTCGCGCTGGCGGCGCTGGAGGCCCTTCATCGCCTTGATCAGGGAGTCCCGCTCCAGCTGGTCGTAGGCGCCCTCCTCGGCACTCGCCATGTCCGGCATCGGCTTGGAGAGCAGCTTCAGGCCCAGGATGCGGCGGCGCAGCGCGGAGCGGGAGAGGTTGACGACGGTCTGGCGCAGATAGGCGAGCGTCTTCTCGGGGTCACGGACCCGTTTGCGGGCCGAGTGGACCCGGATGAACGCCTCCTGGACGACGTCCTCGCAGGAGGCGGTGTCGTCGAGGAGCAGGGCGGCGAGACCGAGCAGCGAGCGGTAGTGCGTGCGGTAGGTCTCGGTGAGGTGGTCGACCGTGGTCCCCGCGGCGATGTCCTCGGTGGACTCGCGCTGGCCGGGGATGGGCGTGGGCTGCGCTGCGGGCATGGGCGCGATCACCGGCATGCCACCGGGCCCGCCGCCCGTTCTGGGCCGACGGCGCGGTACGGGCGGTCGCAGTGCGGTGCCGCGCGCCGCCGATGTGAAGTCGAGTACCTCTGCCACGCCAGTTGGACACGCCTGCCCCCATGAGGGTTGTACGTGCCGGGCGTCACTTTTGCGCCGTGGTGCGCGGCCGACATCGTTCTCTCGCCGGACTGCACAGCTGACGGTGCCTCAGTTGACCACATGCGTCCCGCTCTTCCCCTATGTCCACCTGAAGCGGGCGTCCCCACGCCCGCGGCACGGCGTCCCCACGCCGGTCTACACGCGTCTCCACGCCCGGTAGGGCACGGATAAAAGCCCGGACGGGCGACCGCATAGACGCTTACCGCCCTTCGCGCGGTTGCGGAGGGCGGGAGGAAATCTTCGAACGGCACAGCCCACCGGTTCAAGTGGTCAGGACCATTACCCGGCTCACACGCCGAACACAGATCCTACAAACCGATCCGGCGAACGCCAGGACAAATATCGGTCCCGACCCGGCCGGGCCACCGATTCCCCACCTGGGAGCGCGCCCAGCACTCCGCGCCTCGCCCGGTCCTGCCCTGCCTTGCCCTGCCCTTCCCTGCCGGGACAACAGCGGCGCGGCCCTGCGCGGCCCGACGCGACCCGGCGCGGGGCCGTCACGAACACTCCGCCCGCCTGTGCCCCGCCTTACGCCCGTGGCCCGCCTTTACGCCCGTGACCGCCACCCGGCACGACCGGCACCGCCGCCTGGCACGACCGGGCACCACCGCCCGGCGCCACATCCCCGCGCGCTTGCCGCGCCCGCACCGCTTGCCCGGACAGCCGCGCGCCTGCGCTGGGGCGGCTGGGAGGGCTGACGGGCGGTGCCGGACGGCACCACAACGCTCCCGCGACACCCCTCCCGCCTCCGCGCCAACCCCCACACCACCGCCGGGACGGCCCGCGCGGCCCGCCAGGACAGCGCCACACCACCGCCACACCACCACCCCCACACCACCGCCGCGACAGCCCCGCAAGCCCTGCCCCACCCCGTACCGCCACCACTCCGCCAGCCGCACCCCGCCGGAACGGCCCCCGCCGAGACGGCCCCGCCGGGATCAGCGCTCACCGGCACGGCATCCGGCATCACCGCTCGCCCGCACGGCATCACCGCTCACCGCTCACCGCTCACCGGCACAGCATCAGCGACTGCCCGCGGCCCCCGACTCCGCCGCCACCAGTTCCGCGATCTGCGCCGTGTTCAGGGCGGCGCCCTTGCGGAGGTTGTCGCCGCAGACGAAGAGTTCGAGGGCGGTCGGGTCGTCCAGGGAGCGACGGACCCGGCCGACCCAGGTGGGATCCGTGCCGACCGCGTCGGCGGGGGTGGGGAACTCCCCGGCGGCCGGGTTGTCGACCAGGACCACACCCGGCGTGGTGGCGAGGATCTCGCGCGCCCCGGCGACGGTGACCTCGCGCTGGAAGCGGGCGTGGACGGTGAGGGAGTGGACGGTGACCACCGGCACCCGGACGCAGGTCACGGCGACCGGCAGCGCGGGCAGGCCGAGGATCTTGCGGGACTCGTCCCGCACCTTCATCTCCTCCGACGACCAGCCGTCCTCGCGCAGCGACCCGGCCCAGGGGACGACGTTCAGCGCGACCGGCTCCGGGAACGGCCCCGTGCGCTCGCCGACGGCCCGGCGCAGATCGCCCGGCGCGGTCCCCAGCTCCGTACCGGCCACCAGGGCGAGCTGTTCGCGCAGGGTGTCCACCCCGGCCCGCCCGGCCCCGCTGACCGCCTGGTACGAGGAGACCACCAGCTCGCGCAGACCGAACTCGGCGTGCAGCGCGCCCAGGGCGACGATCATGGACAGGGTGGTGCAGTTGGGGTTGGCGACGATGCCGCGCGGGCGCATCCGGACCGCGTGCGGATTGACCTCGGGGACGACCAGGGGGACGTCCGGGTCCATCCGGAAGGCGCCGGAGTTGTCCACGACCACCACGCCCTTGGCGGCGGCGATCGGCGCCCACTGGGCGGACACCTCGTCGGGCACGTCGAACATGGCGATGTCGACACCGTCGAACGCCTGCTCGCTCAGTGCCACGACCTCGACCTCCTCGCCGCGCACGGCCAGCTTGCGGCCGGCCGAGCGCGGGGAGGCGATCAGACGGATCTCACCCCAGATGTCCGCATGCTGGGACAGGATCTGGAGCATGACCGTGCCGACGGCCCCGGTCGCTCCCACGACCGCGAGCGTCGGGCGGGCGGTCATCGGCCGGTGCCCCCATAGACGACGGCCTCGTCGCTGTCGGAGTCCAGCCCGAACGCGCTGTGCACGGCCCGGACGGCCTCCGGTACGTCGTCGGCCCGGGTGACCACCGAGATACGGATCTCGGATGTCGAGATCAGCTCGATATTGACGCCCGCGTCGGACAGCGCGGTGAAGAAGTCCGCGGTGACCCCGGGGTTGGTCTTCATCCCGGCGCCCACCAGGGAGATCTTGCCGATCTGGTCGTCGTAGCGCAGGGCGTCGAAGCCGATGACGGCCTTGGCCTTCTCCAGGGCGTCCAGGGCGCTGCGGCCCTCGCTCTTGGGGAGGGTGAAGGAGATGTCGGTGAGCCCGGTGGACGCCGCCGACACATTCTGCACGATCATGTCGATATTGATCTCGGCATCCGAGATGGTCCGGAAGATCGAGGCGGCCTCGCCCGGCTTGTCCGGTACCCCGACGACGGTGATCTTGGCCTCGGAGGTGTCGTGCGCGACACCCGAGATGATGGCCTGCTCCACCTTCTGGTCCCCTTGATCGATCGGCTCGCTGCTGACCCAGGTGCCCCGCAGCCCGCTGAAGCTGGACCGGACATGGATCGGGATGTCGTAACGGCGGGCGTACTCCACACAGCGGTGGAGCAGCACCTTGGAGCCGGACGAGGCCAGCTCCAGCATGTCCTCGAAGGAGATCCAGTCGATCTTCTTCGCCTTCTTGACCACCCGCGGGTCGGCGGTGAAGACGCCGTCCACATCGGTGTAGATCTCGCAGACCTCGGCGGCCAGCGCGGCGGCCAGCGCCACCGCCGTGGTGTCGGACCCGCCGCGCCCCAGCGTGGTGATGTCCTTCTTGTCCTGGCTGACACCCTGGAAACCGGCGACGATCGCGACGTTGCCCTCGTCCAGCGCGGTGCGGATCCGGCCCGGGGTGACATCGATGATGCGGGCCTTGTTGTGGACCGAGTCGGTGATGACCCCCGCCTGGCTGCCCGTGAACGACTGGGCCTTGGCGCCCAGCTGTTTGATCGCCATCGCCAGCAGCGCCATGGAGATCCGCTCCCCGGCGGTCAGCAGCATGTCGAGCTCGCGCCCGGCAGGCTGCGGGGAGACCTGCTCGGCGAGATCGATCAGCTCGTCCGTCGTGTCGCCCATCGCCGAGACCACGACGACCACCTGATGGCCGTTGTTCCTGGTCTCCACGATCCGCTTGGCGACGCGCTTGATGCCCTCGGCATCGGCTACGGAGGAGCCTCCGTACTTCTGCACGACAAGGCCCACGTGCGCTCCTCGCTCAGTCCGTTGTGTCGGCTCAGTCTAACGAGCGGCCGAAAACGACCTTCCGGATATCGCATGGTGAGATACGCCGTCCGGCCCTGTCGCCCGCCCGTTCCAGCAGGGCACATGCCCGCGGCTCACCGCCGTCACTCGGAAAAGTGCCGGGCATCACAGTGATCACGCGGAACAGCGGAACAGCGGAACGCGGGAGGCGTCCGCCGTCACGTGGCCGAGCGCAGCCCCAGCGGGCCCGCGATCTCCTCCGCCATCACCTGGCCCGCCTCGAACTCCAGCGTCTCGTCCCCCATCAGCGCCTCGTCCGTGTCCAGCCCGTCCAGCTCCCTGAGCGGCTGGTCCAGCCGGACATGGGCCAGCACCGAGTGCAGCGCGCGCAGGGTGGCCGACGCGGTGGAGCCCCAGTTGGAGAAGTACGAGAACTGCCACCACCACAGCGCCTCGGTGACCCGGCCGGCCCGGTAGTGGGCCATGCCGTGGCGCAGATCGGTGATCACATCGGCGAGATCGTCGGAGATCCGGGCCGGGACGGGGGCGGTGCGCGGTTCGTAGGGGTCGAAGACCTCGGAGTACACGTCCACCGGCTCCAGCAGCCGGGCGAGGTTCTCGCGGAGCTGGTCGACATCGGGCTCGGGGCCCAGATCCGGCTCGTAGCGCTCGTCCGGGACGATGTCCTCGTGCGCGCCCAGCCTGCCGCCGGCCAGCATCAGCTGGGAGACTTCGAGCAGCAGAAAGGGAACCGCCGAGTCCGGCTCGTCGCCCCTGGCGACCTCGGTGACGGCGACCAGGAAACTCTCGATCTGGTCCGCGATCTGCACCGCGAAGTCGTCCGGGTCCTGGCTCGTGGCGTGCAGCGTGGCGTCAGACATCTAGGAGTCGTCTCCCCTCGAAGGCGCGGCCGAGGGTCACCTCGTCCGCGTATTCCAGGTCGCCACCCACCGGGAGGCCGCTGGCCAGGCGGGTGACCTTGAGGCCCATGGGCTTGATCATGCGCGCGAGGTACGTCGCCGTCGCCTCGCCCTCCAGATTCGGGTCCGTGGCCAGGATCAGCTCTGTGACCGAACCGTCGGCCAACCGCGCGAGAAGTTCCCGTATCCGCAGATCGTCGGGTCCGACGCCCTCGATGGGGCTGATCGCGCCGCCGAGCACGTGGTACCGGCCCCGGAACTCACGCGTCCGCTCGATCGCGACGACGTCCTTGGGCTCCTCGACCACACAGATGACCGCGAGATCCCGGCGCGCGTCCCGGCAGATCCCGCACAGCTCCTCCTGCGCCACATTGCCGCAGACGGCGCAGAACCGGACCTTGGCCTTGACCTCCAGCAGGGCGTGCGCGAGCCGCCGGACATCGGTGGGCTCGGCCTGGAGGATGTGGAAGGCGATCCGCTGGGCGCTCTTGGGACCGACGCCGGGCAGCCGCCCCAGCTCGTCGATGAGGTCCTGGACCACGCCTTCGTACACGGACTGCCGTCCTTCCTGGGACACCTGGGGTGTCCGGGATACCTGCGCGTACCTTGCTACGTACGGTAGAGGGCGGGCGCCCGGTTTAGAAAGGCAGGCCGGGGATACCGCCGCCGAGGCCCTGGGCCAGCGGGCCGAGCTTCTGCTGCTGGAGCGCCTGGGCGTTGTCATTGGCCGCGTGGACGGCCGCGACGATCAGATCGGCGAGGGTCTCGGTGTCCTCCGGGTCCACCGCCTTCGGGTCGATCACCAGGCCGCGCAGCTCACCGGCGCCGGTGACGGTCGCCTTGACCAGGCCGCCGCCGGACCGGCCCTCGACCTCCGTCCGTGCCAGTTCCTCCTGCGCCTGCGCCAGGTCCTGCTGCATCTTCTGCGCCTGCTGCAGCAGCTGCTGCATATTGGGCTGGCCACCACCGGGGATCACGATCGGCTCTCCTTGTCCGTACGGGTTTTCCCGTTCGGCACGAGCCTACGTGGTCCGCGCGGCCGTCGCCCCGCCACTCTTTCGAGTGAGCCGACGGTGATTCCTATACCTGATCAAGGCCCACTTCCGGGCGGAAAAGTCGTGAAACCGTCATCTTCGCCACCCATTGGGCGGTAATAAGGGTCCGGCGCATCAGCATCAGGAGTCACGCACCGTGATCAGTAGGGAGTGCCGGGTGGGTCAGCCGGAGATGCAGCCCGAGGGTCCGCCGCAGGACGGGCGGGGCGGCGAGGGGGCGGCCGGACCCCGGCCGGGCGATCTGACCGGGCGGGAGTTCCCGTCCGGCGACTGGGGGGAACCCGCGGAGCGGCTGGAGGAGCTGTACCGGTGGGTGGAGCACGGGGCGCTCCAGACGGTGACCTGGTACCTCGCCGGCCGGGTGTGGAAGCGGCGGGGCGCGCGGGTGCTGCGGGCCGGGGCGGCGGGCGGGGCGGTGGTGGGCGCGGCCCTGCCGCTGCTGGATCTGACCGGGACGCTGGCCGGGGCGGCGGCCTGGGGATATCTGGCGCTGGTGGTGGCGGTGGCGTGCGCCGGGGTGGACCGGGGCTTCGGGGTGACGTCCGGGTGGATGCGGGACGTGGCGACCGCGCAGGCGGTGCAGCGGCGGTTGCAGCTGCTGCAATTCGAGTGGGCGTCGGAGAACGTGCGGGAGGTGCTGGGCCCGACGGACGGCACGGCCGGGGAGGCGGCGGACCGGTGCCTGGGGGTGCTGCGGCGGTTCTCGGAGGATGTGGCGGAGCTGGTGCGGGTGGAGACGGCGGACTGGATGGTGGAGTTCCGGACGGGCGGCGCGGGGGGCGCTCCGCTCGGGATGCAGGGGGTGGGGGTGGGGGTGGGTTTCGGTCTGGGTCTGGGGTTAGGGGTGCGGGATGCGGGGACGGGGGTGGGGCGGGCCGCGGGGCCGCCTTCCGGGCCTGCGCGGCCGAACATGCCGCGGCAGAGGCCGCCGGAGGCTCGGTGAGCCCCTGAGAAGCAGGGCGTTGCCGTCGCCCGGCACCTGGGCCCGGTCGTGTGACGCCCCCGGCAACGTCACACCGACGGCGACGGAAAAGTCACCGGGCTGCGCAACCCCGCCCTGTTCACCGCCCGTACGCCGAAGAAGACATTGTCCTTGGACAGGTCCACCTCGTGCCGGGTCACGTCACCGACCGGGACCGTATGCGTCCAGTCCGGGGACGTCGTCTCCCGCCAGACGATCTCGTACCCCTTCAGATCCGGCTCGTCCCCCCGCGTCCAGGTCAGCTCGGTCGAGTTCGTGAGCGTGGATGTGACGATCTCGGCGTCGCGCGGAGCGTCCGGTGCCTGGGCCAGGGTCCACAGGGCCGCCCCGTTCACCCTGGCCACCCGCGCGATGTACGCCCAGTCGCAGAACTCGGGCAGGTCCCCGTACTGCCGGCCGTCCTGCTCGCGGACGTCCTGGTGCTGGTGGGCGTAGTTCTCGGCGGGCTCGGTGAAGCGGGCGGCGGCGAAGCCGCGTTCCAGGAACGGGATGTGGTCGCCGCCGCGGCGGTACCGGTCGCGCCGGTGGATCACCCGGACCCGCATCCCCGTCGCGTCGTTCTCCGCGACCTCTCTGACGAACCGGGCGAGCTGCCGGGTCGCGGAGTCGTTCTCGCCGCCCACCGAACGCCGTAGCGCGGCCTCCTCGGGGGTCTCGGAGGAGGGGACGCCCTCGGCGAACAGCCGGACCACGCCGGGTTCGCGGGTGCCGTCGTCCGCGGTCGGGCTGCCGACGATGTCATTGGTGAACATGGCGCGGACGGCCGTGCCGTCGTCCTTGAACCGGCCCGCCAGGTGCGCGGCCCCGTACAGACCCTGCTCCTCCCCCGCGACCGCCGCGAAGACGAGGGTGGCGGCGGGGCGGCGCCCCGCCATCACCCGGGCCAGTTCCAGGACGACGGCCACGCCCGAGGCGTCGTCGTCGGCGCCCGGCGCGTCCGAGGTGGCGTCGAGGGGGTCCGAGGCGCGGGAGTCGTAGTGCCCGGAGACGACGTAGACCCGCTCCGGGGCGACCGAGCCGCGCAGGGTGGCGACGACGTTGGTGACCCGGGTGGCGGTGGGGACGCGGTTCGCGGGCTGCTGGACGTACGACTGGAGGGCGACGGTCATCCGGCCGCCGGAGGCGGTGGCGTACCGGCGGAACTCCGCGCGCAGCCAGTCGCGGGCGGCACCGATGCCGCGGGCGGGGTCGTCCTGGGCGGAGAGGGTGTGCCGGGTACCGAAGGAGACGAGCTTGCGGACGGTGGCTTCGATGCGGTCGGGGTCGATCTCGGCGAGGAGGGCGCGGAGTTCGGGGGTGGGGGGTTGGTGGGTCGACGTGGAGGAAGGGGAGCGCGAGGGGGACGGGGGCGGGCCGGTGTCCGGGGTGGGGTCGTCGGAGGGCGCCGCGCAGGCGCTCGCCGTGGTCGACGCGGTCACGGCCGCCGTCGCGGTCGCGGTGAGGAGGGACCTTCGCGTGGGGGCCATGGTCCCCATCGTCAGACAGGTGCGGGTGGGGGGCAAGGGTCACTCAACTCACCCCGGCCACTGGGGAGTCAGATGTCGGCGCGGCCGTCCACGACGTAGATGCCCATGCCCGTCACGGTCTCCACGAGACCTTCGTCCTTCAGGACCTTCACGGCCTTGCGCAAGGTGTCGCGGGCGACACCGAACTCCGCTTCCAGTTCCACGAGGCTGGGGATGCGGCGGCCGGGCGGGATGCCCCCGTCCTCGATACGGGCGCGCAGGATCCGGGCGATCTGGCGGTACGGCGGGACTGGGCCCTCCCGGTCAATGGTCACGGGCGATGACGATAGCCCGTGACCGGGCCCGTCCCCGGGGTCGCTACTGGCCGGTCTCCGCTCCGGCACCCCCCGCCTCCGGCGGCCCCGACTCCTCCAGCGCCGCCGACAGCCGTTCCAGCAGCCGTACCGCCTCCGCGAGGTCCCCGTCGTCGCCGAAGGCGTCCGCCAGGCGGTCGGCGTAGGCGGCGTGGCCGGGGTTGATGCGGCGGATCGCCGCCACGCCCTCCCCGGTGGCCGCGAGGAGCTTCGCGCGGCGGTGGGCCGGGTTCGGGCGGTACTCGGCGAGGCCCTTCTCGACCAGCAGATCGGCGATGCGCTGGACGCTCTGCCGGGTGATGCCCATCACGCGGGCGATCCCCGCCACCGGCAGCGGATCGGGCAGCACCGCGCCGAGCACCTGCCACCAGGCAGCGGTCAGTCCGGCGGGCCGGGCCAGTTCCTCGGCGACCGCCAGGAACTGCCCGTTGAGGCGGAAGCTGGCGAGGGCGGCCCGGCTCAGCAGGTACTGGCGTTCCCGGCTCACGCCGCGCCCGCCGCCGCCAGGACCTCGTAGGCGCTCGGGTCGGAGTGGTGGAAGAGGCGGTACCAGGCGTCCAGGACCTCGCCGTCGAAGACGCCGAGGAGGCCGAGGATCTCGCGGGCGAAGGCGACCGGCTCGGTGGGCCCGGCCGTGATCAGGCCGCCGTCGGTGACCGCGTCCGTCTCGATGTACCGGGCGCCGCCCGCGTAGCCGGTGGCCGCGAGGTAGAAGGAGACCGCGCCGGTGTGGTCGCGGTCGTCCAGGAGGCCCTCGCGGGCGAGTCCGGCGGTGGCGCCGCAGATGGCGGCGACCGGGGTCCCGGCGGCCAGGAAGGCGCGGGCGGTGCGGGCGAAGGGGGCGAGGTCGTCGGACGTGTCCCAGAGGTCGGCGCCCGGGAGGATCAGGAGGGACGAGTCCTCGGGGCGCAGGTCGGCGAGGGCCAGGTCGGGGGTGATGCGCAGCCCGCCGATGCTGGTGACCGGGGCGGTGGTGGGGCCGACCGTGCGGATCTCGTACCCGGCGCGGGCCAGGTGCGCGGTGGCGTGGCCGGTCTCCCAGTCGGCGAGCGTGTCGTAGACCGCGAGGTGGACGGGCTTGCGGGGGTTCTCGGTGGCGGTCATGGGTTCGGCTCCCTCGTGTGGCGTTCTCGTTGTGTCTGCGCCGCTCTCGGCGGCTTCATGACAGCAGACTGTCATTACGACAGCATCCTGTCAAGCACTCCCCGGGGACCCCGTCTTCGACAACGTGTCGTGGAAACCGCCGGACCCCGAGACAGGGCGCCGATACCGCGTCCGCATCACGGACATTTACGCTCCCCGCATGACCCCTCAGTCCACTCCGCCCGTCCAGCCCGACCCGCGGGCCGGTGCCGCCGTGAAGGCCGCGGACCGCGCGCATGTCTTCCACTCCTGGTCCGCCCAGGAACTCATCGACCCGCTCGCCGTGGCCGGCGCGGAGGGGTCGTACTTCTGGGACTACGACGGCAACCGCTATCTCGACTTCACCAGCGGCCTCGTCTACACCAACATCGGCTACCAGCACCCCAAGGTCGTCGCCGCGATCCAGGAACAGGCCGCACACCTGTCCACCTTCGCGCCCGCCTTCGCCGTCGAGGCCCGCTCCGAGGCGGCCCGGCTGATCGCCGAGCGCACCCCCGGCGACCTGGACAAGATCTTCTTCACCAACGGCGGCGCCGACGCCATCGAGCACGCCGTACGGATGGCCCGGCTGCACACCGGCCGTCCCAAGGTGCTCGCCGCCTACCGCTCGTACCACGGCGGCACCCAGCAGGCCATCAACCTCACCGGCGACCCGCGCCGCTGGGCCAGCGACACCGGCACCGCCGGGACCGTCCACTTCTGGGGCCCGTTCCCCTACCGCTCCCGCTTCTACGCCGACAGCGAGGAGCAGGAGTGCGCGCGGGCGCTGGAGCACCTGGAGACGACGATCGCCTTCGAGGGCCCGGCCACCATCGCCGCGATCGTGCTGGAGACCGTCCCCGGCACCGCCGGGATCATGGTGCCCCCGGCCGGCTATCTGGCGGGCGTACGGGCGCTGTGCGACCGGTACGGGATCGTCTTCGTGCTGGACGAGGTGATGGCCGGGTTCGGGCGCACCGGGCACTGGTTCGCCGCCGACCACTTCGATGTCGTACCGGACCTGATGACCTTCGCCAAGGGCGTCAACTCCGGGTACGTCCCGCTGGGCGGGGTCGCGATCTCCCCGGCCATCGCCGAGACCTTCGGCAAGCGGGCCTACCCCGGTGGGCTCACCTACTCCGGGCACCCGCTGGCCTGCGCCGCCGCCGTCGCCACGATCACTGTCATGGCGGAGGAGGGTGTCGTGGAGAACGCGGCCCGGCTCGGCGAGAGCGTCGTCGGCCCGGCGCTGCGGGAGCTGGCCGAGCGGCACCCGTCCGTGGGCGAGGTGCGCGGGCTCGGCATGTTCTGGGCGCTGGAGCTGGTCAAGGACAGGGAGACGCGGGAGCCGCTGGTGCCGTACAACGCGGCGGGCGAGGCCAACGCGCCGATGGCCGCGTTCGGCTCCGCCGCGAAGGCCGCCGGGATCTGGCCGTTCGTGAACATGAACCGCACCCATGTGGTGCCGCCCTGCAATGTCAGCGAGGCCGAGCTGAAGGAGGGCCTGGCGGCGCTGGACACGGCGCTGTCGGTGGCGGACGAGTTCACGACGGGCTGAGGGCGGTCGGTCGCGTGGTGAGCCGGGGTTGCGGCCGGCTCACCCCCGGTGCGGTCACCGGCGCGGTGTGGCCATCGGCCCGGTGCGGCCATCGGCCCGGTGCGGTCACCGGCCCGGTGCGGTCACCGGCCCGGTGCGGCCATCGGCCCGGTGCCGCCGCTGGCCCGATGCTGGCGCTAGCCCGATGCTGGCGCTAGCCCGATGCTGGCGCTGGGGTGCCGCCGCTGGCCCGGTGCCGCCGCTGGCCCGGTGCGGCCATCGGCCCAGTGCCGCCGCTGGCCCGGTGCTGGCGCTGGCCCGGTGCCGGCCCTGGCCGCTGCTCGCCCTGGCCCGGTGCCCCCGCTGGCCCCGTGCTGGCCCTGGCCCGCTGCTCGCCCTGGCCCGGTGCCGCCGCTGGGACACCGGGCCCCTGCGCCGCCGTGCCGCTGCGCCACCGGGCCGCTGCCCCGCCGGGCCGCTGCGCCGCCGTGCCGCTCGTGGCTGCCCGCCGGGGCAGGAGGTCGGACAGCGCATCCTCTCGGGAGCCTGAACGCGTAAGGTGACGTGCTCGTAGACACACGTACGAGCACGCCATCCGCGTATCCATGGAGAGGACGCCCGGACCATGCCCGGCAGCAGTGGCAACGGCGCGGTGACCCGCAACACCCTGCGGCAGCAGATCGCCGACGCGCTACGCGACGAGGTGCTGGCGGGACGGCTGCCGCCGGGGCAGGCGTTCACGGTCAAGGAGATCGCCGAGCAGTACGGGGTGTCGGCGACGCCGGTGCGGGAGGCGCTCGTCGATCTCTCCGCGCAGGGGCTGCTGGAGGCCGACCAGCACCGGGGGTTCCGCGTCCGGGAGTACTCGGTCGCCGACTTCCGGGGGCTGGTCGAGGCGCGGGCGCTGGTCACCGACGGGATGTTCCAGGCGCTCGGCACCGGGCGCCACGGGTTCCGGGACCCCGCCGATCCCCGTACCGCCGGGGCGCTCGCCGGGGTGCGGCGGCGCGGCGAGGAGGCCCAGCGGGCGGCCCGCGCCGGGGACCTGACCGTGCTCATCGGCTACGACCTGCGGTTCTGGCGGGAGCTGAGCGCACTGTTCGGCAACCCCTATCTCGCGGACTTCCTGCACCGGCTGCGGGTGCAGTCCTGGGTGTGCGCGGTGCAGCGGCTGCGTCCGCTGGCCGATGTGCGGGGGCTGCTGTGGGCCGGGCACACGGACCTGGTCGACGCGTTGCGCGGGCGGGACGTGGAGGCGGCGCGGGGCGTCGTCGCCGCGTACAACGCGCACTCGCTGGCGCTGATCGAGCGGCTGTCGGCGGACTGAGGCCGCGCCGGGGCGTTTTGGCTGGCGGCATATGCGGTGCGGGCGTCACGGAGTGGGTAAGGGACCGGCACCGAACGTGTGCGCGGGAGGGGCGGGGGCGGGGCGGACCGATTACGCTTCCCTGACCGGCGTGCCGCCCGCGCACCACCCGTGGATTCCGTGGAGGAGTTGTCCGTTGGCCTGTGACCTGTGGCTGGTACCTCTCGTCGACGTGTTGTGCCACACCCCCGAAAACCCCTTCGCCGAGGAACTCGCGCAGTACAACAAGGTGCTCGCCGAGGCCGGACTGCCACCGGTGCCGGTCTACCAGTACATGCCGGGGCTGTCCGGGGATGTCGCACCGGTCGCCGGGTTCGACTACGACGCCCTGCACTTTCTGCGCCGGGCCTTTCTGCTCCAGGTTCGCGGACTGCCGGTGACCCCGGTCGATGAACTCGGCGGGGACTACGAGCAGCTCCTGGAGATGTTCGAGACCACCGCCCAGCAGTCCCATCTGGTCTGGCACTACGACCACGCGGGCGCCTATGTCCCGGTCGACTTCCCGCACCCGCTCTCCAGCGACGAACTCCTCGCCGGGGGCGGCCCGCTGGGCTCCGCGCAGGGTCTGCTGCGGGACCTGGAGCAGGTCGCGCCCGCGATCGGCATCGACCCGGCCAACCCCCCGGCCCCGCCGCAGCCGCCGCTGGCGCCCACGGAGCTGGAGGAGCCGGCCGTACCCGCCCCCTACGACCCCAGCCCCTTCGCCCGTGAGCGCCATGTCTGGCTCGGCCTGCACGCCGCCGCGACCCGGAGCCTGGCGCAGGGCTCGATGATCGTCTTCAGCTGAGGCTTCTGCTCAGAGGGCCCTGTGGTCGGCGGCCACGCCCTTCCGGCATTCGGGCCGCCGGGTCCCCGGCCCGACGGAGGTGTCGGCGTCGTCGTCGAGCACGAAGCAGAGCTGGGCGTGGAGCGTTTCGGCCTCGGCGGGTGTGAGATGCAGCGTCGCGTCCGTGTCGAAGGCGCCGTCGCGGCAGAGGTCGATGGCGAGGCGTCCGTCGTCCCGACGGCGGACGGGCTTGCTGGGTACGCGGCTCACGGTGATCCGCGTGTTCGGTGTGGCGTCCATCAGGCGGCCACCCCCAGGAACAGGGCGGGGGCGCCGGTGCGGCGACCGGGGGTGGCCTCCGGCGCGAAGCAGATCCCTTCGAAGCCGAGGACGAGGGCGGGGGGCTCGCTGCCATGGCTGCGAACGGCGCGGGGCCGGGGCAGGGCCCAGGGGGTGCGGGGCGCGGCGTGGGCCCGCTTGGGGCGGCGACGGCGGCCGGTGGCGGGGAGGAGGAGGGAGAGGATCAGGGCGAGTGTTCGTACGAGGGCATGCCGGATAGGCTGAGCCATGCTGACGCTCCTTTGTGGCGTTGGCCTGCCCCGGGGTGGTCGCTCACCGCCGGGGCACTCTTGTGTGTTCACAGCCCGCCCGACCGTCACGGAAAGGACGTCGAGCACTACACACAGTACGCGCGCAATGAGGTACGAAACAACACGTTGCCCGAAATGCCGGAAGCTGGCATATGCCGCAGACCGGTCAGGTCGCGAACGGGTCGAACTCGCCGGCCTTGACGCCCTCGATGAAGGCGCGGAGCTTGCGGGGTGTGGTCCGCACGATCACCTCCGGATCGTCGCCCTCGCGCAGGAAGATCCAGCCGTCTTGTTCCGCGACTTCTATGCAACTCCCGGTGTCAGCCGAAAAGGATGACTTACGCCAGTGCAGTTCCACTGAATCACTACCTCAGATCTCTTCTGCGACGTCCCGGATGAAGGAGATGGACTCGCCCGGACCCAGGGCTCGTTCGCTCATCCGGTTGAGTACGGAACGGTAGTTGACCAGGTAGGTCTCAGCGTGCAGGAAGGCAACGCCGGTGGGCACATCGATCTGCACCGTGTCCAACTGGGGCACCGGACCGCAGGCGTAGAGCGTCGAGCTGCCCGCGTTGGCGAATCCTCCGGCCCTGAACGGCACCACTCGCAGCGTGACATTGGGACGTTCGGACTGCGTCAGCAGGTACTCGATCTGGCGCAGCATCACCTCACGATCCCCGAACCGCGTTCGCAGGGCCCCTTCATGGATCAGGATCTCGCACTGCGGCCCATCCGGCCGGTCGAGGATCTTCGCCCTGCTCCGCCGGAAGTCGACGTGCCGTTCGAGATCGGCAGGCGACATGGCGGGAACCGCTTCCGCGAAGATGGCCCGCATGTAGGCAGGCAGTTGCAGCAGGCCAGGCATGTGCATGATCTGCGCGAACCGCAACGCCGTCGCGTGGTGCTCCATCTCCGCGAGGTCCAGCAGCCCGGCAGGCAGCGCACCCCGGTGCTCGTCCCACCATCGCGGTCCGCGCTCTCTGGCCATCTCCGCGAGGGCGTCGATGTATCCGGCGTCCGGGCACCGATAGTTGGCGGCCCACACCCGGACGCGATCCGCGCTCACTCCCGAGCGGGCCGACTCCGTATTGCTCACCGTGGTCCGGTCGGTGCGGTGCACCAGCGCGGCTTCGTTGATCGTCATACCGATGTGCTCACGCATCCTGCGCAACTCGGCGCCAAGGCGCCGCTGGCGCTCGGTAGACGGCTTCCTGACCGTCAACGCCCTCCCCTACTCCATCGCTTGGTTCCGGAAATCATCGCCCGGCGTCAGAGCAGGTCGTCGAACTCGCCCGCCTTGGCTCCCGCGAGGAAGGCGGCGAGCCTGGCGCGTGTGGTCCTGACGACGACGCCGGGCTCGTCACTCTCCCGGACCAGCACCTGGCCGTCGACCACGGCCAGCTCCAAGCAGTTGCCCGACTGCTCGGAGTGCGATGCCTTGCGCCACTGAATGTCCATCCGATTCACACCCTCACGTTGTGTGCAGCACGTTAGGCACGAAGTTACGCGAGGGTCCGGGCTCCAGGGGCCGCCGCTTCCGGACGGGCATGAGCTTCCTCTCGGGGTTTCCAGGCCCCGGAAGCTCATGCCGCGCCGAAAGGATCCGCGCCGGAAGGATCCGGAATGAGCGGCTACAGGAACGAGTTGATCTCGATCGTCTCGTCCCGCCCCGGGCCCACCCCGATCGCGGAGATCGGCGCTCCGGACATCTCCTCCAGGGCCTTCACATACGCCTGCGCGTTCTTCGGCAGGTCGGAGAAGGACTTCGCGCCGGTGATGTCCTCGGACCAGCCCGGCAGGTTCTCGTAGACCGGCTTGGCGTGGTGGAAGTCGGTCTGCGAGTACGGGAGTTCTTCGACGCGGCGGCCGTCGATCTCGTAGGCCACGCAGACCGGGATCTGCTCCCAGCCGGTGAGGACGTCGAGCTTGGTGAGGAAGAAGTCGGTGAGGCCGTTGACGCGGGTCGCGTAGCGGGCGATCACCGCGTCGAACCAGCCGCAGCGGCGATCGCGGCCGGTGGTGACGCCGCGCTCCCCGCCGATCCGGCGCAGCGCCTCACCGTCCGCGTCGAACAGCTCGGTCGGGAAGGGACCGGCGCCGACGCGGGTGGTGTACGCCTTGAGGATGCCGATGACCCGGCTGATCTTCGTGGGACCGACGCCGGAGCCGGTGCAGGCACCGCCCGCGGTGGGGTTGCTGGAGGTGACGAACGGATACGTACCGTGGTCGATGTCCAGCAGGGTGCCCTGGCCGCCCTCGAAGAGGACCACCTTGTCGTCGTCGAGGGCCTGGTTGAGGACCAGGACCGTGTCGGCGACGTACGGCGCGAGCTTGTCGGCGTAGCCGAGCAGTTCCTCGACGACCTGCTCGATGGCGATCGCGCGCCGGTTGTAGAGCTTGGTCAGCATCTGGTTCTTGGCGTCGAGCGCCGCCTCGACCTTCTGGGTGAGGATCGACTCGTCGTAGAGGTCCTGGACCCGGATGCCGACCCGGTTGATCTTGTCGGCGTAGGTCGGTCCGATACCGCGTCCGGTGGTCCCGATCTTCCGCTTCCCGAGGAAGCGTTCCGTCACCTTGTCGACGGTGACGTTGTACGGGGTGATGATGTGGGCGTTACCGCTGATCAGGAGCTTGGACGTGTCGACGCCCCGCTCGTTGAGACCGCTCAGCTCGGAGAACAGCACCGAGGGGTCCACGACGACGCCATTGCCGATGACCGGCGTACAGCCGGGGGACAGGATTCCGGAGGGGAGAAGATGCAGGGCGTACTTCTGGTCGCCCACGACCACCGTGTGGCCGGCGTTGTTGCCGCCCTGGTAGCGGACGACATAGTCGACGGAGCCACCGAGCAGGTCGGTGGCCTTCCCCTTGCCCTCGTCACCCCACTGAGCACCGAGCAGCACAAGTGCGGGCACGCGCGTACACCCCTTCCGGGCGGGGCATGTCCAAGGTCAGGGGCGTACGCGGCACGGCGTGTGCCTCGTACCCGGCGACCCTCGTCGGCCGCAACCCGTCGGACCGGATGCCCCGGAATAGACGAAGCCCCTGGCGCAATAGCGCAAGGGGCTCTTGCACAAAGATGCTACCCGAGGAAGCGAGGCATGGCCGAGGTGGCGACTTTCGCGACTTCCGATCAGCTGCTGGTGGTCATCGATCCGGTCGCCCGACAGACCGACGGGGAGTCGGTACGGATCGCGAAAGACGTGCTCAGCGCGGGTGCGGCGACCAAGGTCTGTCTGCCGGACGGGCCCGAGGAATTCGCGCGGGCGCTGGAGCGCAGGGGGTCGCGGCGGCCGGTGGTGATCGGGGACGACCGGGCGCTGGCCCGTGCGGTGACGCTGCTGCACCGGCAGCGGGAGCTGGCCGGATGCGCGCTGTCCGTGGTGCCGGTGGGGCCGCTGCTGGGGATCGCGCACGCCCTGGGGGTCCCGGCGGGCGCGGTGGCGGCGGCGCGATCGGCCCTCGACGGGGCGGTCCGGCGGCTGGATCTGCTGGTGGACGACAGCGACGGGGTGGTGCTCGGCGCGCTGAGCATCCCACCGCTGGACGAGGCGGGCCCGGACGGCGTCCCCGGCGGTGATCCGGCGTCCCGTGCGGAGGAGCTCGCTGCGATGGGGACCTGGCTGCGCTCGTGCCACTCGCTGGTACGGAATCTGGTGGCCCCCCGTCCGGCGCGGGGCGGCGGCGGCCCGGCGTTCGGGGGCGGCGGCGGTCCGTCGGCCCGGCTGCGGGTGGAGGTGGACGGCGACACCCTGGTCGATCTGGAGCAGCCGGTGGAGGCGGTGTCGGTGATCCCGGGCGGGGCGGGGTCGGCGGCGGTGGAGGTGCGGCCGGTGTCGGTCGGCGCGGCGGCGACCCCGCTGCGGGCGGCCGGCCGGCGCGTCACCATCTCGGGCCCGGACTTCCGCTACCGGGCGGACACGGCGGTGTCGGGCCCGGTACGGCGGCGGACCTGGACGGTGTGGGAGGACGCGCTGGGGCTGGTCCTGCCGGGGTAGGCGGCCGTCGAACCCGCCCGCACCGGTAGCCAGATTTCACTTCCGCAACAGCATTGCGGAAGTGCCGTTCGCCTACCCCCCGCCCCCCGCCTGCCCCCCGAGCTGCTGCTCCCGGTGCTCCCGCCAGCGCTCCATCAGCTTGCCGATCTCCCCCTGGAGGTACTCGAAGAACGCCAGCGTCTCGGCGACCCGCTGTCCGCCGGGGCTGTCGGCCCCGAGCAGGTCGACACCCTCGCGCAAGGTGCCCTCCCAGCGTTTGAGCACGGCGTCCCGGTTGGTCAGCGCCTCGTACCACTGGTCGCTGTGCACCCGGTACCGCTCCCGCCGCGAGCCCGGTTCGCGCTCGCGCGCGACCATGTGGACCTGGGCGAGATAGCGCACCGCGCCGGACACGGCGGCGGGGCTGACCCGGAGCTGCTCACCGAGTTCGGCCGAGGTCATGGCCCCGGAGTCGGAGGCGAGCAGCGCGGCGAAGACCCGGGCGGGCATCCGCTGCATCCCGGCCTCGACCAGTTGCGCGGCGAACGCCTCGACGAATCTGGACACGGTCTCGGGGTCCCGCTCGGGCGTGACCCCGTCCCTCGTTTCCGGCATCGTCCGATCATCTCCCCTGCATCCGCCCCGCTCAGCCGCCTCCCCGAGTCTATCCGCGATTCATACGATTCCTTAACTTCACAAATTTGTGAAGCTAGCGTACGTTCAAAATCATGACCAAGGCAATCAGCGTCTCCGGGCTGCACAAGTCGTTCGGCCGGACCCATGCGCTCGACGGCCTCGACCTGGAGGTCGAATCCGGTGAGGTGCACGGCTTCCTGGGCCCCAACGGCTCCGGCAAGTCCACCACCATCCGCGTCCTGCTGGGCCTGCTGCGCGCCGACTCCGGCGCCGCCCAGATCCTCGGCCGCGATCCATGGACCGACGCGGTGGAGGTCCACCGCCGGATCGCCTACGTCCCCGGCGATGTCACCCTGTGGCGCAACCTCTCCGGCGGCGAGGTCATCGACCTCTACGGCCGACTGCGCGGCGGCCTCGACCCGGCCCGGCGCACCGACCTGATCGAACGGTTCGAACTCGACCCGACGAAGAAGGGCCGCACCTACTCCAAGGGCAACCGGCAGAAGGTCGCCCTGGTCGCCGCCTTCGCCTCCGATGTCGATCTGCTCATCCTGGACGAGCCGACGTCCGGTCTGGACCCGCTGATGGAGGAGGTCTTCCAGCGCTGTGTCGCCGAGGAACGCGCGCGCGGCCGGACCGTCCTGCTCTCCTCGCACATCCTCAGCGAGGTGGAGGAGCTGTGCGACCGGGTCAGCATCATCCGCAAGGGCCGCACCGTGGAGACCGGCTCGCTCGCCGACCTGCGGCATCTGACCCGCACCAGCATCACTGCCGAACTCGCCGGCCCGCCGGGCGGCCTGCTCCGGCTGCCCGAGGTGCACCACCTCGACATCCAGGGCAGCCGGGTCAGCCTCCAGGTCGACTCCGACCAGTTGGACGCCGTACTGCGCGCCCTCGGCGAGTCCGGCGTACGGTCCCTGACCTCCTCCCCGCCCACCCTGGAGGAACTCTTCCTGCGCCACTACCAGGACGAGGTGCCGTCCCGATGACCCGCCCCACGAGCCCCGTCACCACCCCGCGCGCGGTGACCGGCCGGCGCCCCCCGGCCGCCTTCGCGGTCCGGGCGGGCGGCGCCCGCCCGCTTGCCGGCACCGGCACCCTGCTGCGCTTCGCGCTGCGCCGCGACCGGCTGATGATCCCGGTCTGGACCGCGGTGAACGCCCTGATGGTGCTGTCCATGCCCAACACCCTCTCCTCCATGTACGGCACCGCCGCCGAACGCGCCGCCCTCATCGGGCAACTGGAGACCAACGCCTCCCTGCGCGCGCTGATCGGCCCCGTCTTCGGCGACTCCCTCGGCGCCCTGACCGCCTGGCGGGTCGGTGTCTACGCCGCCGCCCTGGCCGCGGTGACGAGCCTGCTGATCGTCGTCCGCCACACCCGGGACGAGGAGGAGAGCGGACGGCAGGAACTGGTCGCCTCCGGGATGGTGGGCCGCCGCGCCTCCCTGACCGCCGCGCTGCTGACGGCCGGTGCCGCCAACGCCGCTCTCGCCCTGCTGCTCGTGGCCGGCCTCGCCGGGCAGGGACTCGCGGGCGCCCTCGCCCTCGGCCTCGGTATCGCCGGTGTCGGCATGGTCTTCGCGACGATGGCGGCCATCGTGGCGCAGCTGACCGAGAGCGCCCGGCTGGCCCGGGGACTGACCGCCGCCGTCCTGGGCACCGCGTTCGTGCTGCGCGCGGCGGGCGACTCGGCCGCCACCGACGGCTCCTCCGTCCTGACCTGGCTCTCCCCGCTGGGCTGGCTGGAGAATCTGCGCCCCTACGCCGCCGAACGCTGGTGGGTGCTGCTCCTGATCGCCGCCGCCGTCGCCCTCCAGGCCCTGGTGGCCTACGAACTGACCGGCCGCCGCGATGTCGGCATGAGCTTTCTGCCCACCCGCCCCGGCCCGCCCACCGGCCGCCTCGCCACCGCCGGCGCCCTGGCCTGGCGCCTCCAGCGCGGCACGGTCCTCGGCTGGAGCATCGGCTTCTTCCTGGCCGGGGCCGTCTACGGCGGTCTGACGGACGGCGCGGTCGAACTCCTCGGCGACAACGAGAGCGCCCGCGAGATCATCGAACGCATGGGCGGCCAGAGCGGGGTCACCGACGCGTTCCTCGCCGCCATGGTCGGCATGCTCGGCCTGATCGCCGCGCTGTTCATCGTCTCCTCCGTGCTGCGCCCGCACGGCGAGGAGACCTCGGGCCGCGCCGAGCCGATCCTCGCGAACGCCGTCGGCCGTCTGCGCTGGGCCGCCGGCCATCTCCTCATCGCCTACGGCGGCTCGGCCCTGATCATGCTGATCGCCGCCCTCGGCTTCGCCGCCGGTTACGGCCAGGATCTGGGCGCCCTGCTCGCCGCCTGCCTCGTCCAGCTCCCGGCGATCTGGCTGATCGGCTCCCTCGCCGTCCTGCTCTACGGCATCTCCCCCTCCCTCGCCCCCGCCGCCTGGGGCGTCGCCGGCGCGGTCCTGCTGATCGGCTGGATCGGCCCCGCCCTCGACATCCCCCAGGTCGTCCTCGACCTCTCCCCCTACGGCCACCTCCCCAAGCTCCCCGGCGCCGACCTCAACTGGCCCCCGGTCCTGATCCTCCTCGCCCTCTCGGCGGCGTTCACCGCGACCGGCCTGGCGGCCCTCCGCCGCAGGGACATGACCAGCGGCTGACCCGCCCCTCCTGCTCCTAGACCTCCACCCTGAGCCCCTCCAACCCCCGGATGACGAAGTTCGGCTTGCGGTCGGGCTCGGCGGCCAGGCGCAGCCCAGGCGCCCGTTCCAGCAGGGCGGTCATGGAGGCGGCCAGTTCGATACGGGCCAGCGGGGCGCCGATGCAGTAGTGGATCCCGGCGCTGAAGGAGATGTGCGGGTTGTCGGCCCGGGTGAGATCGAGCCGCTCAGGCCCGGTGAACACGGCCGGGTCATGGTTCGCCGAACCGAAGAGCAGCGCCAGCTCGGACCCGCGCGGAATCACCTCCCCGTCGATCTCGATGTCGTCCAGCACCCACCGCTCGAACAACTGCAACGGCGTGTCGTACCGCATCAGCTCCTCCACCGCCGACGGCACCAGCGAGTGGTCCGCCCGCAGCGCGGCCAACTGGTCCGGATTGCGGAACAGCGCCCACCATCCATTGACCGTCGCGTTCACCGTCGCCTCGTGCCCGGCGTTGAGCAGCAGCACCGCCGTGGAGATCATCTCCTGCTCGGTCAGCCGGTCCCCCTCGTCATGCGCCTCGATCAGCCCGGAGATCAGATCCTCCCCCGGCTCCTTGCGCCGCTCGGCGATCAGCTCCCGCAGATACTCCGAGAACTCCACCGACGCCCGCACCGCCCGCCGCGCCGTCTCCGGCGACGGGGCCAGCTCGTACATCCCGCAGATGTCCGCCGACCAGGGCCGCAGCGGCGCCCGCTCGCCCTCCGGGATCCCCAGCATCTCCGCGATCACCGCCACCGGCAGCGGCTCCGCCACATCCGCCAGCAGATCACCCCCGCCCTCCCGCACCAGCCCGTCGACCAGCTCCCCCGCCAGCCGCTCCACATACGGCTTCAGCCGCTCCACCGTCCGCGGGGTGAACGCCTTCGACACCAGCCTTCTGATCCGGGTGTGGTCCGGCGGCTCCAGGTCGAGCATCCCCTGGTCGTTCAGCGTGTGGAAGGGCTCCTGCTCGGCCGGCGGCGCCGTCCGCCCGAAGTCCTCGTGCGAAAACCGGTGCTGATAGGACCGCCCCAACCGCCGGTCCCGCAGCAGCGCCGACACATCCGCGTGATGCGGCACCAGCCACTGATCGCTGGGCTCGTACCGGAGCACCCGCCCCCGCGCCCGCAGCTCCGCGTACGCCGGATACGGATCCGCCAGAAAGGCCGGGTCCCACGGGTCGAACATCTGCGAAATCTCACCCTTTGCCATCTTTGCCATGCCCGGACGCTAGCCCGCCGCCCACCCCCCTGACCAGACCGTTCCCGACGCCCCCGGTCCCCGCCGGGCCCCCCGGTCCTCGCCGGGCCCCGCAGGGCTCCGCGGGGCTCCACCCGGCCCCACCCCGGCCCCGCCCGGCCACACCCGGGCCCCGCCCCGGTCAGCCGGGGGTCACGAGCCGGGCCTCGTAGGCGAAGACGGCGGCCTGCGTGCGGTCTCTCAGCCCGAGTTTCACCAGGACCCGGCTGACATGGGTCTTGATCGTGGACTCGGCGACGACCAGCCGCCCGGCGATCTCCGAGTTGGACAGCCCCTGCGCGATCAGCACCAGCACCTCCGTCTCCCGCTCGGTCAGCTCCCCGTAGGCCGCCTGGGCGGCGGCCATGCCCCGCGGGGCATCGGACAGCTTCGAGAACTCGGTGATCAGCCGTCGGGTGACCGACGGCGCCAGCAGCGCCTCCCCGCCGGCCACCACCCGCACCCCCTCGGCGAGCTGCCGCGCCGAGGCGTCCTTGAGCAGAAACCCGGAGGCCCCCGCCCGCAGCGCCTGGTACACGTACTCGTCCAGGTCGAAGGTGGTGAGCACCAGCACCTTGGCCCCGCCGTCCGCCGCGATGATCTCCCGGGTGGCCTCGATACCGTTCATCTCGGGCATCCGGATGTCCATCAGCACCACGTCCGGCGCCAGCTCACGCACCCGGTCGACCGCCTCCCGGCCGTTGACCGCCTCGCCGACGACCTCGATGTCCGGCATCGCGTTCAGCAGCACCGAGAAGCCCTCGCGCACCATCATCTGATCGTCCGCGATCAGCACCCGGATCGTCATGCCTCACCCCCCTCGCTCACCCGGGCGACCGGCAGGAACACCGCCACCTCGTACCCTCCGCCGTCCACCGCCCCCGCCGTCATCTCGCCGCTCAGCATGGAGACCCGCTCGCGCATCCCGGTGATGCCGTGCCCCGCGCCGGGTGAGGGCTTGATCAGGGACGGGTTGGGCGGCGGGTCGTTCACTATCCGCAGCCCCAGCCCGCCCAGCACATAGCCGACCTCGACCCGCGCGGTGGCGCCCGGCGCGTGCCGCAGCGTGTTGCTGAGCGCCTCCTGCACTATCCGGTAGGCCGACAGCTCCACGCCCTGCGGCAGCTCCCGCACCGCGCCGGTCACCGTCTTCTCCACCTCCAGGCCGGCGTCCCGGACGTTGTCGAGCAGCCGGTCCAGATCGCCGAGGGTGGGCTGCGGGGCGTCGGGGGCCTCGTAGTCCTCGGCACGGACGACACCGAGGACCCGGCGCAGTTCCGTGAGGGCGGAGACGGCGTTCTCCCGGATGGTGGCGAAGGCGCGCTCCAGCTCGGGCGGGGGGTTCTCGACCCGGTAGGGGGCGGCCTCGGCCTGGATGGCGACCACGGACATATGGTGCGCCACGACATCGTGCAGCTCGCGGGCGATGGTGGTGCGCTCCTCCAGCAGGGTGCGCTTGGAGCGCTCGTGCTCGGTGACGGTCTGCTGGGCGGTGACCTCCTGCTGGGCCTGTCTGACCTTGTCCTTGGCCTCGCGGCGGATGTGCCGCACGGAGACGGCGAGCAGGACCAGCGCGGAGACGAACAGCATCGGCCCGGAGGTGCCGCCGCTGTCGAACCCGGCGCCGACAATGGTGTCGGTGAGCAGCCCGTACAGCGCGGTCAGCACCCACATCCAGGCGGCGGTGCGCGGCCGGGTGCGCAGGGCGACCACGGTCAGCACGGCCAGATGGCTGGTGAAGGCGCCGGCCGGCCAGGGCCAGTCGTACCACTCGCCAATGAACATCGTGGCGATCGGGGTGGCGACCATGGACATCCAGAAGGCGCCGACCGGCCGCACCAGGGTCGCGAGCACCGGCACCAGGGCGAGCAGGGCGGTCAGCAGGGGGACGGGGCTGTAGGACCCGCTGAACCATCCGTTCAGAAACGCGATCAGGGCGAGGCCGCCCACCGCCGCGTGCGGTGCGTAGGCCATGTACTCGCGCGTCCGCCCCCGCAGCCGGCGGGTGAACGGCCCGTCCATGCTCAGCCGGGGCAGCGGCCGGTAGGCGAACGCGTCCTCCACGAGGTCCTGCCGCAGCCCTCGCAGGGCCTCCACGGCCGCCCGGACCTCCGGACTGCGCTGATACGCCCCGCCGTCGGCCTCCGGCGAGGGGGGAATCGTCTGGGTCGTCTCACTCACACAGAAAACGGTATGCGCCACCCCACCCCACCGTCGTCACCAGTGAGAGGGGTCGTGGGGGGTCCGTCTCAGGTACTACGGGGTGGAGGGGGGCCACAGGGTGGAGGGGGCCGGGGAGGGGGAGCGGGGAAGGGGGAGGGGGCCACGGGTGGACGGGGAACATCGCACACAGGTGGAGTGGAGGGGGAAGGCCGTGGCCGAGGTGCCGCAGCTCAGTCGGTTCCGTAGCGGGGAAGCCGTTCGGGCAGTGTGCGGGCCTCCTGGCAGTCGGCCGAGGCATAGGCGTGCGCGGCGAGCTGGTAAGAGAAGTCCGTCACCGCCTGGCGCAGCTCCGCGCCACTCGCCCTGCTGTCCCCGACCACACTGCCCTCGGCGATGACGGCGAAGGACTGGGAGGCATCACTCGCGTCCGCTCCTCGGGGAACACAGGCGACGTAGACGGATGACCATCCGTTGTCCGAGTCGAGTTGTGCCAGGGCTTCCACCCCGTCGGACGACACCTGCACGGCGTCGCCGCCCGACCCCACTCCGTTGTGGTTCTGCCAGGTCTGCACGGACGCGTCATCGATCCGCGCATGTCCCGAGAGGATGGAATCGGAGCTCGTCGCGATGCGGCAGGAGAATCGAAGATTCTCGCCCTCACCCTTCTGACTCGCTTCCTCCTCCGCCGTGCGGGCGGGGGGCAGAGCCCGCGTCACCGTTCCACGGTCCACCGCGTCGTCGCACACCCGCGCCGGAAGTCGCTCGACTCCCTTGGTGAAGATCTGAACGTATCCGAACCAGCCGCCTCCACCCAGAACGCAGAGAATGAGCAGACCGACGAAGAAATTCTTCGCGTTGTACTCGGTGCCGGGACCGGTACCGGTCACACCCGTGTTCGCCGTCTCAACCACGAGGACGCTCCTTGGAGTCGTTCAGGAACTCGGTGGAACTCTCCCACCCCTCATTGACCGCGACCCGGACGATATCGCTCGTCCCGTCCCTGGGGAGGTCCACCCGATGACGTTCCAATGCGTCCTGAACCGACCACTGGGTCTGCTGGCTCACCGAATCCCGTGTGCTGTAGAGGTCTTGACTCGTTCGGTACAGCGCCTCCCGGTGGTTCTCACTATGCCTTGCACGCAAGGCAGTTGACTCAAATCGCGCACTGGTCGCGTCTGAGGACCTGGCGAGCACCGCCGTGCCGGGGAGGAGCCCCGCCGTCAGTACCCCGTAGGCCGTACCACCCCCGACTCGTACGCGAACACCGCCGCCTGGGTGCGGTCGCGTAGGCCCAGTTTGACCAGGATGCGGCTGACGTGGGTCTTCACCGTCTGTTCGGCGACCACCAGTTGTCGGGCGATCTCCGCGTTGGACAGGCCGCGGGCGATCAGGGCGAGGACTTCCGTCTCGCGTTCCGTGAGGTCCGCCACGCGTTGTTTCAGGGGGGTCGACGGGGCCGCGTCCAGGCGGGAGAACTCGGCGATCAGGCGGCGGGTGATGCCGGGGGCCAGCAGGGCGTCACCGGCCGCCACCACCCGCACCGCCTCGGCCAGCTGGTCCGCCGAGGCGTCCTTCAGGAGGAAGCCGGAGGCCCCCGCGCGCAGGGCCTCGTAGACATACTCGTCGAGGTCGAAGGTGGTCAGGACCAGGACCTTGGTCAGGGAGGTCGCCGTGGTGACCCTGCGGGTCGCCTCGATGCCGCCCAGCTCCGGCATCCGGATGTCCATCAGGACGACGTCCGGAGCCAGCTCCGCCGTCATCGCCACCGCCTCCAGACCGTTCACCGCCTGGCCGACCACCTCGATGTCGGACTGCGTGTTCAGCAGCACCGTGAAGCCCTGCCGGACCATCTGCTGGTCGTCGGCGATCAGTACGCGGATCGTGCCGCTGGTCATCAGATGTCCCTCAGGTCCAGGAAGATGTCCGGCCGGGCGGGTCCGCCCGGGGAGTCGGTGCGGGTCGCCGCCGTCCCGTCCCTCGGCAGGAACGCCGAGACCGAGAAGCCGCCGTGCAGGGTTCTGGTCGCGGTGAGCTGGCCGCCCAGCATCGTCGCCCGCTCCCGCATCCCGAGCAGCCCGTGTCCCGCGCCCGGCGACGGCTGCACCGGGCGGCTCGGACGGGAGTTGATCACGCCCAGGTAGAGGCCCTCCGGGAAGTGGGTGATCTCCACCCGGACATTCGAACCCGGCGCATGCCGCAACGCGTTGCTCAGCGCCTCCTGCACGATGCGGTACGCCGACAGCTCCACCCCCGGCGGGTAGGGGCGGCTCGGCTCGCCCACGATGTCCATCGTGATCCTCAGACCCGCCGCCCGGGTGTTGTCGATCAGGTCGTCCAGCCGGTCCAGCGTGGGCTGCGGGGCGTGCGGCGCCGCACCGGTCGCCAGACCCTCAGCGTCACCGGGGTGCTCCGACCGCAGCACACCCAGCACCCTGCGCAGTTCGGTGAGCGCCTCCAGGGCGTTCTGGCGGATGCCGTCGAGGTTCTCCTTCAGCTCGTCCGGCGGGTTCTCCACCAGATGGGGTGCCACCTGCGCTTGTATGGAGATCACCGACATGTGGTGGGCCACCACATCGTGCAGTTCACGGGCGATCCTGCTGCGCTCCTCCAGCAAGGTGCGCCGGGCACGCTCCTCCTCCGTCATCCCGGTCTGCTCCACCAGCTTCACCCGCGCCACCCGGCTTCCCCGCAACGCGGCCCCGACAAGAGTGACCGCCGCGAACACCGCCAGGGCGATGGCACCCGTCGAACTGTACGAAGAGGCACCCAGCAGCCCTTGCACGATCCAGGTGACCAGCGCCGTCACCCCGAGAGCCGTCGCCGACACCGCCGGCCGCACCCGCAGCGCCAGCAGGAACAGCACGATCGCATGCGCCCCCAGCGCGGGCGGTCCCCAGGGCCAGGCCGCGCCCTGTGTCTCAGGGAAGTAGAGCAGGCTCTCGCGCGCGTCCAGCGCCGTCACCACCGCCGCCGTCAGCGACAGCCAGCACGCCGCCGCCGGGAACCACGGCCCCAGCACCACCGCCGCGCTCTGCGTGAGAGAAAGGACCACGGCGAACTGGATGCCGAGCTGATACTCCTCGGAGAGCTGGCCCAGGTCGGCCACCAGGACCGCGGTCGCCAGCAGCACCACCAGCCCGTGCGGCAGCCAGCGCAGCCACAGCGACGGGGGCATCGGGTCGTAGGACACGCTCCGCAGGTCCGTGCCCAGGCCGCGCAGCCAGGTGGTGGCGCGGCGCGGGTCGAGCCAGGTGTCCGCGCCGGGCCTGCCGGGGGTCAGATCGCCCCCGCCGACGGATGTCAGTGCCTCGGGCGTGCGACCGGCATGGCCCTCGGGCGGGCGGCTGGCACGGCCCTCGCCCTCGCGTCCACCATGTCCCTCGGCCGCGAGGCCACCAGGGCGCTGCCGCGTGGCCGTCGTTTCCGGGCCGCCGCCCGACCCCCTGTCCTTCTCGGGGCGCTCGTCCCCGTCCCCCCTGCCGTTCATACCGCTCACCCTAGACACCGGTCCTCCCCCACGCCGTAGTCGCTGTCACTGCCGTTGTCGCCGTCGCCGTCGCCGTCGCCGCTCCCGCTCGCGCTACCGCTCCGGCTGCCGCTGGTGGTTCTCGTCGTGGGGGTGGAGCCTCTGGTAGGTGCCGTGGTCGTACCGGGTGAGGGGCAGTGGTCCTCCCGGGCCGCTCTCTGAAGCGGAACGCCGCCCAGCACACCCCCAGCGCCAGGGCGAACACCGGGAGCCAGGCCAGCCGGTGGGCCACCCAGGTCAGGTCGTCGGGGCGGGTGTGCAGGCCGGGCAGGCGGCCGGCGAGCAGGGCCGTGGCCGTCGTCGCCATCATCGCCGTCTGGTGCCAGAGGAATATCGTCATCGCCGAGAGATTGACCAGCGCCACCGCCGCCCAGGCCACCGGGCGGCGCATCCAGCGGCGCAACGGTCCCCGCAGCAGCAGGGCGAGTCCGCACTGCGCCAGACCGAAGGTGACCGCCGCCAGCGTCGGCGGGTTGAGGTTGGACACCTCCGCGCCCGGCACCCCGACCATCGAGGCCGGATACCCCGCCCACACCACCAGCCCGGCCGTCGCCACCGCCCCGCCGAGCAGCAGGGTCCAGCCCGCGCGGGGCCGCTCCAGCTCACCCCGGGTCCAGGCCGCGCCCAGGGTGTACGGCACCAGCCAGCCCGCCGCCAGATTCACCCAGCCCAGCGCGTCGGGGCCGCCGAGGCCGAAGCGGAGCAGGTCGATGTGCAGCACCACCGCCAGCGGCCACAGCGGACTGAGCCGGGTCAGCAGCGGGGTCGCCGCCGTCAACGCGGCGAAGACCAGCAGGAACCACAGGGGGGACAGGGCGAGTTTGAGCAGGGTGTGCAGGGTGGTGAGGTCGGCCGAGGCCAGCAGCAGCGCGACCGCGGTCGCCGTCCACAGGGTGAGGACGGCGGCCACCGGGGCGAACAGCCGGGACAGCCGCGCCGCCAGCCAGGGGCGGTAGCCCATGCCACGGGCCCGCGCCGAGGCCAGGCTCCGGGTCGCCACCTGCCCGCCCACCAGGAAGAACACCGCCAGCGTCTGGAACAGCCAGGACACCGGGGCCAGCCAGGGCATCGGGTCCAGCGGGCTCGCCGCGCGCAGGGTGTCGCCGTCGGCCACCAGCGCCGTCACCAGCCAGTGGCCCAGGACCACCCCGAGGATCGCGAAGGCCCGCAGGGCGTCCACCGCCCGGTCGCGCTGAGCGGGTGTGGCCGCGTCGAGGTGGCGGGCCCGCCGGCGGAGCCCGGCGCCGAATGTGCGGCGGGCAGCGGCGGGGTGGTGGGGCACAGCCCCGCGCGGGGGGCGGCTGGTCGCCGTCCGCGAGGTCCCCGGGTGGGTGTGCGGTCGTCGTTCAGTCATGGCTCACCTCCGTGGTCTCGCCGAGCACGATCCGGGCGAGGCCGGCCAGCGACTCCGAGCCCGGAGCGAAGTAGCCGCTGTGGCCCGCGGAACCGGCCGGGAAGCGGCGGGCCCGTACGCCGGGGACATCGGGTCGGTGCCGAAGCCGACCGTCGTGCCGAACACGTCGGCCCGCACATGCGGTACCTCCGCGATCCAGTCCCGCGCGCCTCGGCCCGCCCACACCCGGGCGGAAGTACGCAGATCCGCCGCCCTGTCCACGCCCGTCCCCGGGCTGCCGACGAAGGCGAGGTCGGCTACCGGGACCGCGTCCGCCTCCAGAGCGGGGGCCGCGCGGGCGCAGACCACCGAGCCGTAGGAGTGGCACAGCAGGGAGACCTCGGTGTCCCTCCCCGCGATCCCGTACAGCCCGGCGACGAACTCCTCCAGCTCCGGCGCGGCTTCCTCCGCGCGGGCCGTGGTCATGACCGCCGTACCGACCGTGCCCGGTGTCTCGTAGCCCAGCCAGGCGATCACCGCGGTACGGGGGTGCCGGGCGGCGAGATGCCGGTGCAGGGAATCCGCCGCGGCGCGGAAGCGGGCGTAGGTGTCGAGCGTGGTGTCGGAGCCGGGTATCAGGACAGCGATCCGGTCGGCGTCCGCCAGGTCGCCGAAGACCTCGGTAACCAGGCCCGGCCCCCGGCCGTCGAAGGCGAGGAGCTGCCGGGCGGGGTCCCGGGCCATCGCACGCTCCACCGCCGCGCGGTGGCGGTTGCCGTGGTCCTCGGCCATACGGGCCGCCTCGGCGGCGTTGGCGCGGTTCGCCGCGTACGCCGTACCGAGCGTCGCCGCCGTGATCCGGCCCAGGTCGGCCGGCGGTGGGGCGGGGACCCGGGGGCGGGTCGCGGCGGCGAGGGGGACGATCAGGGCGGCCATGACGAGGGCGGCCAGGAACGCGCGGACCCATCGCCCTGCGGGGCGGCGACGCGGCTGCCCCCGGCCGTCCCGGGTCTGGTCGGATCCCCTCCCCGGCCCCCGGCCCGTCGCGCCCCGGCCCGCCGTGTCCTGGCCCGCAATGCCCCGGCCCATGTCCGTGCCTCCCCCTCGGCCCGTCCACCGGGCCGTTCCAAAGGGGAAGTTACGGATCTTCGTCTGTCGCTCGCGTCCCGCCTGAGAGCGGTTCCGCCAGGTCCCTCTCAGGTATTACGGGTATGACCCCCGAGCCGAGCCCGAGCCGAGTCCAGCCGAGCCGATCGATCAATCCGACCCGGGCCGATCCGAGCCGACGCGAGCCGACGCGGCCCGATCTGGCCCAATCCGGCCCGGCCCGACCCGGCCCGAGCCAGTCCGACACGCCCCGCCCCCCACTCCCTCCGGAGCCCCCACCAGGCTCCACCCCAACCCACTCGGCTCCCCCCGGGTTCCCCCAACCTCACCCCTCACCCCCGCCCCTCACCCCCCACCCCTCACCAAGCCAACTGCGCGATCTCCTCCACCACCACCGCGCACGCGTCCGCCGCCGGGTCGATCAGCGGAAAGTGACCCACATCCGCCAGCAGGGTCAGCCCCACCACCTCCCCCGCCTTCGCCGCCGCCTCCGCGTACGACTCGGCGACGGCCTGCGGCACCACCACGTCCGTCATGCCCTGGACCAGCGTCGTCGCGATACCGGTCGGGAGCAGCAGGGCCGGATCCACGTACGGCCGCCGGGCCCCGAACTCCTCCTGACCACCGAGGAGTTGGGCGGCAGCCCCACCGCACACCTCCAGCTTCTCCGCGACCGCGAAGTCCGCGATCGGCGCGAGGGCGACGACCCCGCGCAGAGGTGCGGGACGGGGGATACGCCAGTGGGACGGGGCATCGGGGGGAAGGACGTGCCGGGCCGCCGCCCACAGCGCGAGGTGGCCGCCGGCCGAGTGCCCGGCGACGACGGTACGGCGGGGGTCGGCCCCCGGGAGGGCCTCCCGGGCCAGGGCGGGGAGGGCGTCGAACGCGGTGGCCACGTCGTCGAAGGTGTCCGGCCACCGCCCGGCCGGAGCGGGCGCAGCCCCCGCCGCGTCCCCCGGCTCCCCGTCCGAACCGCCCCGCCGGTACTCGACATTGGCCACCGCGAACCCCCGCCGCGCCAGGAACCCGGCGAACGGGGCGATGTGCCGACGGTCGTACGCGGAGCGCCACGCACCCCCGTGCAGCACGACCACGAGTGGGGCGAGGGCGGAGGAATCGGACTCGACGGCCGTCGTACGCGGGGTGTAGAAGTCGATCACCTGGTCGGGATGGTCGCCGTACGCGGCGGTGGCGTCGGGGGCGACGGGCGGGTGCGAGAAGGCCGACGCCTCCTCGGCAGCCGCCACGGCGGCCCTGGCTGCGGCGACGTCGTCCGGCATGCTCCAACCTCTCAACGACGGGGTACCTCCCGGGCTTTCGCGCCGGGGGAGTGGATGGCGGACCAGGTGGGGATTCGGCCGTTGGCGGGGACGGTATCAGGCGGGTGACATGCGGGGACACGCGGATGTCACGCAGGGTGAGGGGAAAACGGTTCTGTTACGGCACACCAAGGGAGCCGCGGGGGCCCAGCGAAAGGCCCCCGCAGAAAATCACCCCTCTAGGACCCTCCCCTAGGACCCACCCTTGGGGCCCTCCCGCGGGACCCCTCCTAGGACCCCTGGTCCCCCTTTGGAGCCCTCTGATCCCCTCCAGGCCCCCCCTACGCCCTCCCCACCACCTCCCCCAACACCCGCACCGCCCGCTCCACCTCCGCGAACCCCACATACAGCGGCGTAAAACCGAAACGCAGGATGTCGGGATGCCGGAAGTCGCCGACGATCCCCCGCGCGATCAACTCCCGCATCACCGCCCCGGCATCACCGCACCGCAGGGCGACCTGGCTCCCCCGCTCCGCGTGCGCCTCCGGCGTCACACACTCCACCCGCCCCGCCGGCACATACGCCGCCACGCACTCCAGGAAGAAGTCCGTCAGGGCCAGCGACTTCGCCCGGACGTCCGCCGGCGACACCCCGTCCCACACCTCAAGCGCCGCTTCCAGCGCCAGCATCGACAGGATGTCCGGCGTGCCGACCCGCCCGCGGAGCGCGCCCGGCGCCGGTTCGTAGGAGGCCCGCATCCCGAACGGCTCCGCGTGGGAGTTCCAGCCGGGCAGCGGGGAGTCGAAGGCGCTCTGCCGGGCCCGGCTCACATAGAGGTACGCCGGTGAACCCGGCCCCCCGTTGAGGTACTTGTAGGTACAGCCGACCGCGAGGTCGACCCCGTGCTCGTCCAGCCCCACCGGCAGCGCGCCCGCGCTGTGGCACAGGTCCCAGACCGAGACCGCGCCCGCCTCCCGGACGGCGGCCGTCAGACCGGGCAGGTCGTACAGCCGCCCGGTGCGGTAGTCGACATGGTTCAGCAGGACCGCAGCCGTACGCCCGCTCAGGGCGCCCGGCACGTCCTCCGGCCGCACCGCCCGGACCGTACAACCCGTAAGCCTCGCGGCGGACTCCGCGATGTACCCGTCCGTGGGGAAGGTGCCCGCGTCGACCAGGATCTCGTCCCGTACGCCGGACACCGTCCCCCCGGCCACCGCCTCAGCGGACACCGTCCCCCCGGCCACCACCCCACCGGACACCGTCCCCCCGGCCACCACCCCACCGGACACCGTCCCCCCGGCCACCACCCCACCGGACACCGTCTCCCCAGCCACCACCCCACCCGGAACGACTCCCGCAGCCGCCACCCCACCCGGCACGACTCCCCCGGAGGCAACCTCACCCGAGACGACTCCCCCGGAAGCGACCCCACCCGAGACAACTCCCCCGGCCGCCACACGAACCGCCGCCGTACGAACCGCCGCCATACGAACCGCCCCCACCACCGCCTTGAAGACATTCACGCTGGTCGAGTCGCCGACCACGATCTGTCCCGGCGCCGCGCCCACCAGCGGAGCGATCCGGTCGCCGATCCGTTCCGGCGCGGTCCACCAGCCGCTCTCCTCCCAGGAGCGGATCCGCAGCTCACCCCACTGCCGCTCGACGACGTCCGCCACGCGCGCGGGGACATGCGCGGGCAGCGCGCCCAGCGAGTTGCCGTCCAGGTACACCGTCCCGTCGAGGACGAACGCCGACCGCTTCCCGGCGAGCGGGTCCCCGGCGTCCAGCTTCTGAGCCACCATCGCCAGGTCAGACATGGGACCTCGCCGTCCACAGCTCGGGGAAGACATTCTTGCGGGCCCGCTTCTCCAGCCACGCCACCCCCGCCGAACCCCCCGTTCCGGCCTTGGCACCCATCGCGCGCCGGGTCGCCACCAGATGGTCGTTGCGCCAGCGCCAGACGAGTTCCGCGACGTCCGTCAGCGCTTCGCCCAGCCGGGCGAGGTCACCGTCCGCGTCACCCCGGTACACCTGGGCCCAGGCGCTCTCGACGGCGTCGTCCGCCTCGTAGCGCAGGGACACGTCCCGGGTCACCACCGCCTCCGGCACCGCGTGGCCCCGGCGGGCCAGCAGCCGCAGGACCTCGTCGTACAGGCTCGGTTCGTGCAGCGCCTTCTCCAGTTCGCCGTGGACACGGGGCGCGCCGCGGTGCGGGACCAGCATGGACGCGGACTTCTCGCCGAGCAGGAACTCCATCCGCCGGTACATCGCCGACTGGAAGCCGGAGCCGTCGCCGAGGGCGCTCCGGTAGGAGTTGAACTGCCGCGGGGTGAGCTGCCCGAGCGGCTTCCAGGAGGCGTTCAGCGCCTCCAGCTCGCGTACGGACCGCTTGAGCGCGTCGATCGCGGTGGGGACGTCGTCCGAGCGCAGGGCACGCGCCGCGGTCTCCCACTCATGGACGATCACCGTGAACCACAGCTCCATGACCTGGGTCGTGACCAGGAAGACCATCTCTCCGGGATCGTCGGAGAGGGTGTGCTGGAGATGGGTGAGTACATCCGCCTTGACGTAGTCCTCGTACGGGGTGGTCCCCTGGAAGTCGAGATGCGGAGCCGCGGGCTCGTGAGCCTCGTGGGACATCGCTGTCTCCTGTTGTTGCTCCGGGTAGCGGTCCGCCCCTGCCGATTCCGGCACGGGGGCCCCGGTCCCCACCTCGCATCCTGCGGTGTGCCCCCGCCACCTCGCAAGGTGTGGCGGCGGCACCCGCCGGCAGGGCCCGGCCTCAGCCCAGCGTCTGCGCCGCCGTCGGCGAGGAGTCCTTCAGGAACTGGGTGCAGCGCTCGTACTCCTCCTGCTCCCCGATCGCCTGCGCCGACCGGGCGAGGGCGTGCAGCGCGCGCAGGAAGCCGCGGTTCGGCTCGTGCTCCCAGGGCACCGGGCCGTGCCCCTTCCAGCCGCTGCGCCGCAGCGCGTCCAGCCCTCGGTGGTAGCCGGTACGGGCGTACGCGTACGACTCGACCGTGCTGCCCCGCTCGAAGGCGTCGTCGGCGAGGACCGCCCAGGCCAGCGAGGAGGTCGGGTACTTCGCGGCGACCTCGGCGGCGGGGGTGCCGCCGGCCAGCAGCTCACGGGGCTCGGGGTCGTCGGGGAGGTGGGTGGGGGGCGGGCCCCCGAGGAGGTTCTCGTGAATCGTCATGGGGTCCAGTCTCGTACATCGGCCACGGCACGTGACGCCCCGGAGAGCGGGGAGCCAAGCACCGGTACCGGCACCCGTCCGGTACGGGTACCCGCACCCGTCCGGTACCGGGTACCCGCGTAGGCCCGGAGAGCCACCCCGAGTACCCGCCCCGCAAGCCCGGACACCCACCCCGAACACCCGCCCCGCAAGCCCGGACACCCACCCCGAACACCCGCCCCGCAAGCCCGGACACCCACCCCGAACACCCATCCCGCAAGCCCGGACACCCACCCCGAACACCCATCCCGCAAGCCCGGACACCCACCCCGAACACCCATCCCCTAGGCCCGGAGGGCTACCCCTCCCCCAGCTTCCCCGCGGTCTTCACCCCCGGCTCCAGCGGCGGTGTCAGCACCCCGCCCCGCCCGTTGCACTCCGGCCGGGTGCAGTCCGGCGGCGGTCGCCGTACCGTCGCGAAGGCCACCGCCGACCCCACCACCAGCACCCCCGCGCAGATCACCATCGCCCGCCCGAACGCGCTGTCGAACGCCGGCGCGGAGCGGTACGCGTCCTCGCTCATCCCGGCGAGCAGCGGCAGCGCGGCGACGGCGACCAGGCCCGCCGCCCGTGCCGCCGCGTTGTTGATCCCGCTGGCCAGGCCCGCCCGCGTGGTGTCCACGGAGGCCAGCACGGTCGCGGTGAGCGGGGCCACCAGGGTGACCATGCCGAGGCCCATCACCAGCAGCGCGGGCAGCACATCCGTGACGTAGGAGGCGTCCGGCCCGACCCGGGTCATCAGCAGCAGGCCCCCCGCGCTGAGCAGCGGGCCGACGGTGAGCGGGATGCGCGGGCCGATCCGGTCGGCGAGTTCCCCGGAGCGGGCGGAGAACAGCAGCATCAGGACGGTCGTCGGCAGCAGTGCCGTACCGGCCTGGAGGGCGGAGTACCCGGAGACCACCTGGAGCTGGAGGACGGCCAGGAAGAAGAACCCGCCGAAGGCCGCGTACACACAGAGCGTGACCAGATTGACGGCGGTGAACTGGCGGGACGCGAAGATGTCCAGCGGCATCATCGGATCCGGCCGCCGCCGCTCCACCATGACGAAGGCGACCCCGGCCGCCACCCCCGCGACCGCCGTCACCACCACCGTGAGCGCCCCCGACCGGGCCTCGATCAGCGCGTACGTCACCAGCGCCAGCGCCAGCGCGCCCAGCACGGCCCCGAGGACGTCGAACCGCCCGTGCGCCTTGTTGTCGGACGACTCCGGTACGTGCCGCAACGCGACCGGCACGCACACCAGCGCCAGCGGGACGTTCAGCAGGAACACCCAGCGCCAGCCGGGACCATCCACCAGCCAGCCGCCCAGGAACGGCCCCACGGCCGCCCCGATACCGCCGAACCCGGACCACAGGCCGACCGCCCGCCCCCGGTCGTCGGGGTGGAAGGACGCCTGGATCAGGGCCAGCGAGCCCGGCGTCAGCAGCGCCCCGCCGATGCCCTGGAGGGCCCGCGCGGCGATCAGCACCTCGGCGTTCGGCGCGAGCCCGCACAGCAGCGAGGCCACGGCGAACCAGACCACGCCGATGACGAAGACCTTGCGGCGCCCGTAGCGGTCGCCGAGGGAGCCGCCGAGCAGGATCAGCCCGGCGAGGGTGAGCATGTAGGCGTTGACGGTCCACTGGAGGGCCGCGAGATCCGTGTCGAGGTCCTCACCGATGCGCGGGAGGGCCACATTGACGACGGTCGAGTCCAGCAACGCCATGCTGGAGCCGAGGACGGTGGTGAACAGGAGCCACTTGCCCTGCGGTGAGGAGATCCGGACGTCAGGCATGTCCCAGATATACAGCGAGCCCGGCGCGATCGCGCCGGGCTCGCCACAGAACCTCTGTCCCCCCAGGGAACTGTTCTGTCCCTACTTGAGCTTCTGCCCCGCCGACCGCAGGTTCCCGCACGCCTCGACGACCCGGGCGGCCATGCCCGCCTCGGCCAGCTTGCCCCAGGTGCGCGGGTCGTAGGTCTTCTTGGCGCCGACCTCGCCGTCCACCTTGAGCACGCCGTCGTAGTTCGCGAACATGTGGCCCGCCACCGGACGCGTGAAGGCGTACTGGGTGTCGGTGTCGATGTTCATCTTGACGACGCCGTTCTCCAGCGCGGTGCGGATCTCGTCCTCGGTGGAGCCGGAGCCGCCGTGGAAGACGAAGTCGAAGACCTTGGCGTCGGCCGGACGGCCGAACTTGGCGGCGACGCCCTCGTTCAGGTCCTTGAGCAGCTCGGGGCGGAGCACGACATTGCCCGGCTTGTAGACACCGTGGACGTTGCCGAAGGACGCGGCGAGCAGATAGCGGCCCTTCTCGCCCAGCCCGAGCGCCTCGGCGGTACGGATGGCGTCCTCGACGGTGGTGTACAGCTCGTCGTTGATCTCATGGGTGACGCCGTCCTCCTCACCGCCGGTCGGGGTGATCTCCACCTCAAGGATGATCTTGGCGGCGGCGGCGACGGCCAGCAGCTCCTGGCCGATGGCGAGGTTGTCGGCGAGGGTCTCGGCGGAGCCGTCCCACATGTGCGACTGGAACAGCGGGTTCTCGCCCCGGCCGACCCGCTCCGCGGAGACCGCGAGCAGCGGACGGACGTAGGCGTCGAGCTTGTCCTTGGGACAGTGGTCGGTGTGCAGGGCCACCGTCACGTCGTACTTCCCGGCGACGATGTGCGCGAACTCGGCGAGCGCCACCGCGCCGGTGACCATGTCCTTGCTGTGCTGGCCGCCCAGGAACTCGGCACCGCCGGTCGAGATCTGGATGATGCCGTCGCTCTCGGCCTCCGCGAAGCCGCGCAGGGCAGCGTGCAGGGTCTGGGACGAGGTCACATTGATGGCCGGGTAGGCGAACTTGCCTGCCTTCGCCCGGTCGAGCATCTCGTTGTAGACCTCGGGGGTTGCGATGGGCATCTGTCCGCTCCTTGTATGTGCGGGTGGGTGTGCTGCGAAAGGCCCTGACCTAGACCTCGGAGATGTGACGCCGTCGTCGGGCCCATCTTTCCAGACGAACCCCGCCGAACGGAGTCCCGTCTCAGTCCGGGCCGGTATCCGTCGGCGCCGGCTCCCGTCCGGGCCGTTCCCCTTCCGGACCGACAGCCGTCCGCGCCGCCTCAGTCCAGGCCCAGCTCGTCCTTGGTGTACGCGAAGAGATACGGCACCCCGGCCCCCTGCTCGATCTTCTCGGCGGCGCCGGTGGCCCGGTCGACGATGGTCGCGACGGCGACGACCTCGGCCCCGGCCTCCCGTACCGCCTCCACGGCGGCCAGCGGGGAGCCTCCGGTGGTGGAGGTGTCCTCGACCACCAGCACCCGGCGCCCGGCGATGTCCGGCCCCTCCACCCGGCGCTGGAGCCCGTGCGCCTTGGCGGCCTTGCGGACGACGAACGCGTCCAGCCTGCGCCCCCGGGCGGCGGCGGCGTGCAGCATGCTCGCGGCCACCGGGTCGGCGCCCATGGTGAGCCCGCCGACCGCGTCGAACTCCAGGCCCTCGGTCAGATCGAGCAGCACCGAGCCGACCAGGGGGGCGGCCACGCCGTCGAGGGTGACCCGGCGCAGATCGACGTAGTAGTCGGCCTCCAGGCCCGAGGAGAGCGTCACCCTGCCGTGCACCACGGCCTTGTCCTTGATCTGCTGGAGCAGCTCGCCCCGTACGTCCGTCATGGCGACCAGCTTAGATGCGCCGCCAGCGCCAGGTGGTGGTGGCCTCCAGCGGCTCCAGCGGGGTGACCAGGCGCGGCCGGGTGTTCAGCCCGTCCGGCGGCCCGGTCTGCGGCTCCACACAGACGGCGGCGTCCTGCTCGTCGTAGAGCACGACCCATTTCTCCGGGCTGGTGACGGTCAGCTCCAGCCGCTCGGGCCAGGTGAGGGTGACCTCGACGCCGTCGGGCATCCCGAAGCAGTCGTCCCAGGGGCCGGGCCGGGGCTCGATCCGCTTCCCGGTGGGCAGATGGTCCGCCCCGCGCTCCTCCTGCCACCCGGCCCGGAAGCCGATCTCGGCCCCGGCGCTCCCGTCCAGGCTCCGCCGGAACCATGGATGCCAGCCGATCTGCGCCGGGAAGGAGTTGTCGTACGTCTCGATCGCCATGGTCAGGGTCAGACTCTCCGGGGTCAGGGCCACCACCTGGGTGACCCGGCCGGGGTAGGGCCAGGGTTCGACGAGGTCGTAGGTGATCACCGCCTCGTCCGCCGAGACCCGCGCGGTGCGCCAGGCGCCGTCGCGGGCGGTGCCGTGGATGGCGTGCGGCGGGGAGTTGAGCGGCAGCTGATGGACGCTGGCCCCGTCCCGGAACCGCCCGTCGCGGGTCCGCCCGCACCAGGGGACCATCGGGAAGCAGCCGTAGCGCTCCCCTTGGCGCAGCAGCTCGGTGCCGTCGATCTGAAGACTCGCGAGCCGCCCGCCATGAGCGGGGGAAACCGTCAGCCGGGTGTCCCCCGAGGTCAGGGTGATGTCGTGGTCACTCACCCACCAGACCCTAATGGACCCCCCGAGCGGCAACGCCCTCCAGGGGCGCGGAGCCGCATATGAACCATGCGGCTCCGCCGCGTGGGCGCGACCAGCCACGTACGACCCGCAGCCGCCCTCAACCGCTCCCGCCCCCTACCTCCGCCTCCGCAGCGCCCGGGTCACCACGATGGCCGACGCGAGCGCGATCGCCGCAGCCGGCGCAGCCCACCGCAGCGCACTGTTCGGCGCCACCGTCTGCGGCGCCGGAACCGGCGCGTACCGCCCGCGCGGCGGGGCGTGGTCCACCTCCTCCGCGCTGCGCCCGATCATCGTCCGGCGGGCGTGCGCGGCCTCGGCGGGGGGTTCTTCGGCGGCCCCGGAGGGCGTCGCGGGCATCTCGTCGTCCACAAGCCCTTCCAACGACGAGGGCGCCCCCTCGGTCTCTGCCCCGACCGGCTCGGCATCGGAGTCGGAGTCGGCATCGGAGTCGGAGTCTGTACCGGCATCCGCATCCGCATCGGCGTTCTCGGCGAACCGGTTCACCAGCCTCGCCAGCGCCGACCGCACCGCGTCCCCCGGCAGATCCGCGATCCGCCCGCCCACGCTCCCGTCCCCGGCGAGCACCACCACCGTGCCCGTGTCGCCCTCGCCGCCCTCCCGCAGGGTGAGGATCAGCTCCAGCGCGACCACCCCGTCGCCCCGCACCTCGGCCCCCTCCACGGACACCCCGTACGACCCGTCCCCCCGCGGAGCGACCCGCAGGGTCCCCCGGTAGGTGATGGTCGTCTGCCCGATCCGCAGCTTCAGCCGGCCGGCCGTCACCGGCGAGGCGCCCGGGTCCGGCGCCTGCCCGGCGTCCCGCTGGAGCCCGGGGAGCGCGGCGGCGACCCGGGCCGGATCGTCGAGCACCGCCCTGACCCGCTCGGCGGGAACCGGAATGAGGACCTCAAGCTCCATGTCGGTGGAGCCTACCCAGCGGGGCCGGGATCGCACCCGTGCCACCGGGTATTCCGTACCGGGGATTCGGTACCGGGGACTCAGTACCGCGGATGCACCAGCGTGGAGACGGCGAGACCGCCGATCCGGGTCCGCTCGGCCGCCCGCGCGCCCAGGGCCAGCGCGTCCGGCGTCAGGGTGCCGGGCCGGGGCCGCTCGGTGAGGCGGAGCGGGGGCGCGGCGCCGGGGGCGGCCAGCACGAACCCCCAGTCGTGGGGCCGCTCGGGGGTGCCGGTGGACCGGTCGGGTCCGGCCGCGAACCCGGTGGTGCCGCCGCCGACCAGGTAGGGGGAGGTGTGCAGACCGGCGGCGCGCAGGGTGGCGTCGACGGTCCAGAAGCCGCGCGGGCGGCTGGCGAGCGGCCCGGCGTGCACCACGATCCGCCCGCCGGGGGCGAGCGCCCGCCGGGCGAGCCCGTAGAACTCCTGCGAGTACAGCTTGGTGCTGTCGGTGATGGCCGGGTCCGGCAGATCGGAGATCACCACGTCGTAGGAGCCGGTGGGGGCCGAGCGCAGCCAGGCGAAGGCGTCGGCGACGGTGACCCGGACGCGGGGGTCGCCGTGCACATGCCCGTTGAGGGCGGCCAGGGCGGGGTCCTGGCGGGCGAGGCGGACCACCTCCGGGTCCAGTTCCACGATGTCGACGCGGCGCACCCCGGGGTGGCGGAGCACCTCACGGGCGGCGAGGCCGTCCCCGCCGCCGAGGATGAGGACGCTTTCGTGGGGGCCGGTCATGACGGGGTGGACCAGCGCCTCGTGGTAGCGGCGCTCGTCCTGGCCGCTGACCCGGAGCCGGCCGTCGAGGAAGAGGGCGAAGGGCTTGCCGTGGGCGGGGCCGGTGAGGACGACCTCCTGGACCTCGCTCTGCACGGCGACCCGTACGTCCTGGCCGTAGACGGCGTTGCGGGCGGCGCGTTCGAAGTCGTCGACGAGGACGGCGGCGGAGGCGAGCAGGCCGAGGACGGTGACATTGGCGGTGAGCAGCAGCCAGCGGGCGCGGCGGGTGAGGTCGCCGTGGAAGAGGCCCAGCACCAGGGCGCCGCCGGCGATCACATTGACGGTGCCGGTGAGCAGCGCGCCGGTGAGCTGGCCGAGGAAGGGCAGCAGCAGGAAGGGGAAGGCGAGGCCGCCGACCAGCGCGCCGACGTAGTCCGCGGCGAACAGGTCGGCGACCGCGCCGCCCGCGTCCTGGCGGCGGATGCGCTGGATCAGCTCCATCAGCAGCGGCACCTCGGCGCCGATGAGCAGTCCGGTGGCCAGGGAGAAGGCGACCAGCAGCAGCCGGGGGCCGTGGGACCACAGGCCGCCCCAGTCGCCGGTCCAGGCGAAGACCGCGTAGAGGGCCATCGCGCTGCATCCGCCGACCAGGGCGAGGACGGCCTCGACGGCGCCGAATCCGGCCGCGCCGAGCCGGCGCAGCCGTTTCGCGGCGAGGGAGCCGATGCCCATGGCGAAGACCATCACCGACAGCACGATGGACGCCTGGGTGACCGAGTCGCCTATCAAGTACGAGGCGAGGGCGACGAGTTCCAGCTCGTAGACCAGGCCGCAGGCCGCGCAGACGAAGACGCAGGCCAGGACCAGGAACCGGCCGGTGGCGGGCCGCACGGGCAGTCGCACGGCGGCCGGTCCCCCGGGGGTGCCCCAGGGCGGCGGGGGGCCGGGCGGGGCCGGGGCGTGCGGGTCGATCACGACTGCGACGTTACGTCACCGGTGCGGTGCGTCTTGTCACCCACACGTGTGGAACTCGGCGCTTTCCCGGTGTCCCGGGTTTCACCGGCCGCCGGGCGGGACGGTCCTGGACCGGGCCCCGTCACCGCACCGTCGCCGGTGTCCGCACCCCCACCCTGGTCCGGGTCGCCACGAGTTGGCCGTCCTGGGGGTAGGCGTGCCAGGTGCGCCAGTGGACCTGGCCCTCATGGCGCTGGGCCAGCATCGCGGTGAAGGCGTGCGGGCTGCCCGGGAAGACCCCGGCCAGTCCGTTGGGGTGGTCGGAGACCAGGGCGAGGAGTTCCTGGGCGCGGCCGGCGAAGGAGCCCGGGGACAGGGCTTCGACGCGGGCGGCGAATTCGTACTCCCAGTCGCCCACGCGTTTGGCCACGCCGAGCGGCAGGGGGGTGCTGCTGCCGGGGATACAGGCCACCGTCTCCGAGCAGTCGGCCCGGTCCTCCTCCAGGAGGACCTGGTGGGAGGCGCCGAGCAGTCTCAACTGGAGTCTGGCACCGGCTAGTTCGAGGTCGAGGGTGGCGAGGGCCGGCAGCGGCTCGCGCCCGAGGGTCCAGGCGAGATCGGCCGCGCGTGTGTCGGTGTACGAGGTGTTCAGGGTCGTGAGCATGGGTCGGCTCCGCTAGCACACAGAAGGCAGGAGAAAGAAAGGCGGTGTGTGGGTCCGGCGCACCCCGGTCGCCACCGGGAGGATCGGCCCGGTCAGCCCCGTGAGCAGAGGTGTCCGAAGGACATCCGAGGGGGCCGCGTTGGTGATTTAGAGGGAATCATGAACTGCGGGGCCCCCACAGCGTTTTTACCCAAGTTCGTGGGGTTTCCATCCCTCAGAGGGCTCTTCAGCTCAACTGTTCAACCACGGCGTACGCCGGGCCGGGCAGGCGTACGCGGTCGCGGAGCCCGCCGCGTACGAGCGCCCGCCGGGACCTGAGGTCCCGGCGGGCGCTCGGCGGGTGGATGCGATTCCCCCTTCAGGAGCCCGGCTGCCCCGTGTCAGCCGCCGCCCCCACCACATCCACCGCCGCCTCCGCAGGACGACGAGGAGCCGCCCCCGCAGGAGTGGCCGCCGCCGGAGTCCCCGCCGGACGAACCGCTCCACCAGCTGCCGCCGTCGCTGCCGGTGGCCCCGGCGGCGCCACCCTCACCGGACCCGTACGCGCTGCCGCGCTTCGACCCGGCGCGCGAGCGGCCGAGCAGCCTGCGCGCCCGCGCGACGGCCAGGGCCACGACGATGAACACGGCGATGAACGTCCCTACGATCACGAACGGGATGATGCCGAGAGCCATGGCGTCACCCTCCTTCCGAATCCCCCCGGGACGACCCCCCGTGGGCGTCCCGTGTCGTGCGTGAACGGGGGATGCCCTCGTCGTGGACGCCTCAAAGCAGAGTTGAGGAAGTCCAGAGCTTGAGCGCAGGATGGCCCGCATGACCTCAGCCAAGCGCCCTGTCCTCAACCGCCGTCTCGCCGAGTTCGGGACGACGATCTTCGCCGAGATGTCCGCCCTCGCGGTGCGGACCGGGGCGATCAATCTGGGCCAGGGTTTCCCGGACACCGACGGCCCCGAGGAGATCCGGGAGGCGGCGGTACGGGCGCTGCGCGACGGCCGGGGCAACCAGTACCCGCCGGGTCCGGGCGTGCCGGAACTGCGGACCGCGATCACCGCGCACCAGGCCCGCCACTACGGCCTGGCCCTCGACCCCGACACCGAGGTGCTGGTGACGGCCGGCGCCACCGAGGCCATCGCCGCCTCGCTGCTGGCGCTGCTGGAGCCGGGCGACGAGGTGATCGCGCTGGAGCCGTACTACGACTCCTACGCGGCCTGTATCGCGATGGCGGGCGCCCGGCGTGTGCCGGTGACACTGCGCCCGCGCGAGGGGGCGTTCCGGCTGGACCTGGACGAGCTGCGGGACGCGGTGACCGACCGCACCCGGCTGCTGCTGATCAACACCCCGCACAACCCGACCGGCACGGTCCTCACCCGTGAGGAGCTGGCGGTGATCGCCGCGCTGGCGGTGGAGCGGGATCTGCTGGTGGTCACGGACGAGGTGTACGAGCATCTGGTCTTCGACGGGGCCCGGCATGTGCCGCTGGCGACCTTCCCGGGGATGCGGGAGCGGACGGTCACGATCGGCTCGGCGGGCAAGACGTTCTCGTTCACCGGCTGGAAGGTCGGCTGGGTGACGGGCACGCCGGAGCTGGTGACGGCGGTGCGGTCGGCGAAGCAGTTCCTGACGTATGTGGCCTCGGGGCCGTTCCAGTACGCGGTGGCACAGGCGCTGGCGCTGCCGGAGGACTACTTCACGGCGTTCCGCGCGGATATGGCGGCCAAGCGGGATCTGCTGGCGGCGGGGCTGGCGGACGCGGGGTTCACGGTCTTCCGCCCGGCCGGCACGTACTTCGTCACCACCGACATCCGCCCGCTGGGCGAGAGCGACGGTTTCGCGTTCTGCCGGGCGCTGCCGGAGCGCGCGGGGGTGGTGGCCGTCCCGAACGCGGTCTTCTACGACGACCGGGAGGCGGGGGCACCGTTCGTACGGTTCGCGTTCTGCAAGCGGACGGCGGTGCTGGAGGAGGCGGTCAGAAGGTTGTCCAAGCTGCGCAAATGAGCCCTGCCCAGTGCTGACGCCGGACAGGGCCCAGTGCGGACACGCCCTAGCTGGCCGGAGCCCCCTGGTAGGTGTAGGGGTACTCGTAACCGAAGGTGACTGCCGTAGCCGAGATCAACCGCTCTCGCTGCTGTGTCCGCTCCCACTGGGCATCCCGGTGCGCCTCGGCGAGCGCGATGAACAGGGGCCGGATGGGCGGGACCGGCGGAAGGTCCGGGTCAGTGTCCGGATGCCGCTCCCACATGGGCTTGAGTCCGGCCAGGGGCACGTGGATCTTCTCCGGCTGGGCCGTGCCCGCCTTCGGCCGAACCGGCTTCGGCGCGGCGTGCCGGGGCTTCCTCCGGGAGTCCAGCGGATGGAAGACGGCCAGGGTGAAGAGCATCCAGGGGACAAGGAACCCGAGAAGGGTAGAGTCGAACATCAGTCGTTCAGCTCCTGATTAGCTGTTCGGCGGAGCCCCGGCGGACCGGTACCAGCGGTCTTCCGGGGCGTTTTTGTTCATGAAAGATATCCAGCCTGTCCACCCCTGTCCATCCCTCGGGATGGCCCTGGATCGCTGCCCGCCTGGGAGAGGGGCCGGTAGTGTCCGCCTGTGGAGTTCGACCCGCGCCGCGCGAAGTGGCAGCAGATTGAAGACGTGATCATTAGCCGCATCAGGAGCGGCGAGTACGCGCCGGGCTTTCAGTTGTCCGAAGTCCGGCTGGCGGAAGAGTTCGGTGTGAACCGCGACACCATGCGCAAGGCCACCCGCTCTCTGCGAGAGACGAACTGGATCACGACCACGCCGGGGCTGGGCTCGTTCGTGGCCGACCGACTTCCCGAAGGCCAGTGACGCGAAGCCCCGCCCGCCGGTACGGGGGAGGAATGGCAGGCGAGCGGGGCGGTCCGGGTCAGGCCAGTTCTGCGGCCAGTGCGCGGAGCGCTGGGACGAGTTCCGGACAGTCACCGCGTGCGGCGGGTTGCATCAGCTCTGTGAGTACGACGATCTGAGCGACACGTCCCGGCTCCGTGTTGAGCACGGGGAAGGTGTCACGGACGCGCTGGGCGAATTCCGGGTTGAGAAGCGAGTACCCCAGCAACATGGCCGGGTCGTATCCGACCGGTGCGCGCCCGAACCCCTCCCAGTCGAGAAGGTAAGGCGTGGTGCCCGTGAGGTTCGCGGGGTGAAGATCCCCGTGGGCCGTCTCCCATTCGACGATCCGGGGGGCAGGCATCTCAAGGAAGTGCGGGACGCTGCGGTCCGCCCACTCCTGCCGCACTGCCACCCGGTCAGTAGGCGTTCTGGCGACGTGGCCCAGGTCGATACGGAGCGAGTCCCACCACTGATCCAATGGGTGCACGTCCGCCGCCAGTACGGGAGTCGTGGAACAGACCTGCTCGTCCACGTGCTGGCTGAGTTCGGCCACATAAACCTTCCCGCCCTTGGCCATTTCGGTAAAGCCGTACAGGACCGGCTTTCGAATGCGACCGTCAAAGAGCCGAGCGGCTTCGCGGTTGCCCTCCCAGATCTTCCCAGTGGCCTTGTCCTGGGGCGCTGAGACCACGCGAAGCCAACACGCGCCACGCTCCGGACTTTCGATCCGCGCGCTCAGGGTGCGCCCGAACCACCCCCAGACTTCTGGGCCGCCCATCGTGGCGCCGAGTTCCTTCAGGGCTCGTGCGAACGCCTCGTGCATGCGGTCTTCGTCGGCCCTATCCGTCGGAGGCGAGTACACCCAGCACCCTTCGCAGCGTCGAGACGGTGACCGGCGGTTCCTGAAGCGCCGCCCACCCGTCGGCCCAGTGTGCCGGAGTCGATGCGGAGAGAAGGACCCGTGTCACCCCTGGGCACGATGCCACCGCGAGAAGGCACGCTTGAGTGATGGTGAGGTCGGGCCGCAAGAGGTCGGCGAGTTCGCGTGTGGCCAACTCGGCCAGTTCCCCGCCGAACAGGGGAGCTGACGCGTACACCTGCCAACCTCGGTACACGGCGTCGGCAATCGGACCTTCTCTGTTCAGAGCCAGACCGAAGGCGCTCGCGATGACCAGCGACACAGGCAGTTGAACGGCCCGTAGATGATGGTGCGGTGTCCCGGCCACTCCGGTGGCCAGCCGGTCCAGTTCCGAGACTCTGAGGACGCCGGTGTCGAAGCCGTCCCAGGTGGCAACGCCGTAAGCGTCCAGCGTCCCCGCCTCCGCCTCCGCCTCCAGCGCCGTGAAGGCGTCGCCTAGTGCTTCGTACGGGTCGCCGGCGGTCCGTTCGGGGTTGTGGACGAAGACGACGTCCAGGCGGTCCCGACCCAGCTCCGTACGGTTCCGGGCGCACTGCCAGTGAACATACGCCGGGCTGAGGGCGTGCCCTGATTCCGCCTCAACGGTGCTCAGAGCCCGGTCCGCCACTGCCGCCCTGCGCACTTCGTCCGTCAGGAAGCCCACCTTCGTGGAGACTCCGACCGGATGACGAGCCAGAGCTGGGGCGAGAAGGGATTGCGCCTGACCGTGCAGGTAGTTGGGCGCGGTATCCACCCAGCCCGTTCCGGGATCGTCCGCCGCCCAGCTCACCGCGTCGGACAGGGCGGAAGCCCGTACGCGATAGGTGCCCAGGCCCAGGGATGCCACTGTCACTCTTCGCCCCCTTCCACAGTGACCGCTTGGCCGTTGACCAACTCCGTGACCACAACGGCCACGTCGTCCACGGAAAGACCGGCGGTCTCCGCCAGTTCCCCGAGTGACACCGCCTCCGGCACCACGGCCATGAGACGGCGCAACAACGGGGCGACTCCGGCAGCCATGTCCCACTCGTTGTCACAGGCTCGGAAGGTGACTCCGTCAGCCACACGTTCAAGGTGGGCGCGGGCCGTGGTGAGCCGGACCCGTAGCTCCGGGAGTGCGGGCACGGCCGTGATGTGCGGCAGGCTGGGCCGCATCCGTGTGATGTCGGCTCCGTCGCGCATGGCGATGTACCGGCCGATCACGTCGGGGTCTTCCAGTGCGGCCACGACCTCCTTCCGGAGCCGGTCCAGGTAGGCCGCTTGTTCGCCGGGCGTGGCGTGGACCGGCAGGTCCGTCCGCAGGACGGCATGGCGCCGCAAGTCGTCCGCGAGCCACGACAGGAGCTGGGCACCGGTGGTCGTCTGGATTCCGAAGGTCAGGTGGAGAGAAGGCTCCCCTTCGGACGCGGCGACGGAATGCCACCAGCCACGCGGGAGGTAGAGAAGGTCCCCGGGGCGGAGCACCAGCTTCGTGACGGGTTTCTCCGGCGGGGGCTCCGGTTCCTCCGTGTCCTTGTGCATGGGCGCCGTACGGGTCTGACCGTAGAGCTTCCACCGCTTCGTACCGGCCACCTGAATGACGACAACGTCGTGATCGTCCCAGTGCACGCCGAAGCCTTCACGGGCGGTCCATGACGCGTACAGGTTCGTCTGTACCCCTGTGTGGAGCCATTGCTCCAGTTCCATGGCGGCACGGCCAACCGCCGGATGGAGTTCGTCCATGGCGTCGATGACCAGTGAGGCGCCTTCGGCAAGTCGGGCGTGCAGCTCCGCCGGATGAACGCGCTGCCACACGGTGTGCCGCCGCGTGGAGACGGGAGCGCTGTAGCGGTACTGGGGCAGCATCTCACCGCCCATCGACAGGCGGAGCCGGGGCGGGTCCATGCGATGGGTGGCCAGAAGGGTGTTGAGGTCATCCCAGGTGAGCAGTTCACCAGGGGCCGGGAGCGCGCCCGGCACGTGTCGGTAGTGGCGGTGGAACACCTGGGTCAGGAACTCGTCCTGACCCAGATGCGCCGCCAGATTCAGCGGCGACAACGCATTCCCTCCGGGTCAGTCGTTGCCGTCGGTGCGGCCGGTGGAACCGCCGTCGGACGGAGTCACGCCCCGCTCACGGGCTGCATTGATCGAACGCCGGGCCTTGACCAGACCGGCGCCCTGGGGGGTGCTGCCCGCATCCGGGGCGTGGGTCGTGCTCTCCATGAGTCCTCCTTTGGGGATGTACCTCTCAAACCCGCTCCTTGGGGGGAGCGGGGGCTGTGCCCGCCCCTGCCAGGGGTTCCGAATCGACAAAGGGGAAAGGAGATTCGGCTTCGTCCGGGCAGGGGCGGAAATCAGATGTAGGGGTCCAACCGGCCGCACTCGCCGAAGCACCACCGGGGGTGGTCCACCGGCCTCTCGGGACCGTTCTCGTACGGAGTGCCCGGCGCGGTCGCCACCTCACAGCCCCCAGCGCCGATTGGCCACGGCCACCTGAGCACTCATCGCGTCGGACTGGGCGGCAGGCACGAGCGCACCCGACTCCGCGTCCCACTCCTTACCGCCATTGAGCGGGCGGAGTTGATAGCACGGTCCTACATGTCCCATCACGCGCCCCACCCGTCCCGTCCTGGTGTCCTTGACGGTCTGGCCGGGCTTCCACGCCTCCGTACTCACCCGGCTCCCTCCTTCGCGTCCGTGGTCCACCTGTGCGGATGCTGCCGGATCGTGTCGTTGGCGCTCCGGATGCCCACCGCACTGCCCAGCCGGCGGGACGCATCCCTGAGCCGTCCGGCGGTAGCGCAGAGGGAACAGCCGTCCACAGCCACGGGCTCAAGGAGCGGCATGTGCAACGCCGGTGCCGTCTCACTGCTCACCGATCAGCCTCCTGAGTCCCGCGTCCACGGCTCGCAGAATGGGGCGTGTGGGCTTCGTGGTCACGTGTACCGGTGCGGCGCCGGGGCAGTCCGCCACCCAGGCGGGGAGCGGGGTCTCCTCCGGGACGAGTCGCCAGAACTCACGCCGGGTTATCGCCGTGGTCAGCTCCGTTACGTCTGAGCTGGGGAGGTGGGGGGTATCGGACACGTGGAACCTCTTGCGTCTCGCGTCGCTCCTGTTGGTGCCTTACTTTCTGTGCCTCAAGGGTTGCGCTCCGCGCGTAGCCGCGACAGGGGTGACGCCTTAACGCCGCGGAAGTTAAGGACCCGAGTTCATCAAGGGGGCGGCACGCTCGTGACCATGGAGACTGACAACGGCCAACCACAGCCCGGCATGAGCCTCTTGGGCTTCTTCGGCTCCCGCGTCCTCAAGCTCAGGACTGAACGCGGGTGGTCTCAGACGGAGCTTGCCACCAGGGCGTTCACCACCGGAGCAATGATCAGCTACGTGGAGAACGCGAAGCGCGTACCGTCCGACGTCTTGGCGCGTGACCTTGACTCCGCGTTCGGCGTGGACTTCTTCGAGGAGTTCCATCCGCTGGTGGTCACCCATGCCTACCCGGACTGGTTCCTGCCCTACGTCGATCTCGAAGTGCAGGCAGCCACGATCCGTATGTTCGACAGTCAGGTTGTGTCCGGGCTTCTCCAGACGGAGGAGTACGCGCGGGCACTGCTTGAGTCAGGACGCCCGGACAAGGTCGGCGACCTTGTGGCAGCCCGGATGACGCGGCAAGAGATCTTCGAACGCGAAGAACGTCCGCGCGCGTGGTTCATCATGGACGAGAACGCCCTCAACCGCCTGATCGGCGGCCCGGCGGTCTGAGTGCCCAGCTTGCCCGGCTCTTGGAGGCAGGCGACGAGCCACGCACAGTAATTCAGGTGATTCCGCGTGCGGTTGTGGCGCACCCTGGGTTGGCTGGGCCCTTCACGTTGCTGAGCTTCGATCAGGGTTCCGACGTTCTGTATGTGGACGGCTTCTCTCAAGGACGAACAGCTTTGGACGCGAAGGAAGTCCTGGGCGCTGCCCACTCCTATGATCTGCTCAGGGGCTGCGCCTTGTCGCCCCAGGAGTCGGCCGGTCTGATCCGGCGGCACATGGAGGGACTAGCGAAATGAACCGCGCGAGCAAGCTGCCCGTCCGCTGGCGGTCGTCCAGCTACAGCAGCAACAACGGCGGTCAGTGTCTTGAGGTCGGGGAAGGGATCACCAGTGTCGTTCCCGTCCGCGACAGCAAGGCCCCTGACGGTCCCGCCCTCATTTTCACTCCGGACACCTGGGGCTCGTTCGTCGGCGCTGCCCGGCGTGACGAGTTTCCGACCGTCTGACCCGTCCCCGGGTAACAGGGGCCCGCCCGCCGTGCCGCCATCCACAGGCTGTGGACGGGGAGGCACGGAGGGTGGACGGCGGCGACGACGGGCTGGAGAGGTGGCGGCGACGACTACTCGCCGTCCTCCTCCGGCTTCTCCGCCTCGTTGACCTCCTGCTCCAGGCCGAGCTGTTCGATCAGCCAGCGGTCGAACTCGATCGCCGCGCGCACCCAGCTGACCGTGGAGGACACGAAGAACTCCAGGTTCACCCCGGGACCGATCAGCATCTGGGCCTCGCCGATCAGGCGGACCGTGCCGTCGTCATGGGTATGGGTGTAGACCTTGGGCCACAGCGTGCGCCGGTTCCAGTCGTCGATCGACTCCAGGAGCTGCGGCTTCTCCTCGATCTTGTGCGGCCGGTCGTAGAACGTGCGCACCGAGAAGACCTGCTGGTCACCCTCGCCGCGGAACATGAAGTAGGTACGGAACTGCTCCCACGGCGCTGCGAGGTCTCCCTCCTCGTCGACGACGTACTTCAGCTCCATCTGGTCGAGGAGCTGCTTCACGAGGTCCTGATCCGGGACGACGGGGCCCGCCGGTCCTGGGGACTGCGGCTGGGGCTGGCCCCCGAAGTTCGGAATCGAGGACGGGTCGATGGTCACCGTGAATTTCCCTTCGTACGGATCCCGCCATCCTCCCCCATCCGGGGAGGGGGGTGGCAAGCCCCGCCGGGCTCTTCCGCCGTCGGCTGACGGGATCCCGCCGGAGGGGGCGGGACGAGGGCCCGCCCCCGGCGGATACCGGGGACGGGCCGTTGTCGTACGGGCACTGGGGGCTACGGCGTCCTGCCCGTGGCCGGGCCGGGAGGCTAGGGCGTCCCGGCCCCTTCGCCGGGCCGGGAGGCTACGGCGTCCGGCCCCTTCGCCCGGCCGGGAGGCTAGGGCGTCCTGGCCCCTTCGCCGGGCCCGGGGGCTACAGGGTCTTGCCCGTGGCCGGGCCCACGATCAGGCCCTCGCCGAAGGCGTCCACCCGGACCGTGTCGCCGTCCTTGATCTCGCCGGAGAGGATCTCCCGGGCGAGGCGGTCGCCGATCGCGGTCTGGACCAGGCGGCGCAGCGGGCGGGCGCCGTACGCCGGGTCGTTGCCCTCGTCGGCGAGCCAGGCCAGGGCCTCGTCGGTGACCTCCAGGGTGAGCCGGCGCTCGGCCAGCCGCTTGGCCAGGCGGTCGATCTGGAGGCGGGCGATCCGGCCCAGTTCCTCCTTGCTGAGCGCCGAGAAGACCACCAGGTCGTCCAGGCGGTTCAGGAACTCCGGCTTGAAGGACGCCCGGACCACCTCCAGGACCTGCTGCTTCTTCTCCTCCTCGCTGGTCAGCGGCTCGACCAGATACTGGCTGCCCAGATTGGAGGTGAGGATCAGGATGGTGTTGCGGAAGTCGACCGTACGGCCCTGTCCATCGGTGAGCCGGCCGTCGTCCAGCACCTGGAGCAGGATGTCGAAGACCTCGGGGTGCGCCTTCTCCACCTCGTCCAGGAGGACCACGCTGTAGGGGCGGCGCCGGACCGCCTCGGTGAGCTGGCCGCCCTCCTCGTAGCCGATGTATCCGGGCGGGGCGCCGACCAGCCGGGCCACGCTGTGCTTCTCGCCGTACTCGGACATGTCGATGCGGATCATGGCCCGCTCGTCGTCGAAGAGGAAGTCGGCCAGCGCCTTGGCCAGCTCGGTCTTGCCGACGCCGGTGGGGCCGAGGAAGAGGAAGGAGCCGGTGGGCCGGTCCGGATCGGAGATCCCCGCGCGGGAGCGGCGTACGGCGTCGGAGACCGCGCGGACCGCCTCGCCCTGGCCGATCAGCCGACGGCCGAGTTCGTCCTCCATGCGCAGGAGTTTCTGGGTCTCGCCCTCCAGGAGGCGCCCGGCCGGGATGCCGGTCCAGGAGGCGACGACGTCCGCGATGTCGTCGGCGCCGACCTCCTCCTTGACCATGGTGTCCTTGGCGGCCTCCTCCTCGGCCTCGGACGCGGCCTCCAGATCGCGCTCGACGCCCGGGATCTCCCCGTAGAGCAGCTTGCTGGCGGTGTCGAAGTCGCCGTCGCGCTGGGCGCGTTCGGCCTGGCCGCGCAGGTCGTCCAGCTTCTCCTTCAGCTCACCGACCCGGTTGAGGGACTGCTTCTCCTTCTCCCAGCGGGCGGTGAGGCCGCGCAGTTCCTCCTCCTTGTCGGCGAGGTCGCGGCGCAGCTTCTCCAGGCGCTCCTTGGACGCCTGGTCGGTCTCCTTGGCGAGGGCCAGCTCCTCCATGCGCAGACGGTCCACGGCCCGCTGGAGTTCGTCGATCTCGACGGGGGAGGAATCGATCTCCATACGGAGGCGCGAGGCGGCCTCGTCGACCAGGTCGATGGCCTTGTCGGGCAGGAAGCGGGAGGTGATGTACCGGTCGGAGAGGGTCGCGGCGGCGACCAGCGCGCTGTCCGCGATCTGGACCTTGTGATGGGCCTCGTAGCGCCCCTTGAGGCCGCGCAGGATGGCGATGGAGTCCTCGACGGACGGCTCGGCGACCAGGACCTGCTGGAAGCGGCGCTCCAGCGCCGGGTCCTTCTCGATCCGCTCGCGGTACTCGTCCAGCGTGGTGGCGCCGACCATGCGCAGCTCGCCGCGGGCCAGCATCGGCTTGAGCATGTTGCCCGCGTCCATGGCGGAGTCGCCGCCTGCGCCCGCTCCGACGACCGTGTGGAGTTCGTCGATGAAGGTGATGATCTGGCCGTCGGAGTCCTTGATCTCGGCGAGGACGGTCTTGAGCCGCTCCTCGAACTCGCCCCGGTACTTCGCCCCCGCGACCATCGCGCCGAGGTCGAGGGCGACCAGCCGCTTCTCCTTGAGCGACTCGGGGACATCACCCTTGACGATCCGCTGGGCGAGCCCCTCGACCACGGCGGTCTTGCCGACGCCGGGCTCGCCGATCAGGACGGGGTTGTTCTTGGTGCGCCGGGACAGGACCTGGACGACCCGGCGGATCTCCTGGTCACGGCCGATGACCGGGTCGAGCTTGCCCTCGCGGGCGGCGGCGGTGAAGTCGGTGCCGAACTTCTCCAGCGCCTTGTAGGAGCCCTCGGGGTCGGCGGTGGTGACCCGGCGTCCGCCGCGCGCGGCGCGGAAGGCGTCCTGGAGCTTCTTGGCGGTGGCGCCGGCCCGGGTGAGTACCTCGCCGGCCTGGCCGCCCTTGGCGGCGGTCCCGATGAGGAGATGCTCGGTGGAGAGGTAGTCGTCGCCGAGGTCGCGGGCGCGGGACTGGGCGTCGGCGATCACCGCGAGCAGTTCGCGGTTGGGCTGCGGGGGCGCCACGGTGGAGCCGGTCACGCTGGGCAGCTGACCGATGGCCTTCTCGGCCCCGGCCCGTACGGCGGCCTGATCGGCGTCGACGGCGGCGAGCAGATCGGTGATGTTCTCGTTGTCCTGACCCTGGAGCAGCGCCAGAAGCAGATGCGCGGGCGTGAGATCGGCGTTGCCCTCGGTCACGGCCCGCTGGCCGGCCGCGTTGATCGCGTCCCGGCTCCGGTTGGTCAGCTCGGCGTCCACGTTCGCTGTCTCCTCCTCGGCGTCCTCGCCGTCGTCGCCCTGGCTCGGGCACGGTCGTTCGTCACTGAAGCAAGTCAGTCACACTCTGCACTGACTCAGCCAACGTGCATAAAGTTGAGTCTATTCCACTCAAGGTGTGGTCGGGGAGGCCCCCGGGGCTACCTTCCGGGCATGGCTTCCCATCCGCAGGACCCGGGCGCGCCGGACGCGTCGTACCTCAGCTTCTGGCGTGAACGGCATGTGTGCACGATGACGACGATCCGCCCGGACGGCACCCCGCATGTGGTGCCGGTCGGGGTCACCTACGACCCCGGGGAGCGGCTGGCCCGGGTGATCACGGACCGGGCGAGCGCGAAGGCGCGGTATGTGGCGGCGGCCGGGGCCGAGGGTGCCCGGGTGGCGGTGTGCCAGGTGGACGGGCGGCGGTGGGCGACGCTGGAGGGGCGGGCGGTGATCCGCGCGGAGCCCGAGCAGGTGGCGGAGGCGGAGCGGCGCTATGCCGAGCGGTACCGGACACCCTCGGTCAATCCCACGCGCGTGGTGATTGAGATCACACTGACGCGGGCGATGGGCCGGGGCTGAGACAGATCATTTTCAGCCATGGCCAGAATCGGGTGATACCCGGAAATGTCCCTGAAAACTGCAGCGGCGTCACCGTGTTCAGGTCACGGTGACGCCGCTGCGGGGGGAAGCACCTGAGCGATCTGTTACGACGGGGGAATCGCGTCAGGCACTGCGGGGGGTGGCTGAGATGGTTCGTGTGCTGGCGGGCGTGGGCTCCGCCAGTTGGTGGTCCCGCTGGTCCAGATTGACGAAGATCATTCCGTAACGGATGGCACATCGCACGGGCTGCGGTGCACCTCGGGGGCGGCGCAGACAGCGATAGGCCCGCACATCCCCGTCCTCGTCCCGGGTCACCACCACGGGCTCTCCGAACACCGTCACCATCAGCGAGTCACCGTTGTGGGGGAGAGCGGTGACAAGATCGATGAAGTGCCAGCCCGAGCGGTATGCCGTGGCCATTTCCCTGCGAAACGACCGGTCGTCCGGCGGAGTGGTCATCGGTCAGCCCCAGCTACTGTCGTTTGCCCGGACCGGTGTGACGCGGACTGGCGTGTTCGGACCCCAACTACTGTCCGCTTCGCCGGCCGCACTCGCCCGCACCAGCCCCCAACTGCTGTCAGCCCTGGTGTCGCCCTTCGCGCCGGCCAGGCCACTGAGCGTTCCGATGGCCACAACGGCGGAGAAGGCTGCGACAAGCACCGAGCGAAGCGTTCTCTTGCGCATAGTCGGCTTCGTCCTCACTTGAAGGTCCCCTCTTCCCCCGTCGGATAAGACGATGGCTCATTCAGGCACGTCGTGGCCACACAAACGGTGCATCATGTTCCTGCATGTTCAGGACCCTGGGGGGTGGAAATTTGGTAGCCAAAGGGACATCTAGGATGCATCCCCATCCGATGACCGAACTATGCGAGGAGGGCAGCCGCCTCTACGCCGCGGCCCTCCGTGGCGGACGTATCGCCCGTACGGAGGCGGAAGCGGCTCCTTGTCTGATGGAGTTCGCCCTGCTACACCCCGATCCGGACGACCCCGAATGGCTGCGCCCGGTCCCCCCGGCCATCGCGCTGGCCCAGCGGCTCAACCCCCTTGAGCGGGAGATAGCGGAACGGCGGCGGACCTCCGTAGAACTGACCGACATCTTCGAGCCGTTCATGAGCCTCGCCACCCAGACAACGACGGCCACACCGTCGCTGACCGTCCTGGAGGGATTCGAGCGGATCAACGCCGCCCTCGATCTGGCCACCGCGCAGTGCCAGACCGAGATGCTGACCGTGCAGCCCGGCGGACGGCGGCTGGAGACCACGCTGTTGCAGGGACTGGAACGCGACAAAGCGCTCACCGACCGCGGTGTCCGAATCAAGACCCTCTACCAGCACACCGCCCGGCACAGCCCCGAGACCCTCGCGTACACCGCCCAGTTCACCGACAACAAGGTCGAGTACCGCACCATCGACGAACTCGTGGAGCGGCTGATCATCTGCGATGAGACGGTCGCCTTCATCCCCACCCGGGACGACCGCGCGGTGGCCCTGGAACTGCGCCACCCCGGCCTGGTGCGCTATCTGATCAAGGTCTTCGAGTTCATGTGGAGCCGCGCGGTCCCCCTGAGCACCGGCGCCCCCTACGAGACCGCCCCCGACGGCATCACCGACGTCCAGCACACCATCGCCAAGCTGCTGGTGGAGGGCCATGTGGACGAGGCCATCGCCCGCCGCCTGGGCATGAACGTCCGCACCTGCCGGGCCCATATCGCCAAGCTGGCCACCGCCCTGGGCAGCGGCAGCCGCGCCCAACTCGGCTACCTGATCGCCCAGTCGGGGCTCTTGGAGAAGGAACAGGGACGGTGACGCGTCCGCTGGGGGGAGGGAGGGGGAGGGGTTGGGCTGGGTGGTGGGGGGTGTGGTGTGTCCGGGGTGCGGGGTGTTCGGGGTGCGGGCGGGTGGGGTGACGGTGCCGGTGTCCTCCGGGCCGGGCTCCCGGCGCCCGACGCGCGCCTTGGTCCGCTGCCGCGCCGGACATCCTCCGGGCGGCATCCCGCCGACGGGCGCGCGCCGGTCGCGCCGGGTGGCCGATGACCTACGGCAGACAGCAGACGGCCCATGGCGGACGGCCCACGGCGACTGCGGTCGCCGGCTGTGCGCGCGGGTCTCCACCGCGTGGGTCTCCGCCGCAACGGGCGACGGCCGTGCCACGCCGGTGGCTGCCGCCTCGCCAGGGCGCGGTACCGGCCCGCGTCCAGCGGAACAGCCGCACCGCACCAGCCAGCCAGCCATCCCGCCCGGGGCCGTGCGATGCCGGTGGGCTGCCGTGCCGGGCGACCGCTATGCCGCACCGCTGGCTTCCGCCTCGTGGGGCCGCGGTACTGGCCCCGCGTCAGGCGGGCCTGCCACCCCGCGACACCCCACCGCCCAGCCGCCCGGGGCCGTGCCGCGCCGGTGGCTGCCGCCTCGTCAGGCCGCGGTACCGGCCCCGCGTCCAGCGGAACAGCCGCCCCGCCACACCGGCCCGCCCCCACCCAGCCGTACCACCCAGACGCACATCACCCACCCCCCACCCCCACCCCCAGCCGGACGGCTCACCGTGCTGTTGGGGACTCCTGGCCCGGAATCGTGAGTTCGGCGGTGGTGCCGGACGGGCTGTGGAGGCCCACCTGCGCTATCCGGACGCCGAGCTGGGTCCGGCTGGCGGCGCCCAGCGTCTCGGAGAGCCGGGCGATATGGGCGCGGCAGGTGCGGACACTGATCCCGAGCCGCTCGGCGATCACCGCGTCCTGGTGGCCCTCGGCGAGCAGCGCGGCGATGGACTGCTCGCGGTGCGAGATGCCCTCGATCCCGGTGTCGGGGAGGGGCGCGGTCAGCGGGATCGCCAGCCGCCACAGCCGTTCGAAGACGGTGAAGAGGTACTCGACCAGACCGGGGTGGCGCAGTTCCAGGGCCATCGTGCGGTCGGCGTTGGCCGGGATGAAGGCGACCGTGCGGTCGAAGAGGATCAGCCGGTCGATGACCTCGTCGAGGGTGCGGGCCTGCACGGCCTCACCCATCAGTTCGAGGTAGTTCAGCAGGCCCTGGCCATGACGGGCGACATGGTTGTAGAGATCGCGCATCCGCACCCCGCGCCCGCGCAGGGCGAGCGCCCGGTGCAGGCCCTCGGAGAGTTCGTGCTCGCGGCGGATGCCGCCCGGCTGCACGGTCAGCACCTCGGTGGTGCAGGCCTCGGTCGCCTCGTCCAGCGCCGCCTGGATCCGCGCCGGGCCGTCCAGGACCCGGATCGCGGCGCCCTCACCCTGCGACGAGGCCGGTGCGGAGCCGCCCAGGCCCGCGTACCACTCGACGGCGGCGACCGCCGCGCCCACCCGGCGCTGGCTCGCGCTGACCTCGTCGTAGACCCCACGCAGCAGCCGGGTCATGACCTCCTGCGGAGCGGTCGGCACCAGCCAGTCCATGTCGTCGGGGTCGGGGTGCAGCAGTGCCAGCTCCAGCAGACACGGGACCGGACCGGCGTCGGTGCGGGGCACCCGGCCCCGCCGTACGGCGCGGGAGTACACCCGGTCCCCGGCCTCGCACAGTCGGTCGGCACCGTGGGGATGCTCCCTTCCGTGCCCGGCCATCGCCCATTCCACCCCCGGTTCCAGCCTCTCCGCGTCGTCGGCTCGGTCCGCCGACGGGCCCCGGGTGTACCCGGGAGGCCGGCACCGACGAGACCTTTCGGCTCCGCAACTATGCGCGGCCCGGACCTGGTCCGCAACACGGCTCCGCGGGAAGCGAACCAGGGAAACCACCGCTATGGACGGGTTTTCGCCGTCCTCGCAACACCGCTGCGCAACAAACTGCCCGGGGGCGGCGAGCGGGTCCCTGGGGTCGTGTGACCTGCGGGACACGGGTGGCGTGGAGTGGCGTACGAGGCGGTCCGGGGGGCGTTACGGCCGTCCGGGCGGGGTCACTTGAGGCCCGCCGCCGCGCACTCCTCCTCGTAGTCGGCCGTGCAGATGTCCGAGACCTGGTAGATCCCGTCGGCGACCACGGTGTCCTTGATGTTGTCGGAGGTGAGCGCGACCACGGTGACGAGCTGCGCGGGGATGTCCTGCTGGGTGGGGCTGTCCACCCGGTCCCGGGTCAGCGCGTCGAACTGGATGTCCCGGCCCTGCACCCGCGCCACCGCCATCTCGGCGGCGGCCTCGGCCTCCTGCGGATAGGACTTGTAGACGCTCATGAACTGCTCGCCGGTGAGGATCCGCTGGACGGCGGCCAGTTCGGCGTCCTGGCCGGTGATCGGGGGCAGTTCGCTGACCCCGGCGGCCTCCAGGGCCTTGATGACCCCGCCCGCCATGCCGTCGTTGGCGGAGAGCACCCCGGCGATGTTGTCGGCGCCGATCTCCTCGATCGCCTCGGCCATGTTGGCCTCGGCGTTCTCCGGCTTCCAGTCCTTGGTGTCGTAGGACTTGGCGACGGTGACCTGGCCCTCCAGTTCATCCATGGCGCCCTGTTTGAACTGGCCCGCGTTGGGGTCGGTCGGCGAGCCGTTCATCATCACGATCCGGTTGCGGCTGGCGCCGCTGCCCAGTTCCTCCAGCAGGGTGCGGCCCTGCACCTCGCCGACGAGTTCGTTGTCGAAGGAGATGTACGCGTCGATGGGGCCCTCGGCCAGCCGGTCGTAGGCGATCACCGGGATCCCGGCGTCCTTGGCCTTCCGCACCCCGCCCGCGACGGCCTTGGCGTCGACCGCGTCCAGCACGATGGCATCGACACCGTTGTCAATCATCGCCTGGAGCTGCGTCTCCTGACGGGCCGCGTCCGCGTCGGCGTTGGCGTACTCCACCCGGCCCTGGTTGTCGGTGAGGGCGGCGACCTTCTTCTCGAAGATGGGGTAGTCGAACTTGTCGTAGCGGGTGTTGGCCTTCTCCGGCAGCAGCAGCCCGACCGTGAGGTCATTGCCCTTGGTGGGGCTGGCGTCACCGCTGTCGCCCGTCGCGCCCAGAACGCCGCAGCCGGCGAGCGAGAGGATCAGCGAGGACGCGGCCACGGGTATGGCGATACGACGCATTCGGGGTCTCACTCCAGTGCGGGTCGGTAGGTTGCGGACGTTGCGGGGGATGCGTTGCGTTCATTGCGGGGGATGCGTTGCGGGGGATGCGTTGCGGTCGGGAAGAGCAGGGGCGGCGCCGCACAGCCCGGACCACGGGAAGCCGCCGACGACTGGCAGCCAACGCGCCGGGCGCCGTAACCGTCAAGCGATACTACTTAACGAGATGGCAATATCACCTTCCGCTGAGCAGACGGGAATCCGGCGGCCGTCTCGGCGGATCGTGCGGGCCCGAGGCGGGCCCGAGGTGGACACGAGGTGGACCCGAGGTGGACACGAGTAAGGGCCGGAAGACGGTCGCCCGCCTCCCGGCCCTCACCCCTCGCGTGTGCCGCCGGTCAGTCCGACTGCGGTCGCTTGGGCCGCCACACCACCAGCGCGCTGGTCTGCTGCACCTCCTGGTACGGCACCAGATCACGGCGGTACGACGCGTGCACCTGCGCCTCGCGCTGGCGCATCGCCGCCGCCGCCCCGTCCAGCGCCGACTCCATCTCGGCGATCCTGGACTGGAGCGCCGCCACGTGGTTCTCCAGCTCGATGATCCGCTTGATCCCGGCCAGATTGATGCCCTCGTCCTGGGACAACTGCTGCACCTGGCGGAGCAGTTCGATGTCCCGTACCGAGTAGCGCCGGCCGCGGCCGGGGGTGCGGTCCGGGGAGACCAGGCCCATCCGGTCGTACTGGCGCAGGGTCTGCGGGTGCAGACCGGAGAGCTGGGCCGCCACCGAGATGACGTAGACCGGGGTCTCCTCGGTCATTTCGGGAATGCCCCCGCGCTGCCGGGGACGACGACCGTCCATCTCGATCAAGCTCCCTTCGCGGCCTGGAACAGCTCCGCCCGCGGATCCTCGCCCGCGGAAGCCTCGCGATACGCCTCCAGCGCGTCACGAGCCTTCCCCGAAAGGTCCTTCGGGACACTCACTTCGACGGTCACCAGCAGATCCCCGCGGCTGCCGTCCTTGCGGACCGCGCCCTTGCCGCGGGCCCGCATCGTGCGCCCGTTGGGCGTGCCGGGCGGGAGCTTCAGGGTGACCGGCGGGCCGCCCAGGGTCGGGACCCGGACCTCGCCGCCGAGCGCCGCCTCCGTGAACGTCACGGGGACGGTGACCGTGAGGTTGTCGTCCTTGCGGCCGAACACCGGGTGGGCGTCGACATGGACGACCACATACAGGTCGCCCGCCGGTCCGCCGCGCTCGCCCGGGGCGCCCTTGCCGCGCAGCCGGATCCGCTGGCCGTCGCCGACCCCGGCCGGGATGCGCACCTGCATGGTCCGCGAGGACCTGGCCCGGCCGCTGCCCTTGCAGACCTCGCAGGGGTTCTCCGCGATCAGCCCGCGGCCCTTGCAGTCGGGGCACGGGTCGGTCAGCGAGAAGCCGCCGCCCGAGCCGCGGGCCACCTGCCCGGTGCCGACGCAGGTCGGGCACACCCGGGGGGTGCCGTTGGCGTCGCCGGTGCCGGAGCAGGCCTTGCAGGGGGCCTGGGAGGACATCCGCAGCGGGACCGTCGCACCCTCGATCGCCTCGGTGAAGCTGAGGGTGACCTCGGACTCGATGTCCTGGCCGCGCCGGGGCTGGACCCGGGTGCCGGGACCCGCGCCGCCGCGGTTGAAGAGCCCGCCGAAGACATCGCCGATGCCGCCGCCGAAGCCACCGCCGCCCCCGCCCTGGGGCTGCTGACCGCCGAAGAGGTCGCCCAGGTCGAAGTTGAAGTTGCCGCCACCGGGGCCGCCGGGCCGGAAGCCGCCGTTGCCGAACAGCGCCCGCGCCTCGTCGTACTCCTTGCGCTTCTTGGGGTCGCCGAGGACGTCGTTCGCCTCGGAGATCTCCTTGAAGCGCTCCTCGGCCTTGGCGTTGCCCTTGTTGGCGTCGGGGTGGTTCTCCCGGGCCAGCTTGCGGTACGCCTTCTTGATCTCGGCCTCGGTGGCGTCCTTGGGGACGCCGAGGACCTTGTAGTAGTCCTTCTCGATGTAGTCCTTCGTACTCATCCCCGACGTCCCTCCTTCCTCGTCATCCGTGCAACGTCAGCCCTCGTCCGGGCCACCGCTCTCCTTGGTCCCGTCGGATTCGGCGTCGGCGGAGTCGCCCTCCGCCTTGACCGGCTGAGCGCCCGGCTGCGGTTCGGCGACCGCAACCCGCGCGGGGCGGATGGTGCGCTCGCCGATGCGATACCCAGGCTGGAGGATCGCGACGCAGGTGGTCTCGGTCACATCCGGCGCGTAGGAGTGCATCAGGGCCTCATGGATCGTCGGGTCGAAGGGCTCGCCCTCCTTGCCGAACTGCTGGAGGCCCATCTTGGCCGCCACGGTCTCCAGCGACTCCGCCACCGACTTGAAGCCGCCGACCAGCTCGCCGTGTTCCCGGGCCCGCCCGATGTCGTCGAGGACCGGGAGCAGCTCGGTCAGGAGGTTCGCGACGGCGATCTCCTTGACCGCGACGCGGTCCCGCTCGACCCGGCGGCGGTAGTTCTGGTACTCGGCCTGGAGGCGCTGGAGGTCCGCCGTGCGCTCTCCGAGCGCGGTACGCACCTGGTCCAGCTGGGCCACCAGACCCGCTGTCCCGGGCCCGTCCCCGGCCTCGGCCGCCCCCTGCTCGGGGGCGGTCTTCGGCTCGGCGTCGTCAGGGGTCGCGCCGGAGGGGACGTCGGGCTTCTCCTCGAAGCCCGGGGTCTCCTCGGTCACGCCGCACCGTCCTTGCGCTGCTGCTGCTCGTCGTCGACGATCTCGGCGTCGACCACGTCGTCGTCGGCCCGCGGGGTCTCACCGGTGGTGGCGTCGCCCCCGGCGGCCTGCGCGGACTGGGCGTCGGCGTACATGGCCTGGCCCAGCTTCTGGGAGACGGCGGCGACCTTCTCGGTGGCCGTGCGGATCTCGGCCGAGTTGTCGCCATCGGCGGACTCGCCCTTGAGCTTCTCCTTCAGCTCGGCGATGGACTCCTCGACCTCGGTCTTGATGTCGCCGGGGACCTTGTCCTCGTTGTCCTTGAGGAACTTCTCCGTCTGGTAGACGAGCTGCTCGCCCTGGTTGCGGGTCTCGGCGGCCTCGCGGCGGCGGTGGTCCTCCTCCGCGTACTGCTCGGCCTCCTGGCGCATCCGGTCGACCTCGTCCTTCGGCAGCGAGGAGCCGCCGGTGACGGTCATCTTCTGCTCCTTGCCCGTGCCCAGGTCCTTCGCGGTCACGTGCATGATGCCGTTGGCGTCGATGTCGAAGGCGACCTCGATCTGCGGGACACCGCGCGGGGCGGGGGGCAGACCGGTCAGCTCGAACATCCCGAGCTTCTTGTTGTACGCGGCGATCTCGCGCTCGCCCTGGTAGACCTGGATCTGCACGGACGGCTGGTTGTCCTCGGCCGTGGTGAAGATCTCGGAGCGCTTGGTCGGGATCGTGGTGTTGCGCTCGATCAGCTTGGTCATGATGCCGCCCTTGGTCTCGATACCGAGGGACAGCGGGGTGACGTCGAGCAGCAGGACGTCCTTGACCTCGCCCTTGAGGACACCGGCCTGGAGCACGGCGCCGATGGCGACGACCTCGTCCGGGTTGACGCCCTTGTTGGCCTCACGGCCGCCGGTCAGCTCCTTGACCAGCTCGGCGACGGCGGGCATCCGGGTGGAGCCGCCGACCAGGACCACATGGTCGATCTCGGACAGCTGGATGCCGGCGTCCTTGATGACGTTGTGGAACGGGGTCTTGCAGCGCTCCAGCAGATCCGCGGTCAGCTGCTGGAACTGGGCGCGGGTGAGCTTCTCGTCGAGGTGCAGGGGGCCCTCGGCGGAGGCGGTGATGTAGGGCAGGTTGATCGAGGTCTCGGTGGACGAGGACAGCTCGATCTTCGCCTTCTCGGCGGCCTCGCGCAGCCGCTGGAGCGCCATCTTGTCCTTGCCGAGGTCCACGCCGTGACCGGACGCGAACTGCTTGACCAGGTAGTCCACGACCCGCTGGTCCCAGTCGTCGCCACCGAGGTGGTTGTCGCCGTTGGTGGCCTTCACCTCGACGACGCCGTCACCGATCTCCAGCAGGGACACGTCGAAGGTGCCGCCGCCGAGGTCGAAGACCAGGATCGTCTGGTCGTCCTTGTCGAGGCCGTACGCCAGCGCGGCGGCGGTCGGCTCGTTGACGATCCGCAGGACGTTCAGACCGGCGATCTCACCGGCCTCCTTGGTGGCCTGGCGCTCGGCGTCGTTGAAGTACGCCGGGACGGTGATGACCGCGTCCGTGACCTTCTCGCCCAGGTACGCCTCGGCGTCGCGCTTCAGCTTCTGGAGCACGAAGGCGCTGATCTGCTGCGGGTTGAACGGCTTGCCGTCCAGCTCGATCTTCCAGTCGGTGCCCATGTGGCGCTTGACCGACCGGATGGTCCTGTCGACGTTGGTGACCGCCTGGCGCTTGGCGACCTCGCCGACGAGCACCTCACCGTTCTTGGCGAAGGCGACGACGGACGGCGTGGTCCTGGCGCCCTCTGCGTTGGTGATGACGGTGGGCTCGCCGCCCTCCAGAACGCTGACGACGGAGTTAGTCGTGCCCAGGTCGATGCCGACCGCACGTGCCATGGTTGATTCCTCCAGCTGACTTGAGTGGAACGGGCTCAAGTGTGCATCACTCGCTCCGCTGGGTCAACAGAGCTGAGTCAAGCAGACTCAACCTTTATCTACTCCTTACACGCAACCACCCTCTGGCCTGGGAAGACGCAACCCACCCGCCGGAGGTTGCGCCCAATCGGGCAGCGTTTGGGGGAGGGCGCGGGGCCCTCGCGGGGCGGTTCGCGGCCCGCAGGAAGCGGTTCGCGCGCGGGTTCGCTGCCCGTGCGGAGGCCCCCGCCCGGCCCAAGGCTCCCGTCAGCAGGGGCTCCCCCACCGGCAGACGCGCGCTCAAGGATGCGAGTACCCCGTCGGCGTCGAGTACCCCGATGCCGTCCAGCCCACCCCCAGACCCGCGCTCGGGGAAGGGGCAGGGGGAAGGGGAAGTGCGCACCTCCCGCCCGGACCCAGGCCCCCGGAGGCCGCCGCCGCCGGAAGCCGCGCCCCCCACCCCGGCCGGCGCCCCCGCCGCACCGCACACCTACCCGGAGACACCCGCCGAAGGACTCGCCCGCAACCGAAGACGCCCACCCGGCGTTGCACCCCCACCCCGCACGCACCCACCGGACGCCGCACCACCATCCCGCCCACGCCCCCGCCCAACGGACGTTGCACCCCCCGCCCTCCCCCTCTCACCGGAACCCCCACCCCCCACCCGCAAAAGCCCCCCCACCATCACCACCACCCCACCCGCCACCCACAGCACCGCCCACGCGTCCGTCCAGCCCGTGTGGACCAGTACCCCGACGAGCACCGCCGCGAAGGACCCCGTGCCCAGCGTCACGGCCGCCCCGCGCGCGGTGAGCCCGGCGCGGCGCAGCCGGTGGGCCAGATGGTCCGGGCCGCCCCTGGCCGCCAGCGCCCGTCCCGCCAGCCGCCGGGCCAGCAGCACCAGCGCCACATCCGCGACGGCCACCGCCGTCACCGCGAACAACACGCCGAAGGACACCGGTACTTCCCCACCCGCGCGCGTGAGCAGCGCCGCGCCCGCGAGCACGAACCCCACGAAGAGCGAACCGGTGGCGCCGAGCGTGATCCGGGCGGGCGGCCAGTTGTGCATCAGGAACCCGGTCAGCGCCGCCGCCAGCACGCTCAGCAGTACCGCGAGCCCGTCCCGCACCTCCACCGCCGCGCACACCCCGAGCCCGAAGGCGGTCACCACGCCGACCGTCCCGGCGAGGGCGTCGGCGTGGTCCAGGGACCGGAAGGCCAGCGCCACCCCGGCCATCCAGCAGGCGGCCACCACCGCGCCGACGACTCCGCCGACGACCCCGCCACCCCCTCCGCCGCCACCGCCGTACGGCAGGACCACCCACAGCGCGGCCAGCACCGTACCGGCGAGCAGGAAGCGGGTGCGCAGCCGCCACAGGTCGGCGGCCAGGCCGAGCGCGGCGACGGCGGTCGCGGCCGTCAGCAGCGCGCCGACCCCGTCGCCGAGCCGGGCGACCCCGGCCCACTCCCCGGCCCCGGCGACCAGCAGCGTCGCCCCGACCACTGCACCCCCGCCGAGCAGCGGTACCGGCCGGGTGCGCCGGCGCCGGTCCAGCAGACCGCGGCGCAGCGCGAGGGCGCCGAGCAGCGCCGAGAGCAGGGCGGCGAGCAGCAGGGCGGCCAGGGCCGCGGCGATCCCGTAGAGCACCTGCCCACGCTAAGCGCAATATCACTATTTGTTATGAATGTGGGGGTGCGTTCGGCGCGCCGGGCACAGGGACCGGCCCCGCCCGCCCCCAGGCCGCCCTCAGGCCGCCCCCCGGACCGCCCCCCGGACCGCCCCCCGAGCCACCCGCCGAGCCACCCGCCGGACCACCCGCCAGGAACGTGACCTACACAGGTGCCCCTCAGCGACACAGATCACCGAGCGGCTGGCTACAGTGCGAGACGGGATGCGGGGTAATCTCGAAGGACTGGGTAAGTTACCGCTTAGTAATGACGGGACCGCCGATGTCCGACCGGTCACCGTCCCCCCGCAGGCCCGAGGAGCCCTGAGATGCAACTCGCCGCGATCATCGTGTCGATGGTCCTCATCGTGGTCGGCGTCGCCCTGTTCGGCCGGGCCGTCCTCCAGATCTTCCGGTTCATGGCGCTCGGCCAGCCGCTCCCGGCCGGGGCCCGCACCAATGACCCCGTGCTGCGCACGATCACGCTGGCCAAGGAGTTCCTCGGGCACACCCGGATGAACCGCTGGGGGATCGTCGGCGTCGCCCACTGGTTCGTGGCGATCGGCTTCTACACCCTCCTGCTGACCATCGTGAACGCCGTCGGCCAGCTCTTCCAGGCCGACTGGCTGCTGCCGGTGGTCGGCGACTGGGCGCCGTACAACGTCTTCGTCGAGTTCATCGGCACCATGACCGTGCTCGGGATCCTCGCGCTGATCGTCATCCGGCAGCTCTCGCGGCCGGGCGGGGCCGGGCGCAAGTCCCGGTTCGCGGGGTCGAACACCGGTCAGGCGTACTTCGTCGAGACGGTCATCCTGATCGTCGGTGTCTGCATCTTCATGCTGCACGCGCTGGAGGGCGCGATGCACCATGTCGACAGCTACGAGGCGTCCTTCTTCGTCTCCTACCCCGTGGTGTCCGCGCTGTCGGGCCTGGAGCTGTCCACCCTCCAGAATCTGACCTACTTCTTCGCCGGGCTGAAGATCGCGGCGTCCTTCACCTGGATGATCGTCGTCGCCCTCAACACCGACATGGGCGTGGCCTGGCACCGCTTCCTCGGGTTCCCCAACATCTGGTTCAAACGCAACGCCGACGGCGACCCCTCCCTCGGCGCGCTGCTCCCGATGACCTCCGGCGGCAGGCCGATCGACTTCACCGACCCCGGCGACGACGATGTCTTCGGCGTGTCGCAGGTCGAACAGTTCTCCTGGAAGGGCCTGCTCGACTTCTCCACCTGCACCGAGTGCGGACGCTGCCAGTCGCAGTGCCCCGCCTGGAACACCGGCAAGCCGCTCTCCCCCAAGCTGCTCATCATGTCCCTGCGCGACCACGCGCACGCCAAGGCGCCCTATCTGCTCGCGGGCGGCGGCAAGTCCATGGAGGGCGACGAGAGGGCGAGCGCCGAGCAGCTCGCCGGGGTGCCCGCGGCGGCCCTCGCCGAGGCCGAGCGCCCGCTGATCGGCACGGCCGAGGAGAACGGCGTCATCGACCCGGATGTCCTGTGGTCCTGCACCACATGCGGCGCCTGCGTCGAGCAGTGCCCGGTGGACATCGAGCACATTGACCACATCGTCGACATGCGCCGCTACCAGGTGATGATCGAGAGCGCCTTCCCCTCCGAGGCGGGCACGATGCTCAAGAACCTGGAGAAGAAGGGCAACCCCTGGGGCCTGGCCAAGAAGCAGCGCCTGGAATGGCTCAAGGAAGTCGACTTCGAGGTGCCGGTGGTCGGCAAGGACATCGAGGACCTCTCCGAGGTCGAGTACCTGTACTGGGTCGGCTGCGCCGGCGCCCTGGAGGACCGCGCCAAGAAGACCACCAAGGCGTTCGCCGAGCTCCTCCACATGGCGGGCGTCAGCTTCGCCATCATGGGCGGCGACGAGAAGTGCACCGGCGACTCCGCCCGGCGCCTCGGCAACGAGCCGCTGTTCCAGGAGCTGGGCATGGAGAACGTCATGGCCCTGAACACGGCGTTCGGCGAGGAGCTGGACGACGACGGCAAGGTCACCGACGCGTCCCGCAAGCCCAAGGCGGCCAAGAAGATCGTCGCCACCTGCCCGCACTGCCTCAACACCCTCGGCAACGAGTACCCGCAGCTCGGCGGCGACTACGAGGTCATCCACCACACCGTGCTGCTCCAGCACCTGGTGGACGAGGGCAAGCTGATCCCCGTCACCCCGGTCGAGGGTCTGATCACCTACCACGACCCCTGCTACCTGGGCCGCCACAACAAGATCTACACGCCCCCGCGCGAGATCATCGCCAAGGTCCCGGGCCTGCGCAACGAGGAGATGCACCGCCACAAGGAGCGCGGCTTCTGCTGCGGCGCGGGCGGCGCGCGGATGTGGATGGAGGAGCGGATCGGCAAGCGCATCAACAACGAGCGCGTCGACGAGGCCCTCTCCCTCAACCCCGACATCATCTCCACGGCCTGCCCGTTCTGCCTGGTCATGCTGACCGACTCGGTCAACGGCAAGAAGAACGACGGCCAGGCGAAGGAATCCGTCCAGGTGGTGGACGTCGCCCAGCTGCTGCTGGAGTCGGTGCGGACTCCGGTGGACCCGGCGGGCGAGTCCCCCAGCACCCCGGAGCCGGAGCCCGAGCCGGTGAAGTAGGCCGGAGTCCGAGCCGGAAGCAGGCCCGCGCCCCGGTTTCCCGCTGCGCCCCGCACGCCCCGTGCGGGGCGCACTCGCTCCACCGGACCGCCCCCTTCCCCCTCCCACACCCCCTCTCACTCCCCCTCCCCCTTCACCTCCGCCCCCAACATGCGCATCATTACGGGGTCGTTGACGGTGTGGCCGGCGAGGTGAGTGATGCGCACAGGCGCAGGCGTGATGTGGGTGGCGGCGGGAGCCGCCCTGGTGCTCTCCCTCGCCGCGTGCGGCCCCGGCTCCGGTACGGCGGCCGACCCCACCCCCGTCGACAAGGCCGCCGCCCAGGCCCGTCCCGACCTCCCCGTCCCGCGCGGCGACGGCAGCGACACCCCCGACGACTTCAACGGCGACGGCCGCCGGGATCTCGTCCTCAACAATCTCGTCAAGGACCAGGCGCACGCGGACGACGCCGGGGCCGCGATCGTCTACGGCGGCCCGGACGGACTCGCGCCCGGGGCGTGGCAGTTGCTCAGCCCGGCCCGGCAGGCGGCCCGCACCGGCGGCCAGGCGCCCGCCGTCTTCGACGCCGAGACCAGCTGCGACCTGGACGGCGACGGCTTCACCGACCTCGTCCTGTCCACCGACCCGCCCTACGACGGCCAGGGCCGCCCCCCGGTCCCGGTCCAGGTCCTCTTCGGCTCACCGGAGGGCCTCACCGGCAAGGCCGTCACCCTCGGTGTGCCGGACGCGGCCCGCGCCGGGAACGACTGGCCGGACCAGCCGGTGTGCGGGGACTTCGACGGCGACGGCGCCCAGGACCTCGTCCTGCACGCCTCCGAGCAGCAGCTGAGCTATCTGCGCGGCCCGTTCACCCGCAAGGGCGCCCCGCGCGCGGCCGGTGCCCCGGTCCCGGCCCCCGGCAACGTCCCCACCGGCCCGGCGGTCGACGCCGACCGGGACGGCTACGACGACCTGGTGGTCCGCGCCGCCGCGGGCGAGGGCGACGCCTTCCTGGTGCTCGGCGGCCCCGAGGGCCCCACCGGCGCCGAGATCGCCCTGCCGCCCGGCACGGATGTCGCCCTGGGCCGGTTCGGGCGCGGCGCCGCCCTGGACGCGGCGATCGGCACGGAGTCCGGCACCGCCCTGCGCTACGACTTCCCGGACCCCACCCGCGCCGCCCTCGACACCCCCGGCACCCGCCTCGACACCGGCGACTTCGACGGCGACGGCCACGCCGACCTGGTGACCACCGACGACTCCGGGGAGCTGCGGATCTTCCCGGGCGGTGCGCGGGGCCTCGCCCCGGAACCGGCCACCACCCTCACCCCGGCCGCCCGCGGCACCTCCCGGGTGCTGGCCGTGGGCGACTTCGACGGCGACGAGCGGGCCGACCTGGTGGTCCGCACCTACCGGGGGGAGACCTGGGACTCGGTGGCGGTCCATCCGGGCGGCGCGCGGGGCGGTCCCCTGGTGGCGGACACCCCGGCGGTGACGTTCTCGACGGCGGAGTTCCTCGGGCGATAGGGCGATAGGGCGATAGGGCGATAGGGCGATAGGGCGATAGGGCACGGGATAGCGCGGGGGATAGGGCGGGGGACAGCGCGGGGCTCGGCCGCGACCGCCGCCCACCTGGGCTCAAGTGCGCTGCTCCGGAGGCACATTGGCCCCAGAAAACCCGGTGGCCCCGCACAGCCGATTCACATACAGTCCGGGAACCCGTACAACCCTTCGGCTCCCGTACGGGTCTCATGATCGCCGACGGAACGTTTCCGCACCGTACGGCAGCAGCAGCCGCACCACCGCTTCCTCTGATCACCCCTGGTGATCCCTAACCACCATCTCCACCGTCTCCACCATCTCTCCCCGCCGCCACGGAGTTCCCTTGCGCAAGCGCACCCTTCTTCTCGCCACCGTCCTCACCACCGGCCTCACCACCGGCTTGCTGACCCCCGTCCTGCCCGCCGCCACGGCCTCGGCCGCCACCGCGCCCTCCCGCCTCGCGCACGACTTCAACGGCGACGGCTACCGCGACCTGGCGATCGGCTCCTGGGGCGCGACCGTCGGCTCGGCCCACGGGGCTGGCGCGGTCGTGGTGATGTACGGCTCGGCGTCCGGCGTCTCCACCGCCGCCTCCAAGAAGGCCGTGTTCACCCAGAACTCGCCCGGCGTGGCCGGCACCGCCGAGGCCGACGACCGCTTCGGCTACAGCCTGGCCGCCGGTGACCTGGACGGCGACGGCTACAGCGATCTCGTGGTCGGCGCCCAGTACGAGAGCACCGGCACCAAGCGGGGCGTGGGCGAGCTGACCGTGCTGTGGGGCGGCAAGTCCGGCCTGTCCGGGGGCGTGACGCTGCCCCAGCCCGGCGGGCTGACCGAGTGGGGCGGCTACGGCTCGGACGTGGCGGTCGCCGATGTCGACGGCGACGGCAAGGCCGATGTGACCGCCACCGGCCAGACCGTCACCCGCCTCTACAACGGACCCTTCACCCGCGCCGGAAAGCCCCGCACCCACCTCCCCGTCGAGGGCATCGGCACCACCTACGAGGTGACGGCGGGCGATCTGAACGGCGACCGCAAGGCCGAGCGCGTCTACCCGATGGCGGTGGACGGCGACGAGCGCGGCGACATCCGCTACGCCACCCACGCCCCCGGCAACGAGCAGTTCCCCGAGTCCGACTACGCCCTGATCGCCCTCCCGGGCGCCGACGGCGACCCCGGCGCGGTCGGCGACATCAACGGCGACGGCTACGGCGACCTGGTCCTCGGCGACTACCGCGACCCGTCGTCGGACCTGCCCGGCGGCAACAAGGGCGGCCGGATCTCGGTCTGGTACGGCTCGAAGAACGGCCCCGACCCGGCCCAGCGCCCGACCGTCATCCACCAGGACACGCCCGGCGTGCCCGGGGCGGGCGAGAACGGCGACCTCTTCGGCTCGGCGGTGGCGGTCGGCGACGTCAACGGCGACGGCCTCGCCGATGTGGCGGTCGGCGCGTGGGGCGAGGACAACGGCACGGCCCGGGACAGCGGCTCGGTGACGGTCCTGTTCGGCTCGCGCACCGGCCTCACCGGCACCGGCGCCAAGTCGTTCACCCAGAACACCGCGGGCGTCCCCGGCGCCAGCGAGACCGGCGACGCCTTCGGCCTCTCCGTCCAGCTCACCGACCTCACCAAGGACCGCAGGGCCGAACTGGTCATCGGCACGGGCTACGAGAACGAGAACGGCGCCGTCACCGTCCTGCGCGGCGCGGCGGCGGGCCCGGCCACGTCCCAGGCGGCGTCCTTCACCGCGGCGGCGGCCGGAGTGAAGGGCTCGGCGACGTTCGCCTGGGAACTCGCCGAGTAACCCCGCTCCCTGGCGACGGGTACCGGGACCTGGCCATCGGCGCCCCGATGGCCGGGGTCTCCGGCAGGTCCGGCGCCGACTGTGCGGCGATCGCGTACGGCACCAAGAACGGCCTGGACACCGCCAAGCGCCAGATCGTCAGCCAGGCCAAGGCCCGCATCCCGGCCACCGCAGGCATCCCGGGCACCGCGGAGACCTCCGACCACTTCGGCGACCGCCTCACCACCACCTCACCACCGGCGACCTGGACGGCGACGGCCACACGGACATCGTGGTCGGCGTGCACGGCGAGCGGATCGGCGCCACGGACGCGTCCGGCACGCTGACCGTGCTGCGGGGCGGGGCGGGCGGGGCTGGGGTCGGCGTACTTCGGAAAGGTGCCGGCGGGCGGCCGAGGCTGAGACGAAGGCGCTTGAGGACGGCGGGCCGGGACTGAGGGCGGGGCTCCGGAGGCTCCGAAGGGGCCGCCAGGCGCCCTAGGGGGACCGCGGCCGACCCCCCTAGGGGATGTCACAGCTCGGCCGCAAACCCCACCCCGTGGTCCCGGCTCCCGTACGTCACTCTCCGGGACCAGGTACGTTCGATGACGTGGCTGGATTCAGGATCGGACGCGGCGGCCGGGACAACCGGGCCCCGCAAGCGCGACCGCACAACGCTCCGTACGGGCAGCAGGCCCCCCAGGGACCGCCGCCGGCGTACGGCTATCCCCCCGCGCCCCCCGCGCCGGGACAACCCGGGCCGCCGCCGGGCAACGGCGGCTACGGCGGCCATCACGGTGAGCCGGAGTACTTCGGCGACGGCGGCTACCACCAGGGCACACCGGACCCGTACGCCGCGAACAACCCCGGCCACACCCAGGCGTTCTCCGTCGACGAGGCGGCCGGCTACACCCAGGGCCAGACCTACCACGCGGGTTCGACCCCGCCGGCGCCTCCGGCGGGCCCGCGGCTGCACTGGAAGGCCCTGCTGAGGGGCATCGTGCTGGCCCCGAACCAGACGTTCCTCCAGATGCGGGACTACGCGATGTGGGGCCCGGCCCTCGTCGTGACGTTCCTCTACGGCCTGCTGGCCGTCTTCGGCTTCGACGGCGCCCGCGAGGACGCGATCAACGCCACGCTCTCCAACGCCATCCCGATCGTCCTGACGACGGCGGTGGCGATGGTGCTGAGCGCGTTCGTGCTGGGCGTGGTGACCCACACCCTGGCCCGCCAGCTGGGCGGCGACGGGGCATGGCAGCCGACGGTGGGCCTGTCGATGCTGATCACCTCGCTCACCGACGCCCCGCGTCTGGTCGTCGCGATGTTCGCGGGCGGCGACGCGCCCTTCGTCCAGATCCTGGGCTGGGCGACCTGGGTGGCGGCGGGCGCGCTGCTGACGCTGATGGTCAGCCGCTCCCACGATCTGCCATGGCCGAAGGCGCTGGGGGCGTCGGCGATCCAGCTGATCGCACTGCTGTCGATCGTGAAGCTGGGGACGTTCTGAGGGCGGGGGGAGCGGGGGCGCTGCCCTCCGGGGCCGTCCTATGAGGCCGCGTCCCGGCGTAGGGGGCCGTCTCCCGGCGTAGGGGCGGCCTTCACCAGTTACCCAGTTACCCGCCCTCTTTGTTCTCTCTACTCCCCCTCGGCGTTCCGTCGGTGGTCCGGTGGACGGGCGGCAGGACGGACCACGGAAAATTGATCCAGTCGTCGGTCCGCCGCCAGACGTAGTCGCATTTCACCAGGGACTGCGACTTCTCATAGATGACGGCGGAGCGCACTTCGGCGACGGCGTCGAGACAGAAATCCCGGACCAGTTTGAGCGTCTTGCCGGTGTCGGCGACGTCGTCGGCGATGAGAACCTTCTTGTCGGAGAAGTCGACGACGTTGGGGACGGGGGCGAGCATGACGGGCATGTCGAGGGTGGTCCCCACCCCCGTATAGAACTCCACATTCACCAGATGAATGTTCTTGCAGTCGAGCGCGTAGGCGAGCCCTCCAGCGACAAAGACCCCACCCCGCGCGATGGACAGCACTATGTCGGGCTCGTACCCGTCGTCGGCGATGACCTGGGCCAGTTCCCGTACGGCGTCCCCGAAGCGCGAGTAGGTCAGATTCTCCCGGCGGTCACCGTATTCGGTCGCCCCGGGGCTCACACCTGGGTCCGGTGGAAATTGAGGAAGGACCGCGAGGGCGTGGGCCCGCGCTGCCCTTGATAACGGGACCCGTACCGCTCACTCCCATAAGGGAATTCGGCGGGCGAGGAGAGCCGGAACAGACACAGCTGCCCGATCTTCATGCCGGGCCAGAGTTTGATCGGCAGGGTGGCGAGATTGGACAGCTCAAGGGTGACGTGCCCGGTGAAACCGGGGTCGATGAACCCGGCGGTGGAGTGGGTGACGAGCCCGAGCCGCCCGAGGGAACTCTTCCCTTCGAGCCGGGAGGCCAGATCGTCGGGCAGGCTGATGATCTCGTAGGTGCTGGCGAGCACGAACTCACCGGGATGCAGAATGAACGGCTCGTCCCCCTCGGGTTCGACCATCCGCGTCAGATCGACCTGCTCGACGGAGGGGTCGATATGGGGGTACCGGTGATTCTCGAACACCCGGAAGTACCGGTCCAGCCGCACATCGACGCTAGAGGGCTGCACCATGGATTCATCAAAAGGATCGATCCGCACTCGCCCGGCGTCGATCTCGGCCCGGATGTCCTTGTCTGAGAGAAGCACGCCCCGAGGATACGCACGGCACGCGGACCCACCACAATCGCGCCGCCCCGCGCGCCCCACGCCCGTCACCACCGACTCGGCGGTCACGGGCCTGGAGAGCGCCGGCAAGCCGCACCACGACGGCGATGACTCCCCTCCCCGATCACCGACGCACGACTACGCGATCGGGCTCGGGCTCGGGCTCGGGCTCGGCGAGGACGGTCCCCTACCGCTTCTCCACCAGGGCAACCGGCACGACGCTGCGCAGCCGCGCACACCGCGGACATCGCACGAGCCGACCCGGCCCGAGCCGCTCGGCCTGCTGCATCGGGAACGAAGCGGTACTGAACACGTGCCCATCGGCACAGCGGACGACGGTGCGCTCCATCAAGTCCAAGAGTCCCTTCCCCAGAGCCACGACCGGCTGTTCCTCGCCGGACGAAGCCCTCACATTACGGGATGAAAGGGACGCCCTTCCAGGCGGCACTCCGACCCACACCCGACCTCCACGGTACGCCCCAACTGCCCCCTCTGCCGCCCGCGTCGAAACCTGAAACACCCTCAGGGGGCGGATCCTCGACGACACCGGGGGCATCCGGGACATCCCTCTCGGCAGCGCAGGGGAGACGGCTGGCGGAAGCGGGCCGACATTCGCCTCGGGAGGGTGCGGGACGTCTCTCCTCGGAGGCCCGAGGGTGTCCCCTCACTACTGCGCCGGGCCCCCGGTACGAGCACCGGGGGCCTGGCATGAGGTAGAGTGAGCGCACGTTCGGAGCGGCAAGATCGGCTCCTTGTGCGGGTGTAGTTTAATGGTAGAACATCAGCTTCCCAAGCTGAGAGCGCGAGTTCGATTCTCGTCACCCGCTCCATGATGAACCCCCAGGTTGTCGGCCTGGGGGTTGTTTGTTGTCTAGTCCAATTTCGGGGCGGCGTGCCCTTCGCGTGCCCTAAGTCGGCGCCTGGGTGTCGTTATGGAGTGCCTCCCTGGCCCCTTCCGTCACACCGAGGCCGAGTTGTCTCAAATCTTGAGACCTGCTTTGCGTGACCTGCATCACTGCCACATGGGGTGAGTGCAAAGTCGCTTGTGCGAAAATCCCGTTCCGTTCCGCACCGGTCCCAGGCCCTGTCTCAGTGTGTGGTCACCGCTGTCCCGGGTGCCACACGCGGGGGACGGCGGCGGCGCGTGGAGGTGGTAGCTGGCCTCTCACCTCGGCGTCGATGGCGTTGGCCAGCTTGCGCTGGTGTCTGGTTGTGGAGTGCTGGTAGATGAGCTGGGCCCGCTCGGAGGACTGGCCGGCGCGGACCATGAGGTCCTTCAGCTTGGCGCCGGTGTCGGCGGCCAGGGTGTTGCCGGTGTGGCGGAGGTCGTAGAAGCGGAAGTTGTCCGGCATCCCGACCTTCGTCCTCGCCTTGCGCCACTTGCGGCCGAAGGTCGAGCGGCGGAAGGGAGCGCCCTTCTCCCCGACGAAGAGGAGGCCGTCCCGTTCCTTCTCGGCGAACCACTGGAGGTGGCGGCGCAGCTCGGGGAGGAGGAAGTCGGGGAGGTGGACGGTGCGTCTGCCCGCGCGGGTCTTGGGGTCGCCGGTGGCCCGCTTGCCGTTGGTCAGTTCCGGGGAGGCGTGGGTGATGCGGAGGGAGCCTTCGTCGAGGTCGATGCTGTGGCGGCGCAGCTCGGCGAGTTCCTCAGGGCGGAGGGAGGCGAAGGCGCCGAGGAGGACCATCAGGCGCCAGCGTGGGCCCATGGCATCGGCAAGGTCGAAGACCTGCTGGATGGTGGCGGTGGGGCGTTCGTCCGCCTCCTCTTTGCCCGCGCCCTTGATGCGGCAGGGATTGGTGCGCAGGAGGTCGTCGTCCACGGCTGTCTGGAGGATGGCTTTCAGGAGGCGGTAGGACTTGGCGACGGTGGTCGCGCCGGTGGCCTGGAGGCGGTCGGCTCGCCAGGTGCGGACCGAGGGCGGGGTGATCTCGTCCAGGTCGGTGGTGCCGAAGGCCGGGAGGATGTGGAGGCGCAGGAGGCCGGTGTAGCGGTCGACCGTGGTGGGGGCCAGGCCGCGTTCCTTCAGCCAGCGGAGTGCGTATTTCTCGAAGTTGACCGCACCGGCGTCCGGGTCGTGCCAGTGCTCGCGTTCGATGTCGGCGCGGGTGAGGTTGAGCCAGTCCTGTGCGTCGGTCTTCGTGTCGAAGGTCTCCGGGGCGGTGTAGCGGAGACCGGTCGGGCCGATGTAGCGGGCCTGCCAGCGGCCGGAGGCCAGTTTGCGGACGGTGCCGAACTCGCGTCTTCGCTGCGGTTTGCGTCCCGCCATCAAGCCGCTCGTCCGTAGCGGGAACCGGGGCGGGGGCGAGGGCGGGTGCGGTGATGGGGCTCTACCGTGCGCGCCTCGATGAATTCGGCTATCGCGCTCTCCGGGACACGCACCGGGCAGCCGAGCTTGATGTAGCGGATACGGCGCTCGGCGATCAGGCGGCGGACGAAGCGTTCTCCGGTGCCGAGCAGTTCGCCTGCCTCGGCGGCGGTGAGGAGGCGGTCAGGCACGGGCGGTCGCCTCCGTGCGGGTGCAGATGGTGGGGAGGAGGGCGGTGGTGGGTCGGGCTGGGGGTGTTACGGGGATGGGCAAGGGTGGTGCGTCCTTTGCGCCGGGTGCCGGGTGGTGTGGGGTCTGGGTTGGTCCGATGTCAGTCGGGTGCGCGGTGGGCGGCCAACTCGTGCTGGATCGGACCTCGTTCGGTGCAGGGGATTTCGAGGGTTCGGGCTGTCCCTGATCCGGTCAGGTTGATTTCCAGGGTTCGTGCTGCCATGGAATCAATGCTCCCCTGCATTTGCCGGTTTGGTAAACCGGCGATCGTCGGCTACCTTGCGCCCCGCACGGAGAGGGGAAGGGGTCTGGAATACGGGTTCGCGGTGCCGGAGGGCGGGCCGTGGACACCTTTGCGGAAGCCTGCCTGACGTGGGGTGTTGTGTTGTAGCTTGCGTTCCCGCGAAACGTCAACGGTCTTCCGGTGTGATCCTTCTGGCTTCGCCTGATGGGCGGTCTATTTCGCCAACCGGGGATGTGGGTCTACCGTTTTAGGAATGGCTCGCAGAACATGTTCGCCGTCGGCTGTCTGATTTCTTCGGGTGAATGCTGGACTTCTACGGCGGTGATGTGGCTGTCTTGGCCAGGCGCCCGATCCGCTGAACGCGAGGACCCGACCTGTCCGAGCGCCGGGCATCGGCCGCTGCGCAGCCAGAGCACCGCACACCCCCACCTCACTCCCCAGGAGCCGCCGCCCGATGAGTCATGACGCCCGCGAATGGGTCTGGGAACACAGCCGCAGCAAGGGCACCGCACGGATCGCCCTCGCCCTGATCGCCGACCGCTGCCCCGACCGGCACTGCGTCGCGTACGCGTCCGTACCCGCCCTCATGAAACGCGCCAACGCCTCCCGAACCGCCGTACGCGACGCCCTCGCCAAGCTCGTCGAAAGCGGTGAGCTGATCCAGATCCACGGCCGCAAGGGGCCGCGGGGCGAGACCTACTACCAGCTTCCCGTCACTGCCCGGTTTCTCGCCGGGCAGGGTGCGGAGGGGGGCCGGATTCCGACCCCCGGGGTATCGGAATCCGGCCCTGCGCAGCCGCCGGAAGAGGGGCCGGAATCCGGCCCGGGGGAACGGAATGCGACCCCAGGCGGACACGGAATCCGACCCCTCGGGGGAACGGATTCCGACCCCCAGAACAGAAGAGAACCGAAGGTGAACAGTAAGAGCAGCAGCAGCTCTGCTCCGCTCATCGCATCCGGCGAATGGCAGATCGGCGACGACACCCGGGCCTGGCTGCATCAGCAGGGCCATTTCGACCGCCTCGGCGAGAACGCCCTCCGTGCCGCCGATGAGAAATGGCGCACCTACCGGGACTCGTGGCAGCCGCGTTCCGCTGCTGCCTGGGCTGCCGACTGGCGTGCCTGGATCACCCGGGAGCACACCCCCGCTCCTGGTCGGCCGAACCTCTACGCCGTACCCGACGGCTCCCCCGCCGCCGCGCCTCGCATGACCCGGAGCGAGCAGCACATGGCCGCCCTTCTCGCCGCCCTCGACGAACCCACCGGAACGGAGTGACCCGCCCTGGACCGACGCGAAACCGCCGCCGCCCTCGCCTACACCGGACGCCTCGACCCCCGCGCTATCCGCACCGACCCGGCCCAAGCCCGCGACCAGCTCGCCCAGTGGCACGAACTGCTCCACGACGTGCCCCTCACGACCGCCCACGGCTGGGACATCCGCGCAACGATACGTGCCCATGTCCTCGACTCGCCGTACCCGATCCTCCCGGCGGACATCGCCCGCAGGTGGCGAGCCCACCGCCGTGAACGCCTCGACCGGCACACCGACCCGACCCCCGCTGCCGATCCCGATGATCCCGTCGCCTGGCGAGCCGAACTGCGCAGCAGGCGCAGCGCTGTGGCCGCTGGTGCGGTGCCCGTCTCGACACATCGAGAGATCAGTGGTGGCCCGCCCCGGGGCATCGAGGTCCGGCTGCGGGGGATCGGGTCCTGCATCCCGCCTGCGGTCCGCGCCGAGCTGGCCCGGTTCCGGCCGGCCCGCGCCGCCCGCGAAACCGCCATCGCCCGTGGTGCACCCGACCCGCTGGGTGTCCGCTGCGAGTGGTGCCAGGCGGCAGAGGGAGAGCCGTGCCGCCAGCGCCGGGTGGGTCCCGACGGCGCCGTCCGTGGGAACGCCACACGCACCTCACCGCATCCGTCGCGGGTGGACCGGGCTGCGGCACGGGTGGACCGGAAGCGGACCGCCGCATGAGGTGGACCGCGAGTCCGGGCGGGGTGAGGGGTTGGTTGTCTTCGTCTGCGGAGGGGTGGGAGCCGGGTCTGGTCCGGGGGCGCGGACCATCTGCGGACCGCGGTCTGGAGACTGCGGACCACGCCGCGGACCACGGCCCGGACCAGACTGCGGACCAGACCGTGGGCTGCGGACCACTTTGAGGACCGTGGGCCGTGGACCTGAGACCGGGCTGGGGACCGCTTCGCGACCCCTGCGTGCTCAGGACCGGGGACCGACCGTCTGTCCTCATGGGACCAGCACGCGATCGTCTCCTGGAAAGCTGCTGCTCAGGGGGTTCGGTCGGTCCCCGAAGCAGTCCTGGTCCGGGGGTCGAGACCGGGACCGGCGTACCGGCCGCGGACCAGACAGGGACCGTGGTCCGGGGACCAACCTGCGGACCGCGGACCAACCTCGGGGGGCGGATCAGCGAGTGGACCGCGGACCACGGGCCCGCACAGTAGCCGCGGATCACATCCCGGACCAGACCGGGGACCGCGGACCATAGCGCGGACCAGGAGGGGACCGCGGACCAGCCCTGCGGACCAACGCCGGACCGGGGGGACCGAACAGCGCCCGGAACCGAGTGCCGATCAAGACCCAAGACCGCGAGCCGTCAGCTTCACAGATCACAGCCCATCGACCGCATCACAGAGAGACCGACACATGTCCGATCAGCACTGCCAACACCGCACCGAGCGGAACGGCATACCCACCGGACCTGCCACCGGCGGAGCAAGTTGGAGGTTCGGACACTCCCCCGCCGGGGGTGCGTCCGAACCCGTGCCCGCCCCGGGGGTGGCGGGCCGTCTCCCGCGCCAGGGGGCACCGGAGACGGGGGCTGCGGCCGGGGGCGGACCGCAGCCGGTACGGCGTCGGGGCAGGCCTCGTCTGCGAGCCCGTACCCAGCGCCGTGCCCACAGCGTCCGTCTCAGCGAACCCGAGCACGAGACCATCACCGCCGGTGCCGAAGCGACCGGCATGAGCGTCGCCGGCTTCCTCGCCCACAGCGCCCTCGCCGCCGCCCGCGACCTCGACCGCACCGCAGCCGCCATCGCCACCCAGCAGGACACCCTGACCGCCCTCTTCGCACTCCGGCGCCAGCTCGGGCACGCGAACAACAACCTCAACCAGACAGCCCGCGCCCTCAACAGCGGCGCCCACCCCGACAACCTGGACGACACGATCACCGCCGTCCGCCACGCCATCGACGGCATCCGCCACCTCACCGCCCGCATGACCGAACCGCACGCCGAAGGCACCACCGCTTGATCCCCTCCATCCACAAACAAGGCCGCAGCACCACCCGCCTGCTCGCCTACCTCTACGGCCCCGGCCGCCGCGAGGAGCACACCGACCCCCACCTCGTCGCCTCCTCCGACGGCCTCGCCCCCGACCCCGGACGCGACCCGCACAACACCCTCGGCGACCTCGCCCGGCTCCTGGACGAACCCCTCCACCTCCTCACCGACCACGCCCGCCCCACCACGCACGTATGGCACGCCTCCGTCCGCGCCGCCCCCGACGACCGCACCCTCACCGACACCGAGTGGGCCGACATCGCCCGCCGCGTCATCACCGCCACCGGCATCGACCCCGGCGACGGCGCGGGCTGCCGCTGGGCCGCCGTCCGCCACGCCGACGACCACATCCACCTCATCGCCACCCTCGTACGCGAAGACGGCCGCCGCCCCAACCACCACCGCTCCGGACAGCGCGCCCAGACCGAATGCCGCCGCATCGAAGCCGACTACGACCTGCACCGGGTCAAACCCGGCGACGGCACCGCCGCCAAGCGCCCCACCAGCGCCGAACGCCACAAAGCAGACCGCCACCACCGGCAGCGCACACCACGCGAGGAACTCCGCGAAACGGTCCGCCGCTCGGCGGCCGGCACGGCCAGCGAGGAAGAGTTCTTCACCCGCCTCACCACAGCCGGTGTCCTCATCCGGCGCCGCACCGCACCGTCGGGCGACACCCTCGGCTACACCGTCGCCCTCCCCGACGACCTCAACACCCACGGCGAACCCGTCTTCTACTCCGGCTCCACACTCGCCCCGGACCTCTCCCTGCCCCGCATCCGCAAACGCTGGACCAAGACCTCCGACGACGCCGCCCAGCAACCGGTAACCGGGCCCGCCACCGCACGCCGCCGTGCCAGCGCCGCCGCCTGGGAGGCACTGAGCGTCATCGACCACGGTGACGACGCCGTCATCGCCGCCCAAATCGCCGCCGCAGGAGAAGTCCTCGACGCCCTCGCCCAGACCTCCGCCACCCACACCCACCACGAACTACAGGCCGCCGCCACCGCGTTCGAACGGGCCTCCCGCTCCCACGTCCGCGCCGCACGCGGCCACGACAACGCCCTGCGCCGAGCCGCCCGCGACCTCGTCCACAGCGGTCCGGCCCTCGGCCGGGGCGAGGACGGCGCCACCACCGCGATGGCGATCGACATGCTGCTCTTCCTGATCACCGCCGCCGCGCACTGGCACGCCAGGAAGCAGCACGCCCAGCAGGCCGAGGCCGCCCACCGGGCCGCCGCACACCTTCGCGCCGCCTACCAGGCCGCCGCCGAACACCCCATGGCCCTGCTCAACCACCGGGGGCGGCATCTGGCCCCATCGCGGCAACGTCACCACTCCGCCGCAGTGCGCCGGGCTCTGCCCGAGCTGGCCGACCGAATCCTCGCCGAACCCGGCTGGCCGGCCCTCGCAGCCACCCTCGCCGACGCTCAGGCCGCCGGCCACAACCCGGCCGCTCTCCTTGGCGAGGCCACCCGGCGCCGCGAACTGACCAGCGCCACCTCCATCAGCGATGTCCTCGTCTGGCGTCTACGCCGCACCGCGGACCTCCCCGCCTACGGCGTCCCGGCAGCGGAAGCCCACTCGGCCGCTCCTGCCAACAGCCAGCCAGCCCCCGCTCGGCAGACGCCGACCCCGTCGACGCCCCGCACACCACGCCGCTGACCACTGCAACCCAGCAAGGGAAGTCACCGGCAGATGTCCCCGACCACCCATCGGCCAGAGCCATCAGCAGCCGCCCCACGCCCGGAGCGAAAGCCCTTCCCCGTTGCCCACGCCTCCCGCGCAAAAACGCACCGCTACGCCCCAAGCCCGACCCACAGACACCGCCCCGAACCGCTCACCATCGCAAACCGATCACACGACACCGCCAAGGAAGCCCCCATGCCCCAGACCTCCATCCGCCCCGACGTCGTCGTCCTCTTCACCGACATCGACTGGTACGGCCACCGCGACGACCCCCAGCGCCCCTATCACCGCGACGGGCGGCCCTTCACCCGCGCCGAACACCTCCTGCTCAACACCATCACTCCGGAAGAGCAGGCCGCCGGGCTGGCCCAATTGCGACGTGAGGCCGACTGGCTGCGCGACGTCGACGCGATACGGCAGGCATTCATCGACCTGGTCCGCAAGTACCTCGCCAAGCTCCCGGAGGGCTCCGTGGTCGGCGACGCCGTCGCCCTCATGACCGACCAGGACTACGCCGAGTACGAGCGCCTGCTCCCCATCGTCACCGCGGAAGACACCCTCGAATACCTCGCCGAACACGCAGAAGACTGACGGCCACACGCCAACGGCGTCCTTGCCACAAACTCCAGGCACACAAGGGGGCACCACAACTCCACCAACCCGCCTGTCAACGGACTTCTTGAACTCCCCGGTGGCGGACACGATCAGTCGCCCGCTGGCGGACACTAAATCTCCCCGCGGACAGGGAAACTCCCCACTC
>NZ_JBEXLA010000027.1:127216-144288 GCF_040609715.1 Streptomyces sp. NPDC004610 | reverse complement strand
GTTCCCCGCGCCCCTAAAAGACGCGGGCGTCTCACAGGGGCGCGGGGAACTGCGCGACCAGCCCCCACCCACCCGCACTCGACCACGGCGCCGTTCTTTTCAGGGGCGCGGGGAACCGCGCGAACCGGCCCCCACCCACCCGCACCCGACGACGGCGATGTCCCTCTCAGGGGCGCTGGGGGTACCCCCTCTGGGGGAGGAACTGCGCGAACCCGCCCCACCCACCCGCACTCGACCCCGATGCCCCCACCCTCACCCCGCATCCAGATGCGCACACAACCGCCGCAACGCCACCCCCGCCCGGCGGGCATACGCATGCTGGAGCCCCCGCGTCGCCGCCCCACCCGCCTTCGCGTACCACTTGGCCGGACGGCTGAACGCCGTGACGGTCAGCCAGACAGTCCCGTCCCCGGTGCGCTCCACCACGAACGACTCCTCCCCGCACTCCGGATGCCCGGCGAGCGTGCCGTAGGCCCAGCCGGACCGGCGATACTCCTCCACCGTCCACACCACCCGGCACGGCGCCTTGATCACCCCGGCCAGGGTCACGGTGACATCGACATCCGGCGCGGCGCGCTCGGCGGCGGCGTCGACGCCCATGCCCATCGCCCGGTGCAGTTCCCACCCCCCGACCGCGTCCGCCGCCCGTCGGAACAGGGCGTGTCCCTCGCCGATGCGGGTGCGGACATGGAGCCGGTGGAATCCGGGCGGGCAGAAGCCGGGGTCGCGCGTGCCGCCGACATCCTCGTACGTGAAGGACATGGGCCCAGCGTAGGGCCTGAGATGGAGGGCCTTCAGGGGGTGCGGCGGGGGGAAGGGCGCTTACGTCGCGGTACGTCCCACTCGTCCAGCCGCTCACCGGCCCAGGTCGGACTGACCTTGAACTCCCGGGCCAGCGCGGTGACGGACTGACCGTCCTCGTACTGCGCGATCACGGTCGCGCGCCGCCGGACGAACTCCGCCTGGGCGGCCCGCGTCTCCTCGGTGGAGCGGGGGGCGACCGGGCGCCCCCGGAAGACATGTCCGGCGGCCCGGCGGTGCAGGTGGGCCGCGTACAGAGGGCGGCGGGGTTCCCCCCATTCGTCCAGCCGCGCCCGCAGCCAGCCGGCGGGGACGCCGTAGGCGGCGGCGATCAGGGCGACGGGTTCCAGGGCGCGGTAGCGGGCGATGACCGTCGGCCGGTCGGCATGCACGGCGGCGCGCGCCTCTTCGATGTCGGTCGCGCGGTCCATGGGGCTACCTCCCGGGATTCTCGGCGAGCCGGACGGACAGGGTGTAGACGCAGTCCAGGTCAGGGAAGGCGGCGACGAGGGGGCGTCCGGATCTGAGGTGTTCGCGGGCCTCCCGTCGTACGGCGGGGCCGGTGGCCCAGAAGCGCAGCGCCGCAGGGCAGTCCGGTACGGGCGTCGGCGCGGCGCGGAACGCGGGGCCGATCCATACGAGGCGCTGCGGGTCGGGATCGAGCCGGTCGGCGAGCCGCAACGCCTCGTCGCGCAGCCAGCGCAGCGCCAGGACGGGGGAGAAGCTCCGGGTGGTGGAGAGGAGATACGGCACGGTCCGGCCGGTGCCGTACACCATTCCTTCGGCCCGGACGTGCGCGAAGTAGTCCGCCCGGCCGCTCACAGCAGCGATCCCCGACTGCGGGCATTGACCCTGGCAGTCTCGGCACGGAGTCGCTCCGCGGGGGTCGCGGGGCGTACGTGCTCGGGTTCGGCCTCCCATTCGGTACCGCCGCGCATGGGGCGTAGGAACCAGTAAGGCCCGATGGCGTCACGGAATTCGCCGACGCGGTCGCCTTGGCTGGTATCCACCATGATCGTGCCGGGCTCGGGAACACTCCGTGCGATCATAGGTATTCCTCTCCGTAGTGGCGTGACTACTGGGGAGAGGAATCGTGGCTGAGAGCTGGGAAGACTTCAAACTGCCCAGGTGGAACGAAAGGTTGGTGAACGGCCTTTGAATCGCAAGGAATTGAACCCGGACGCCTCGGCGCAAGCGGCCTTCGGAGCGCGTTTACGCAGCATGCGGGAGGCGCGCGGCTGGACCCAGGATCAGCTCGCGCTCCGCATGGACTATTCCAGTGTGCATATCTCTGCCGTGGAAACCGGCCGGAAGTCTCCGACTCTTCGTTTTTCGCGTAGTGCGGATGTGGCCTTCGGGTTGGTGGGCGCGACGGACGCGTTCGAGCGCGGGTACCGGGAGATCAGGGTTGGCGCGATGCTGGAGGGGTTCCCGGAGTACGTGAAATTCGAGGGCCGGGCGGTGGAGATCCGGCTCTTCAACATCGGCGTCATTCCCGGTCTGTTGCAGACCCCTGAGTACGCCCGGGTGCTGGCCGACAGCGCGATAAGGCGGGGTGCCGTCACTCCCGAACAGGCCGAGCGGCGGGTCGCGTTGGTGGCGGATCGGCAGGCGACGCTGCTGCGCTCCGTGCCTCCCATGGTGTTCGTGACCATGGACGAGAGCTGTATCCGACGGCCGGTCGGCGGTGCCGAGGTCATGGACGCCCAACTGGCGTCGCTGATCGAGTTCGCCGACCGGCCCAACACCCTTCTCCAGATGGCGCCTTACGAGATCGGCGAGCGCCGCACCTTCAACCTGCCGGTCAATCTGCTGACCATGCCGGACCGGTCGGTGGTCTACTACGCCGAGTCCCAGGCACAGGGAAATCTCGACCGGGAGACCACTTCCGTGGCGGCCGTCTTTACGGCATACCATCAGCTACAGGCCGTAGCCCTGTCTCCGGCGGCATCCGTGGCCATGATCGAGCAGGTACGAAAGGGCATCCCGTGACGACCGACGACTCCCCGCGCTGGTTCACCTCGTCCTACAGCGACAACGGCGGCGACTGCGTCGAGGTCGCCACCAATCTCGCCGCCTCCGGCGGTGTCGTCCCGGTCCGGGATTCCAAGAACCCGGCCGGTCCCGTTCTGGACCTCCCCGTCGCCTCGTTCGCCTCCTTCGTCGCGAGCGTCAAGCTCGGGGAGTTCGGGGCGGTCTGACGACGGCCGGAGCCCCGTCACTCCCTTCCTTCCCGGAGGGGCGTGGCGGGGTCAGGCCCGGGTAGTCGGGGAGGCGTTCTCCTCCCTCCCTTCTTGGGCGAACAAGAGCGTCGGCTCGGCGAGGATGTCCCGCGCGGCCTCGCTCTTGTAGATCTCGTCGACGCTGCCGAACCGGGCCTCGGCGTAGTCGAGGTCCAGCAACGCGGCGGCCTCCCGGACAGACGCCTCGTCCGGTCCTTCGATCTCCAGGAACGTGGGCAGGTCGGGCCAGGTGTCGAAGTCGAAGGCGACCTCGCCCAAGCGCCACTCCTCGCGGTAGTTCTCCTGGTAACGGACCTCGGTGAGGCCGACCCGGCGCAGGATGTCGGCCATGGCGTGGAGGTCGGACACCTCGGTCTCGATCTCCTGGGTGCCGTCGATCGTCGTGGCGTCGGTGACCTGCTTGAGTGTGAGCGTCGAGCGAGTGCCCTCGTCGCGCAGGCGGAGCCAGGCCCCGCCATCGAGGACGTCGTTCTCGAAGATCTTGCGGGTCAGGAGGGTGCGGGGGAGCGCCTGGACGGCGCCGAGAGCCGTCAGCTTGGCCTGGAGGCCGGCGGTGTCGACGGCCAGGAACTTCGCCTCGTACTCGTTCTTCATTCGGCCTTCTCTCAGGAGCGGTCGGTGCGGGGGGATGATCGGGCCGCCATGAGTACGCCCATGCGGTGGGTGTGCTCATGGGGCCGACCGACATGGGGTCGCTCGGTGAACTCGCCGGTGCGCAGGGTGAGCAGGACTTCCCAGCCGTCGCGAAAGTGGGGGCGCAAGCGCTCGGGAGAGCTGTAGTGCTCGATCTCATGGTGACGACTCTCGACCGGCATCATGAACTCCGCTCCGAACACACCTCCCGTGCCGACCAGGCGTTGCATGCGGTCGACGAACTCGGCGAGCGGTCGGCGGTGGTTGGCACTGTAGTGCCATGAGCAGCTCGTCCAGACCGCATCGCACCGCAGGTCCAGCGGCGGGCCGTTGAGGAAGTCGCCTTCAACGACCCGTACGCGGTGGGTCAGTTCCTCGCGTTGCAGCCGGTCGATCAGCCCCGGCGCGTGTGCTCGCCTGTCACCCGGGAGGCGGACGTCACCTCCGTGGAGGGCGACCGCGTCGCGTTCGATGGCGACGACGCGGTGTCCGGCGGCGGCGAGAGGGAGGACGAATTTGCCGTCACTCGCGCCGATGACCGCGACGGTGGAGTCAGGGGCGGTGCGCTCCCGTAGCGCGGCGAGGAACTGAGGGAAGAAGGTGAGGGTGTGTTCCCACAGGCTCCGGGTCTGCATGGGAGTGCGCTCCTTGGGTGGCCACAGTGCCGGTGATCGCGTGGAGGACCTCCTCGGGGCCACGCCCCGACGTGTCCACGTGGTGCATGGGGAACCAGGAATAGGCGGCCATGACCCGGTCGCTGACGGTTTCCGTCAGCGCGTCCCACCGGGACTCCGGCTTGTTCCGGCCGGCGAGGCGGCGCCGTCGTTCGTCCTCCGCGCAGACGAGGTGGTAGCCGGTGGGAATCGGCAGATGGCGTGGCAGCGTCACGTCGAGCCGGGTGCCCAGGGCTCGGTGAGTGGCGAGGCATCGGGCGAAGTAGCTTTCGACCACGACCGGGACGCCGTTGTCCAGGTGATGCTGGATCTCTTCGGCCGCAGTGAACAGTGCCGAGAGGTAGAGACACATTCGCGCCTCGATGTTCGTCCCCTCGTCCACTGCGTTTCGGAGGGACTCGTACACCCTCGGAACGGTCGGGACGAGGACTGCTTGCCGGGCGGTGGCGAGCAGGGGTGCCAGGGTGGACTTTCCGGTGCCCCGTAAACCCTCCAGGCTCTCGAAGAGAGGGGTATCAGACACGGGCATACACCACGTCCGGGATCGCTAGGGCGAGTTCGTCGGTGCCGGACGGCCGGTGGACAATACGTCCCTTGGCCTTCTCGTACCAGAAGGCGTGCGCATCCTTGCCCACGGCCTTGCAGGACATCGTCAGGGCGCCGCGAGGGTCGGCCTCGATGCGGTCGATCTCGCGGGGCCTGATGGCTGGTGCGGAGTCCAGGCGGGCGCCCCGTTCGGACAGGTCCTCATCGACGATCACCGCAAGGGGCAGGTCTGCCGACGCCAGCTCTTCGCGGAGCCGACCGTAGGCGGACGGGGCGGTGACCTGGAGTTCGGGGTGCTTCTCGGCGTTGCCGACCGTCCGTAGGTGGTGGAGCCTCAGTTCTCGGACCCCGAGCTGTCCCAGAACACGGGTGAGGGGCAGGACCTGGCTGATGTTCCGCGAGGTGATGGTCATGGTCACGCCTGTCGGAACGCCGATGTCCCTGGCCAGAGCGAGCACGTCGAGGGCGTTGCGGTAGCTGCCCTGCCTGCGAATGCCGTCGTTCGTCGCCCCGAGTCCCTCCAGCGAGACTCTGAGCAGATCCAGGTGCGGGGCGATCTCGGTCAGGCGCCGGTCGATCCGGTACCCGTTGGTGCAGATCTCGACGCGCTGGCCGAGCCCCTCCTTGGCGTGGCGGACGACCTGCGTGAGGCCCTGGTGGATGAACGGCTCCCCGCCGAGCAGGGTCACCGCCTCCGTGCCGTACTCCTCCCGCATCAGGGTGAGGAGACCGGCGGCCTCCTCGGTGCTGAAGGCATCGGTGTACCGAAGGCGTTCGCCGTGGAAGCAGTGCAGGCAAGTGAAGTTGCAGCGGTAGAGCAATTGCAGGTAGAGCGTCCGGATCTTCCTGATACCGGTGACTTCCCCGATCACATCGGCTCCCTTGGCTGACTGTCTGCGGGGGAACCCTGATGGTCGCTCTCCGGACGGGGACTTCGTCACCGCGTTCGGGGACGGTCCGAGGACATCTCAGAACGTCCCGAAACGTCCTTGCCCGATCCTGCGGGTAGCGCTTCCATAGTCCTGTGAACGACCGACTGCGCACGGTGCTCGGACAGCGCGGAGTCTCCCCCGAAGCGCTCGCCGAGGTCTGCGAGGTGGACCCCAAAACGGTGAGCCGGTGGCTGGGCGGACGCACTCCCCATGCCCGGCACCGCTTTCGGGCCGCGCGGCATCTGCGCGTGGAAGAGACCTTCCTCTGGCCGCCCGCGCCTCCCGAGCGACCCGGCCGTACGCTCGACGGGTCGGGCACCGAACTGATCGGCACCTATCAGAACCGTGCCAGCGTGCCACGCGATGTCTGGCTCTCGCTGCTGCGAGGAGCCCGGGACGAGATCAGCGTCCTCGTCTTCTCCGGTACCTTCTTCGCCCAGTCCAACCCCTGCGTCGCCGAGATGCTCTCCGAGCGCGCCGCCGACGGAGTGCGGGTGCGCCTGTGCTTCGGCGACCCGTACGGACAGGCAGTGTCCGTCCGAGGCCGCGAGGAGGGGATCGGCGACACCCTCGCCGCCAAGATCCGAGCCTCGCTGACCTACTACCGTCCGCTGCTGGGCGAGGCCGGATGCGCCCTGCGCCTTCACGACACCACGCTCTACGCATCCCTGTTCCGCTACGACGACAACTTGCTCGTCAACCCCCACATCTGGGGACGACCCGCCAGCGCCAACCCGCTCCTGCACCTCAAGAGGGCGGACTTCACCGGGTGGTTCGACGCCTATGCTCGAAGCTTCGGCGCCGTCTGGGCCGCCGCCCGACCGTGGGCGCCCGAAGAGGAGAGGACTGCCGGCCATGGGCAGGACCGAGTACTACAACGACCCGACCGCTCCCAAGGCGAACACCCTCATCCCGGCCAGTAACCTGCTGGTCGCCGACGAGAGCGGCGCCATCCTGCTTCAGCGGCGCCGCGACACCGGCCAGTGGGCCCTTCCCGGCGGTGCCCAGGACATCGGTGAGACCGCGGCCCAGTGCGCGATCCGCGAGTGCCTGGAGGAGACGGGGATCATCGCGGACATCACCGGCTTCCTCGGCGTCTACACCAACCCGAAGCACATCGTGGCCTACACCGACGGTGAGATCCGCCAGCAGTACGAGAACACCTACATCGGCCGCCCCGTCGGCGGAGCGCCCACGATCAACGACGAGGCCGACGGAGTCCGCTTCGTCCAGCCCGCCGATCTGGACCAGTACGACATCCACCCCAGCATGCGCCAGCAGATCGGCGACTATCTCGCCGGTACCTATCCCTTCCTGGGCTGAGCCCTCAGCACCGCCTCGATCCGCTCGACCGAGGAGAAGATCTTCGGCGCCGCCGATCGAATGAACCGCGCCACCACATGGTCTGGGCCGTAGCGGCTTTGGATCTCCGCGACCCGCTGCGGGGCGGTGGTCCGGCCGCCGTCGGGCGTCGTCGTCATGTCGCAGTACACGAGGGCGTCCACCAGAAGCGGGTCCTCCGGCAACGGGAACTCCGCGGCCAGCTCCGCCCTCAGCCCCCGTTCCTCCGCCTCCAGGAGCGCGAACGAATGGTTCGCCACCAGCCGGGTGAGCCGTTCGTCGGCACCGCGCTCGTCCCGGAGAAAGCGCGCTCCGTCCAGCGGATGGAACCCGGTGACGGCCAGGCGTGGCGCGTAACCCACGTCGTGCAGTGCGGCAGCGGCGGCAAGCAGATCGGCGTTCCTGCCGAGGAGAGTTCCCACCTCGGTGGCACGGGTGGCCACACCCAGTGAATGCGCCCACCGCCGGGGGAGCCTGCCGCTGAGTTCCTCCTCGGCGAGGTGCCGGGCCTGTGCGGCAGAGAAGCTGTTCATGGTCTGCTGCCTGCCCAGAGGAGCGGCCGGACAGACCCGTTGCTGTCTCGAACGTTGTGTCCGCCGGTACGATGCCCCCGCCCGCCACAGGTCCCCGACCCGGACCGAGCGAGAGGACCCGCACGTGAACCAGCGCCCCGCCCGCGCGGCCGTGTTCTCCGCCGGATCCTGGGGCACCGCCGCAGCCAAGATCCTCACCGACGCGGGCACCAGCACCGTCCTGCACGCCCGTCGGCGTGAGATCGCCGACGCCATCAACACCCACCACCGCAACCCGGCCTACTTTCCCGACATCGACCTGCCCCCGGGCCTGACGGCCACGACCGATCCCGCCACCGCGCTGGACGGCGCCGACTTCCTCGTCCTGTCCGTGCCTGCCCAGAGTCTGCGTGACTGCCTCACCGCCTGGGCGGCACACATCCCGCCCGCGACCGTGGTCGTGTCCCTCATGAAGGGCATCGAGGCCGCAACCGCGCTGCGGGCCAGCGAGATCATCCATGAGGGGACCGGCGTGGACCGTGCCCGCATCGCCGTGCTGTCCGGGCCGAACCTCGCCCGGGAGATCATGGCCGGGCAACCGGCCGCGGCCACGGTCGCCTGCACCGACGAGGCAACCGCACATCGCTTCCAGACGGCGTGCCACACCCCCTACTTCCGCCCCTACACCTCCACCGACGTCATCGGCTGCGAACTGGGCGGGGCCCTCAAGAACGTCATCGCCCTCGCGGTCGGCATCGCCACCGGCAAGGAATCCGGGCACAACGCCGCCGCGCTGATCATGACCCGCGGCCTGGCCGAGAGCACCCGCCTCGCCACCGCCCTGGGCGCCGAGCCCGCGACCCTTGCCGGACTGTCCGGCATGGGCGACCTCGTCACCACCTGCTCCTCACCGCTCTCCCGCAACCGCACCTTCGGCACCCATCTCGGGCGCGGCCTGACGGTCGCCGAAGCAGCCGCCGCCACCCGTCAGACCACCGAGGGCGTCAAGAGCGCCGAAGCGGTCATCAGCCTCGCCCGCGCCCACGGCGTCGACATGCCCATCACGACGGTCGTGACCGCCGTCCTGCACGGCAGGATGACCCCCGACGAGGCGGCGGCCGTACTCATGCAGCGGCCCCCCAGACCCGAGTAACTCCGCCTTCGCCCAGGCACATCCCCTTCCTCCTCCCACCCGGAGGCCCATCCGTCATGCCCGCAACCCTGCTGAGCACAGCCCAGGCCGCCGTCACCGCCGCCCTCGCCGCCTGGATGGTCACCGGCTTCACCCCCAGGCCGGGCCGTTGGATGCGCTACCCCCTGTTCTCCCGCGGCACCTTCGTCATCATCGACCTCACCGGCACCTTGCCGGACGGCAGCACCGAGTCCGTCAACCCCTACACCCACCTCTCTCCAGGTGCGTTCCTCCTCCCTCCACCCCAGCTCCAGGTGATCATCGAGCACGAGATCCGCACCGGCCGGTACCTCCGCATTGACGGACAGGGCCGCGTGCTGTCCGCCAAGGGCGAGCAGCCCATCACCGTCAAGGACAGCCGTGTGGTTCTATGACGCTCTCACCTCCGGTTTCACCAGTTCCACCGATCCCGCGCGCGTCCAGCTCTTCCGTATCGTCTACGGCAGCGTCCTCGCCGTACGGTTCGTCCTCTCCGTGGGACAGGGCGGCTGGAGGCGATTCGCACCCGGATCCCTCAGCCTTCATCTCGCCGAGCAGCGTTACGGACCGACCCGCGCCCAGATCCTTGCCGCTGCCTACCGGCCCGCGCTCGTCGCACGGACCGTCGCCGCCCTCACCCTGGCGGCCGGTATCACCCCGCGTCTGTCCCTGCTGCTGGTCCTCGCCGGAGCCGCCCTGGACCTGCTCTACCTCAAAAGCCCCAGCGCCGTGCGCTTCAGCCTGCTGACCGGTGGTTGTCTCCTCGTCGCCGGTGACCTCGGACACGGGCTGCACCTGGACCATCGCACCAGCACCGCCAACACCTGGGCGCAGGCCCTGCTGGTGCTGGTCGCCACCGACCTGTACTGGAACAGCGCCTACCAGAAACTCCGCTCCCGCCAGTTCCGCACCGGCCTCTTCCTCGCCCAGTGGATGCACACCCACGCCCAGCTCAAGGACCGGCTCGCACACCGGCACCAGCACGCGGTCCCCGCTTTCGTCCACCGCCGCAAGGGAAACCTCACACCTCGCGACATCCGCCTGTGGCGTACGGCAGCGCTCACCGTGATCATCGTGGAAGCCGCGCTGCCCCCGGCGCTCCTCATCCCGCAGACCATCCCCTACGCGGTTGCCGCGGGCCTCGGCATGCACGCCGCCTTCACCCTCCTCAAACCCCGCCAGCTCATCACCTTCTCCGGTCTCACGACCGGCACATTCGTCGTCTTCGCGGGCTGAGCCCTCAAGAAGCGGACGGCACCGGGTGGTTCGACACCTAGGCTCGAAGCCTCGGCGCCGTCCGGGCCGCCCGACCGTGGGCGCCCGAAGAGGAGAGGATCGCCGGCCATGGGCAGGACCGAGTACTACAACGACCCGACCGCTCCCAAGGCGAACACCCTCATCCCGGCCAGCAACCTGCTGGTCGCCGACGAGAGCGGCGCCATCCTGCTTCAGCGGCGCCGCGACACCGGCCAGTGGGCCCTTCCCGGCGGTGCCCAGGACATCGGTGAGACCGCGGCCCAGTGCGCGATCCGCGAGTGCCTGGAGGAGACGGGGATCATCGCGGACATCACCGGCTTCCTCGGCGTCTACACCAACCCGAAGCACATCGTGGCCTACACCGACGGTGAGATCCGCCAGCAGTACGAGAACACCTACATCGGCCGCCCCGTCGGCGGAGCGCCCACGATCAACGACGAGGCCGACGGAGTCCGCTTCATCCAGCCCGCCGATCTGGACCAGTACGACATCCACCCCAGCATGCGCCAGCAGATCGGCGACTATCTCGCCGGTACCTATCCCTATCTGGGCTGAGCCGCAAGGGCGAGCCGCGTAGCCGACGTCGGGGCGGCAGCGGCGGGCGAGCAGACCGGTATGCCCTCGGACGGCGAGAGCCCCGCCACGCCCCCGGAGGGAAGGCGCGGCGGGGCCCGGCTCAGCCGATTCCTCCGCCCCCTACGGGAACGTCAGCTTCCACCCGTTGATGTACCCGGTGTCCTGTGACGCCACATCCTGGACGCGGAGCTGCCACGTGCCGTTCGCGGTTTCCGAGGACGCGTTGACCGTGTACGTCTCCTGGACGTTGTCCGCGGAGTCGGACCCGCTGGAGTTCTTCAGGCGGTACAGCGTGCCGTCCGGGGCGACCAGGTCGATGACGAGGTCGCCGCGCCAGGTGTGGATGATGTCCACCTCGACCGGGAGCGCGGCGGGGGCGTTGCCCGTGCGGCCGGTGACGCTGATCGCGGAGTTCACGGCCACGCCGTTGTCCGGGACGGAGACATCCGTCGTGGACTCGAAGGACGTGCCGCCCGGGGTGCCGGAGCGGGTGCCGACCGCCACGGCCGCCCAGGCGTCCTGCACGGCCTTGTACTCGACGGAGGTGGTGCCTCCGTACAGTTCGCTCGCCACCGCGAGGGTGCCGGTGCGGGCCGCCGAGTAGTTGGTGGTGGTCGTGAACTTCGTGGTGAGGGCCTTGAACCAGATCTGCTCGGCCTTCGCCCGGCCTATGCCGGTCACCGGCAGGCCGTCCGAGGTCGGGGAGTCGTAGCTGACGCCGTTGATGGTCTTCTGGCCGCTGCCCTCGCTGAGCAGGTAGAAGAAGTGGTTCGCGGGGCCCGAGGAGTAGTGGACGTCGATCGAGCCGATGCCCGAGTACCAGCTGTCCCTGGACGCGCCGTCCCTGCTCGGCTTGTCCATGTACCGCAGGGGCGTCCCGTTGCCGTTGATGTCGATCTTCTCGCCGATGAGGTAGTCGCCGACATCGGAGGCGTTGTTGGCGTAGAACTCGACGGTCGTGCCGAAGATGTCCGAGGTCGCCTCGTTCAGGCCGCCGGACTCGCCGCTGTAGATCAGGCCCGCGGTCGCGGAGGTCAGGCCGTGGGTCATCTCGTGGCCGGCCACGTCGATCGACGTCAGCGGCTTGGCGTTGCCCGCGCCGTCGCCGTACGTCATGCAGAAGCAACTGTCCGACCAGAAGGCGTTGATGTAGTTGTTGCCGTAGTGGACGCGGGAGTAGGCGGCGACGCCGTCCCCGCGGATGCCATTGCGGCCGTGCACGTTCTTGTAGTAGTCCCAGGTCAGCGCGGCCCCGTAGTGGGCGTCGGCGCCGGCCGTCTCCAGGTTGGCGGCGGTGCCGTTGCCCCAGACGTCGTCGGAGCCGGAGAAGAGGGTGCCGGTGCCGGAGGTGCCCCGGTTGAGGTTGTACGTGCGGTGGTTGCCGCGGGCGCCGTCGGTGAGGTTGTACGTCGTCCCGGACTGGGTCGTGGTCAGGGGCACCGTGCCGCTGTACTGGGTGTTGCCGGTGCCGTTGCGCACCGCCTGCCACTCGTACAGCTTCTCGCCGCTCTTCGCGTCGGTGACGACATGCAGTTCCTGCGGGGTGCCGTCGTGCTGGAGGCCGCCCACGACCGTCTCGTACGCCAGGGTCGGGGTGCCCTCGGCCGCCCAGACGACCCGGCGGGGGGCCGTCTCGATCGCGGGGCTCTTCGCCTTCTCCGCGCGGGCCTCGCCGAGGGCCTGGCTCTCGGCCTTGGAGGGGGCGAGGGTGGGGGTGAGGGAGGGGACCGAGATCGTGGCGCGGGTCGCCTTGACCGTGCTCTCCGTGGTGCCGTTCTTCGCCGTCGAGACGACCAGGTCACCGCCCAGCACCGGCAGCCCGCCGTACGTCCGCTCGTAGCGGGTGTGGAGCGTGCCGTCCTGGTCCTTCACCACATCCCGGACGACCAGTTTCTCCTGCGCGCCGAGGCCGAGTTCGGCGGCGGTGGCCGTCTTGTCGGCGTCGGCCGCGCGGATCAGCGCTGTGCGCTGCGCGGGGGTGAGGTCGGCGGGCAGGGCGCCCGGGTCGGCGGCGGTGACCGGCGCGGACCGGGGGGCCTGGGCCGGGGCGGCGGTCGCGGCGCCGGACTGCACGGCGGCGGCCAGGAAGGCGGCGACCCCGACGAGGGCGACGGCCGTGGCGCGGCGGCGGCGCGGGGTGGGGAGGGTGTGGGGGGTGTGGGGGGTGGGTCTGTGGGAGGGAGTACTGCTCAACACTGACTCCTTCTGCATGGCCACGGGTCGCGCGACCAGGGATGACCGGGCGGCCAGGAGGTCGTCCGGGCAGAACGGGACACCAGATGCGTACGGCCCGGGGTGCTCCCGGCGGGGTGCGTGGGGTTGCCGGGAGGGGCCTTGGGAAGGGTGGCACTCAGGGACCGTGCTTGTCAGGGGCGCGTCAAAGGTTGGCCGGAATTCGTTCGTTGGGCAGGAGTTCGCGTTCGATATGCGGAGGGGTGGAGGGAGTTCTCTTCTCTCCGGGCCAGGTCAAAGGGTGTTCAAGGGTCGGTCAAGGGTGGGTTGACGTCGAGTCGGCGTCGAGTCGGTGCCGAGGCAGCGCGGTGTCAGCGTGGTGTCTCGCCGTGCCAGGTGTGCCAGAGGCGGGCGTACGCCCCCTCCGCCGCCACCAGTTCGTCGTGCGTGCCGAGTTCGGTGAGACGGCCGTCCTCCATCACCGCCACCCGGTCCGCGTCATGCGCGGTGTGCAGCCGGTGCGCGATGGCGATCACCGTACGGCCCTTCAGCACGGCGGCCAGCGCGCGCTCGGTGTGCCGGGCCGTCGTCGGGTCCAGCAGCGCCGTCGCCTCGTCCAGGATCAGGGTGTGCGGGTCGGCCAGCACCACGCGGGCCAGCGCCAGTTGCTGGGCGCGCGAACCGTCGGTCGGATGGCCTCCGGTGCCGCCGCCGAGCCGGGTGTCCAGGCCGTCCGGCAGCTCCCGTACCCACTCCTGCGCGCCGACCGCCGCCAGCGCCGACCACATCGCCGCGTCCGGCGCCGCCGGGTCCGCGATCCGCAGATTGTCCCGGACCGTACCGAGGAACACATGGTGTTCCTGCGTCACCAGCACCACCTGGCGGCGCAACTGCTCCGGGTCCAGCGCCGCCACCGGCACGCCGCCCACCGTCACCGCCCCCGCGCTCGGCGCGTCCACCCCCGCGAGCAGTCGGCTCAGCGTCGTCTTGCCCGCGCCCGACGGGCCCACCACCGCGAGCCGCTCACCCGGCCGGACCGTCAGATCCACCCCGCGCAGCACCTCACCGCCCCGGTCGTACGCGTACCGCGCGTCCCGCACCTCGATCAGATCGCCCGCCGGGCCGCTCTGCGGGGTGGCCGAAGGGGTGGCTGAGGGGGTAGCCGCAGAGGTGGCCGAGGGGGTGGCCGAGGGTGTCTGGGCCAGGCCCTCCACCCGCGCGAACGACGCCCCGCTGCTCTGCAACTGCTCCACCCGGATGAGGATCTCGTCCAACGGGCCGCTCAGCTGCTGGAGATACAGCGCCGCCGTCACCACCGCGCCCAGGGTCATCGCCCTGTTCGCGTGCAGCGCCCCGCCGATCAGCAGGACGCCGGTCACCGGCAGGATGTAGGAGATCTCGACGGCCGGGAAGAAGACCGTCCGGAGGGAGAGGGTGCGGAAGCGGGTGCGGCGGGCCGTCTCCAGGCGCTCCCGGCTCACCTTGGTCCGCTTGGCGGCCAGCCCGAACGCGTCCACGGTACGGGCGCCCGCCGCCGTCGCCGCGATCACCTCGGCGACCTCGGAGGTGGCCGCGCCCTCCGCGAGATAGGCGTCCCGCGCGCGGCGCAGATACCAGCGCAGGACCAGCGCGATCGGGGTCAGACAGAACACCCCGAGGGCGCCGAAGAGGGGGTCCAGGGTGAACACCGCGACCAGGAGGAAGAGGGCCTGGACACCGCTGACGAAGAGTTCCGGCGCCGCGTCGCGCAGGGTGGTGCCGACGGTGGCGACATCCGCGGTGCCGCGGGCGGTGAGATCGCCGGTACCGGCCCGTTCCACGGTGGCGGCGGGGAGGGCGAGGACGCGGTCCACGAAGCGTTCGCGGATGCGGGCGAGGGTGCGTTCGCCGAAGCGGTGGCCCGCGTTGCGCGCCGCGCGGGAGAGGAGGAGTTGGGCGAGGGCGGCTAGGAGGATGCCGAGGGCGAGGTGGTCGATGGTGGTGACGGTGGTGCTGGTCGTGACACCGGTGCCGGTGCGGACCTCGTCGATGATGCGGCCGAGCAGCCAGGGGCCCACGAGGCCGGTGAGGGCGGCGAGGGAGTTGAGGGTGAGGACGGTGGTGAAGAGGGGGAGGTCGGCGCGGATGAGGGTGGTGACGGCGCGGCGGACCTGGGGGCGGGTGGCGATGGGGAGGTGGGTGAGGGTGGGGTTCGGGGTGGAGGTAGGGGTAGGGGGCGGGGTGGGTTGTCGGGTGCGGGTGGGTGGGGGCTGGTCGCGCAGTTCCCCGCGCCCCTGAGGGGGTTGGGGTGCGGTGGGTTGAGTGGGTGCCGGGGTGTTCCCGCGTGGTTCCCCGCGCCCCTTGCGGCGGTGTTGCCGTGCGGTCGGCTGGTTGGGTGCCGGGGTGTTCCCGCGTGGTTCCCCGCGTCCCTCGCTGCGGCGTTGTTCTTCCGTCACTCCGTGTCGTCCTTCGGGGCTCGGGACACCAGGGCGCGGTAGTCCGGGTCGGTGCGCAGGAGGTGGGTGTGGGGGCCCGTGGCCGTCGCCTTGCCGTCCCGTACATGGATCACCGTGTCCGCCTGGGCCAGGACCAAGGGGGACGTCGAGGTGAGCAGGGTCGTACGGCCGGACCTCGTCGCCCGTACGCGGTCGGCGACCGTGGCCTCCGTGTGGGCGTCCAGCGCCGACGTGGGTTCCACGGCGAGGAGGATCTCCGGGTCGGCGAGCAGCGCCCGGACCAGGCGGACGCGTTGCCGCTGGCCGCCGGAGAGGTTGCGGGCCTGGGCGTCGAGGGGGGAGTCGGGGCCGTCGGGGAGGGCCTGGACGATGTCGTCCGCGGCGGCCGTACGGACCGCGCGCTCCAACTCCCGGTCGGCACGGTCCTCGCCGTCCACCACCTCCCGGAACGGGCCCGCGAACAGGTCCGCCTCGTGATCGGCCAGCAGGATCCGCGCCCTGACCTGCGCGAGCGGGATCTCGTCCAGCCGTACGCCGCCCCAGGTCGCCGCCGATTCCGTGTGCCGGGCGAGACGGTCGAGGATGGCGGCGGCGTCGGCCGGGCGGTCCGCCACCAGCGCGGTCAGCCTGCCCGGCAGGACGCTGACGCCCGACTCGGGGTCGTGCAGCACCGACGGTTCGGCGGGGGCGTCCGCCGTCCCCGCGTCCGCCGCGGGCGCCAGCCGCAGGAACCGTACGACCCGGTCGGCGGCCACCAGGGCGCGGCTGATCTGGTGGGCGCACTCCACCAGGAACGCCATCGGGATCACCAGCACCGCGACATAGCCGTACACCGCGACCAGTTCGCCCGCCGTGATCTCGCCGCGCGCCGCCGAGCGGGCCGCCAGCCAGCTCACCACCGCCAGGAACACCGTCGGCAGCCCGATGCCGAGCGCCTGCATCCAGCTCGTGATCCGGCCGACCCGGTAGCCCTGGGCGCGCAGCCGCCGGGAGTCGGCGCGGAAGGCGTCCGCGAACAGGCTTTTGCCGCCGAGCCCGTTGAGCACCCGCAGACCGCCCGCCAGATCGCCGATCCGGGCCGTCAGCAGGCCCTGCGTCTCCCGGTACGCCGCCTCCCGGCCCTGGATCCGCCGCATCAGCGGGCCGACCAGCACCACGATCACCGGCACCCCGAGCAGGATCACCCCGGCGAGCTGCGGCGACACCGACAGCAGCAGCGCCGCGATCACCGCGTACGCGACGAGGGAGCCGACGCCGGGGCCGACCGCGGTCAGGGCGGTGGCGATGGTCTGGACGTCACCGACGCCGATCGTGGTCACCTCGCCCGCGCCGGTCTGCGGCCCCAGCCGGGAGCCGAGCCGCACCGAGTGGTCCACGACCACCTTGACCGTGCGGAAGTTGGCGTCCATCCGCACCCGGGTCATCGTGCGGTGCCGCATGATGCTCAGCCAGGCGTTCAGCACACCGGCCCCGAACAGGGCCGCGCTCCAGCCCACCAGCGCCGGGTAGTCGCCCCCGGCGAGCCCCTCGTCGACCGCCCGTGCCATCAGGAACGGGGTCGCCGCGAGCAGCACCATCCAGACACTGGCCAGCGTCGCCCCGGCCGCCGACCGCCCCGGCTGACTCCGCGCCAGCCACCACAGATACCGGGCGGGTCCACGCCGGTCGGGGGTGCCGGGGTCGCCGTAGGTGTCGATCATGACGAGCCGCCGGGGAGGGGGTGGGAGGTCGGCCGGGGTGGGTGAGACGCGGCCACGATGGCGCCCTCCGGCCCGCCGT